>JBFHLR010000015.1:0-30645 GCA_041594735.1 Marinobacter sp.
CATGGAAGCACGCCCCAGCATGACGCTCTCCGCCTCAAGGCCGCCAACACCCACGGAAATAACGCCCAGCGCATCCACCATCGGGGTGTGGCTGTCGGTGCCGACACAGGTATCGGGGAAAGCCACGCCATTGCGCACCTGTACCACCGGAGACATCTTCTCCAGGTTAATCTGGTGCATGATGCCGTTACCGGGCGGGATGACGTCGACGTTCTCAAACGCGGTCTTGGTCCAGTTGATGAAGTGGAAACGATCGTCATTGCGACGGTCTTCAATAGCGCGGTTTTTCTCGAAGGCGTCCTTCTCGAAGCCACCGTGCTCCACCGCCAGTGAGTGGTCCACGATCAGCTGGGTTGGCACCACCGGATTAACCTTCGCCGGATCTCCTCCTTTCTCGGCGATCGCATCCCGCAGGCCGGCCAGATCCACGAGCGCCGTCTGGCCCAGAATGTCGTGACACACCACCCGCGCCGGATACCAGGGAAAATCCAGCTCGCGCTTGCGCTCGATCAGCTGTTTCAGGGCATCGGTCAGCAGATCCGGGTCACAACGGCGCACCAGTTGCTCCGCCAGGATGCGAGAGGTGTACGGCAGTTTTTCGAAGGCACCGTCCTGGATGTCATTGACCGCCGCACGGGTGTCAAAGTGATCCAGGTCCGAGCCGGGAAGCGATTTACGGTAGTTGCTGTTCATCGGTCACACTCATCAGAAATTCTTGGGAGGGGCAAGCAGGAAAGCACCGGACAGCGCCGGTGCTTTCATCACAGTCAGCGGTTTTCGAGCGGCACCCACTCGGAATGCTCGGGCCCCGTGTACTCCGCGCTTGGGCGAATGATCCGGTTATTAGCGCGCTGTTCCTTGACGTGAGCGGTCCAGCCAGACACCCGAGACATCACGAAAATGGGCGTGAACAGCTCCGTCGGAATGCCCATGAAGTGATAGGCCGAGGCGTGGAAGAAATCGGCGTTGCAGAACAGTTTCTTCTCCCGCCACATGACCTCTTCACAGCGCACGGACACGGGGTACAACACGGTATCACCCACTTCGTCGGCCAACTTCTCAGACCACTTCTTGATGATGGCGTTGCGGGGATCGGACTCACGGTAAATGGCATGGCCAAAGCCCATGATCTTTTCCTTGCGCTCCAGCATGCCCAGCAGGCCCTGCTCAGCCTCGTCCGCCGTGCTGAACTTCTGAATCAGTTCCATGGCTGCCTCGTTGGCGCCACCGTGCAATGGACCACGCAGAGAGCCGATGGCGCCGGTCACGCAGCTGTGAATATCGGACAGCGTGGATGCGCAGACTCGGGCCGTAAAGGTGGAGGCGTTGAACTCATGCTCGGCGTACAGGATCAGCGAGACGTTCATGACCCGCTCGTGCAGCTCACTCGGTTTCTTGCCGTGCAGCAGCTCAAGGAAATGACCGCCGATGGAGTCGGCATCGCTAGCGGTGTCGATGCGCACGCCATCATGGGTAAAACGGTACCAATAGGTGATGATGCTGGGGAACACCGCCAGCATGCGGTCAATCTTGTCGTCCTGCTCTCTGAAGTCCTGCTCGGTCTCCAGGTTGCCCAGCATGGAGCAACCAGTACGCATCACGTCCATGGGGTGAGCGTCCCTGGGGATCTGCTCCAGGGTCAGTTTCAGGGCATCCGGCAGTGTCCGCAACCCCCGCAGTTTCTGCTTGTAAGCGTCCAGCTCCTGACGATTCGGGAGCTTGCCACGCAGCAGCAGATAAGCCACTTCCTCGAACTGCGCCTTATCGGCCAGTTCGGCAATGTCGTAGCCGCGATAGGTCAGGCCGGCACCGGTTTTGCCAACAGTGCACAGTGCCGTTTCGCCCGCTACCTGGCCACGCAGGCCCGCGCCACCGAGTTTCTTATCAACCATGACTCTCTCCTCTTTTACTTTTCTTTCTGCTGCTTGAACAGCGCATCCAGCTTTTGCTCAAACTCGTGGTAGTTCAGGAAATCGTACAGTTCCATCCGGGTTTGCATCAGGTCAACCACGTCTTTCTGATCACCCTTGGCCAGAATGCTCTCATACACGGTCAAGGCCGCCTTGTTCATGGCCCGGAACGCACTCAGCGGATACAGCACCATGCCGGCTCCCGCCTCCGCAAGCTCCTGCCTGTTATACAACGGTGTCGCGCCAAACTCGGTGATGTTGGCCAGAATGGGTACATCCAGCGCCTCGGAGAAGGCCTTGTAATGCTCCAGCTCGGTGACTGCTTCGGCAAAAATGCCGTCAGCTCCGGCCTCAATGCAGGCCTGGGCACGATCAATAGCCGCCGCCAGCCCTTCCTGCTGGAACGCGTCGGTGCGGGCCATGATAAAGAAATTGTCGTCTTCCCGCGCATCCACACAGGCCTTGATCCGGTCCACCATCTCTTCCTTGGAGACAATTTCCTTGTTGGGGCGGTGACCGCAACGCTTCTGGGCCACCTGGTCTTCAATGTGGACCGCTGCTGCACCAGCGCGTTCCATTTCCTTAATGGTACGGCCGATGTTAAAGGCCCCACCCCAGCCGGTATCAATGTCCACCAGCAGCGGCAGGCTGGAAGCGGCGGTTATCCGGCGCACATCTTCCACAACGTCATTCATGCTGGTCATGCCCAGGTCTGGCAGACCATAGGATGCGTTGGCCACGCCACCGCCAGAAAGATAGATCGCCTGGTGGCCCACTTTCTCCGCCATCATCGCCGCGTAGGCATTGATGGTGCCAACAATCTGCAAAGGCTGGTTCTCTTTCAGTGCCAGACGGAAACGGGCACCGGGGGACAGGGTCTTGGACATGTAATCTCCTTAGCCAATCGGCTAACTGTGAGTTCTATCGCGGTGAATTCAAAAGCCGTCAAAAGGACAGCAGGCCTTCCTCGATCTTCTGTTCAATATTCCTGCGGGCGGCATTAATGTGTCGTTTCATCAGAAACTCGGCCAGCTCCCCATCGCGCTGGGCGATGGCCTCAACGATCCGGCGGTGCTCTCCCAACGCCCGATGGGGGCGCCCAGCCGAGGTGCTGAGGCGGTAACGATACATACGGACCATGTAATAAAGGTCGCCAAGCAGCATTTGCGCAAGCTTGGTATTGCGGCTGCCGGTGGCGATACGGTGATGAAAGTCGTAATCGCCTTCGGCCTGGTAGTAGGCCTGCCCCTGGGCCTTCTCGATCATGGCCTCATGACTGTCAAGCGTGGCCTGTAACCCGGCCACCTCCTCGTCTGTCATGCGTTCAGCAGCCTGTCGAGCCGCCAGGCCCTCCATGACTTCCCGGATCCGGTACAGCTCCAACAGCTCCTCGGTGCTGACGGAAACCACCTTGACCCCGGCGTGGGGACGACGAACAAGAAGGCCACGGGACTCCAATCGCCCCAACGCCTCTCGCAGTGGGCCGCGGGTAAGCTGGAAACGCTGGCACAGCTCCAGTTCGCCGATTTTTTCACCGGGGGCCAACTCTCCCTTAACGATTGCCGTTTGTAGACAATCGAAGGCTTCATCGGCACGAGTTTGGGTCTGAGGAACTGCTTCAATCATTTTTGTTAACAATAAGCCGGTAATTTCAGGCAAATCTACGCTCACACCTTGCTTTTGTCAACAAAACACAGAGGCAGGCACCGGCAGTTTGTTAACAACTTCAGCAGATCTACCCGTCCTCAGCGAAATCGCCCAACACCACCCACAGGCGACGCTACCTCCCTCGCGCCACTCCTCTGAATTCGCCAGCGCAAGCCCATTAGTAAAACACCTGCAACGAACCTGATGTATTGTGAGCGACTGAAAACCCCACCTGGCGTTAGCGGCGAGATGACCGCACCAGGAGGCAATCGCACCAAAAAGGTGCCTAACCCGCTCAAACGGCACGCCAGGGGCCAGGCCTGGCCAGGCAAGGCAAGGCAAGGCAAGGCAAGGCAACCCAGCGCTGGGTCAATCCGGCACAAAAGCCAATTGTAACCAGCGCCAGTTTGGTTAAACTTGGCAAGCTTTATGCTGATGCACTCAAGGAGCGTTCCGGACCAAGAGAGCAATGCCACTCAGGCACGGGACCCGACATTCCCCCCAAAGGACGAAGCTATGATTAAGAAGTGCCTCTTCCCGGTCGCCGGATACGGAACTCGATTCCTGCCAGCCACCAAGGCAATGCCCAAAGAAATTCTGCCGATTGTTAACAAACCACTGGTTCAGTACGGCGTTGAGGAGGCATCCGAAGCTGGCATCAGCGAATTCGGCTTTGTTACCGGCCGGGGTAAGCGGGCGATCGAGGATCACTTCGATATCAGCTACGAGCTGGAGCACCAGATTGCTGGCACCGGAAAGGAAGGGCTGCTGACCTCAATTCGGGACCTGATCGACAACAACACCTTTGCCTTCACCCGCCAGAATGAAATGAAGGGCTTGGGGCACGCCATTTTGACTGGACGAAACCTGGTGGGTGACAACCCGTTTGCCGTGGTATTGGCCGATGACTTCTGCGTAGCGGAAGCAAACGGCGATGGCGTATTGGCGCAGATGGTAAAACTCTACAACCAGTTCCGCTGCTCGATTGTCGCCATCGAGGAAGTTCCCCAGAACGAAACCCACAAGTACGGCGTGATTGCCGGGGAGTCGATGAAGGACGGCCTGTACCGCATCACCGACATGGTCGAGAAACCGGCACCGGAAGATGCTCCCAGCAACCTCGCCATCATTGGACGCTACATCCTTACCCCGGATATCTTCGACATCATTGAGCGCACCCCGCCCGGCAAGAACGGTGAAGTACAGATTACCGACGCCCTGCTGGAACAAGCCAGGAACGGCTGCGTACTGGCGTACAAGTTCAAGGGACAGCGCTTCGACTGCGGCAGCATTGACGGCTTTGTACAAGCCACCAATCACGTCTACGAGCACATTTACAAGAAAGACGACTGAGGCTGGAACCAAGATATAACGGGCTCCAACTCTGGAGCCCGGACTTCCAGCGCTTGCCCTAAAGCCCCAGCTTTCGCATCACGGCACGCCGGGTTTCGGAGGACGCTTTACGAAAAGCCGCCAACAGCTCGACCTCATCCCCGTCTGGTTGCAGCCGTGCGATGACTGCCTCCAATTCTACCAGTGCGTGAGTCAGTTCGTTACCATCACCAAAAGCCAACCCCGGCAATTCCAGCTGCCCCGCTTCTTGCCCGTCCGCCAGATCCAGCCATTCCTCCAGCGCCGTCTCAGTCCTGAAACACAAGTCCATCAACTCGTCCACACTTGGGTACGCCCTTCTGCGCGGATCGGCACTCTCCCAGGCCAGCAGGCGATGCTCTTCGAGGCCGCAGAGCTGAGCTAGCTCCGAGACCGACAATTTTCGATCTTCCCGAACCAACCTCAGACGCCGGTTCAATGACTGCATATAGCGCATTCTCGGAGACTCCTTCAATGTTGTGAGCGCTTCGCCAGTTACGCCAGAATCCGCGCGATTCAGGCAACTGCCCATTCGAGCGAGTCAGAGCATCGCAGTTCTTTATTACGGCTGTTTATTAGGCCTGAGTGCAACCGCCTGCTTTTTCATCCAATTGCGCTTTTTCGCCAGCTCGGTTCCACATAGCAACATCCCATTTCAACTTCGGGAAAACCTTATGCTCAAAACAGGCGCTTTTTAGTTCGCATCCTATACAATAGTCCCGCAGTGGCCACTAGCGCGATTTACCCGCGCTACCGTCCCCGCCGACAAGCCACCCCTTAAACACCAACGCCAAGGCCCCTATGCCCCTGACCAACGCCAACAAATCCGACCTCTTACTGGTCTGCGTCACCCTGCTGGCCGCAATCAGCTGGATGTTCTCCAAGGAAGCGGTACTGCTGATGCCGCCCTTACTGTTTATGGCCATCCGTTTTCTCATGGCGGGAGCTATTCTGGCGTTTGCCGCTCGCCGGTCCCTCGCCAAACTGACACCAACACAGATAAGGCGAGGTATGAGTGTCGGCCTGGTCTTCGGTATTGCCATGAGTTTCTGGATCATGGGGCTCCACCACGGCACTCACGTGGGCGAAGGCGCCTTTCTGACCAGCCTCGGGGTGGTTATCGTTCCCATCATGGCAAAGCTGTTCTTCCGGGAAAGCCAGCCGCTGAGCACCTGGCTGGCCATACCCGTCGCGGTATCCGGGTTGGCGCTGCTCTCGCTTAAAAACGGCTTTCGCCCGGAGCCCGGACAACTGTTCTTCGTTGCCGCGGCCGCCATCTTTGCCTTGTTCTTCCTGATGAACACCCATGCCGCCAACCATCGGCAGTTCGTTCGCCGGGATGGCTCCCTGGTAGAACTGGCGAAGGTTCCCCCGCTGCCCCTCAGCACCCTGACCTTACTCACCGTGGGCGCAGTGACACTGGTTGAATCCTTGTGGCTGGAGCCCTGGCAGCCCACACTGGAATCGACGTCCTGGCCGCTGGCGTGGTGGATCATCGCCAGTGCCACCATCGGCACTGCCGGTCGCTTCCTGCTCCAGACCTACGCACAGAGCCTCTCCACCCACAGCCACGGCGTGGTTATCCTGGTACTGGAGCCGGTGTGGGTGGCGCTGTTTGCCGCCGGCTGGTTTCAGGAAACCATGACCCCAGCTCAGCTGGCCGGGTGCAGCCTGATCTTCGCCGCGCTGCTGATCAACCGCTGGAGCACCCTCAGTAGAGCAATTCGCGTTTGGCTAAGAAAAATTGCTTGACCACCCCAAAGGCAATCAGTATAGTGCGTCTCCGTTGCAGGACAGGACCATAGCTCAGTTGGTTAGAGCGCTACCTTGACATGGTAGAGGTCCCCAGTTCGAATCTGGGTGGTCCTACCAATCCTGCAAAAAAGTCAGTTGCTTACGTGCTACGTAAAACTGGCTTTTTTTATGCCTGTTTCACAGGAAAGCCAGCGAGAACAGCACGGGGCAACGTTCGTCACCCCGATTCGGCCACATCTCAGACCTGATAGAAATCCCGATACCAGTCGACAAAGCGCGATATCCCCTCTTCCACCGACGTGTCCGGCTTGTACCCTACATCTTCGATCAGCGCGCCCACATCGGCGTACGTCGCGGGCACATCACCGGCCTGCATGGGCAACAGGTTCTTTTCGGCTTTGCGCCCCAGTTTGTCTTCAATGATCTCGATAAACCGGGACAACTCCACCGGATTGTTGCTACCGATGTTGTAGATGCGATAGGGCGCTTTGCTGGTGCCCGGATCAGGACGGTCGCCGGACCATTGCCCGTTTGATGTCGCCACATGATCGAGTGTCCGGATCACCCCCTCCACGATGTCGTCGATGTAGGTGAAATCACGCTTGTGTCGACCATGGTTAAACACATCGATAGGCTCGCCGGCCAGGATCTTGCGGGTGAAGATGAACAAGGCCATGTCTGGCCGCCCCCAGGGCCCATACACGGTGAAAAAGCGAAGTCCGGTGGTCGGTAACTGGTAGAGATGACTGTAGGTGTGCGCCATGAGCTCATTGGCCTTCTTGGAGGCTGCGTAAAGACTCACAGGATGATCTACGTTATCGTGCACCGAGAACGGCATCGCCTCGTTAGCGCCGTATACGGAGCTGCTGGAGGCGTATACCAGATGCTTTACCTCATTGTGTCTGCAGCCCTCCAGGATATTCATGAAACCAACGAGATTCGCATCCACATAGGCATGGGGGTTTTCCAGCGAATACCTCACCCCGGCCTGAGCCGCCAGATGCACTACCCGCTCTGGACGATGCTCGCGAAACAGCACCGCCATTGCTTCGCGATCGGCAACGTCAACACGCTCCTCGGTAAACCCCGGCTTCCCCGTTAACCGCTGCAAGCGCGCCTCTTTCAACGACACATCGTAATAGTCGTTTACATTATCGACACCGATCACTTCATCTCCCCGATCAAGCAGCCGATGCGCCAAATGTGAGCCGATGAAGCCAGCAGTCCCTGTCACCAGAATTTTCAAGGTCTTATCTCCGTAATCCGCGAAACGCGTCAATGAATTGCATGAGCTTAGAGTTTAGCGAATCCAACTCCATGGAGATACCGGCTTCCGCCCCCATTCAGCCATAAAAAAAGCGCCCATACAGGCGCTTTTCTATTCGATGCCAGATCGCTTCAGAACACCAGCCCGGCACTCAGGAACGGTCCGTCGATATCTACATCCAGCTTGTCATCGTCATCTTCGTAGTCGATGGTGAGCTGACGATAGCCCGCCCGCAATTGCAACAGCGACAATTCATACTGGCCGTAGACATTGAGG
The DNA here is from genome assembly GCA_041594735.1 of Marinobacter sp. Classification (GTDB taxonomy): domain Bacteria; phylum Pseudomonadota; class Gammaproteobacteria; order Pseudomonadales; family Oleiphilaceae; genus Marinobacter. Next base: position 8,227 of record JBFHLR010000015.1, read on the forward strand.
TCATAAACTGCATCACCGCTGTAGGCGATACCATTGATATCGCCTCCAACGGACACGCCGGTGAACGGCAGGTCAAACCGTGCCGCGAGGTAACCCATCGGAACGACGGCGTCGATTTCGGTTTCGCTGACGGCAAAGACTCCAGCGGTGTCCCGAACGGTCAGCTCACCAGACAAATCCCGGACGGTGAGCCCCAAATCAAGATTGACCCAGTTATCCAGCACTTCGTAATACAGGGTCAGGTCAAGCTGATCAAGCTCGAGATCCGACTGGACCGTGGTGCCCAACGCGATCCCGTCGAAGTTCGCACTCAGCTCACCTTCACCGTCCAATTCCAGGGAGGTGTAGTTCACCCGTACATTAGGCAGTAGCGGTACCGGGTGCTCAAAATAGAGAGTGACGTTGGCGTTGTCGTCACTGGACAGGTCCAGATCGTTTTCCAGGTCCACCACGTCACCATTGGTGGCAGCGTCGCCGGACACATCCGAATTCCAGTAGCTGACGCTGGCACCCACGCCAACAATATCCGCATGAGCCCAAGAGCCAAACAGGGCCAGAGTACCACCTACCACCAGTATCGATTTACGCATAGTTCACCTTTCCAAGGTTGTTGTTATCAATATCCTGATCAGCCGAATTCGATTCCAAGTCGACAACCGACTTCTTCGTACATTTCAATGACGTTACCCAGCCCCTGACGGAAGCGATCCTTATCCATCTTGGTGCGGGTCTCCTTGTCCCAGATACGGCAGCCGTCCGGGCTGAATTCATCACCCAACACCACCTGACCACCGGAGCGACCAAATTCCAGTTTGTAATCCACCAGCAGCATACCGGCGTCGTCAAACAGGGACTTGAGCACGTCATTGACCTTGTAGGTCAGCGTCTTCATTTGAGCCAATTCAGCCTCGGTCGCCCAACCGAAGCTCACCGCCAGGGATTCGTTGACCATTGGGTCATGCAGGGCGTCGTTTTTCAGAAACAGTTCGTAAGTGGGCGGCGTCAGGGACTGCCCCTCTTCCACACCCAGGCGACGACAGAGACTCCCGGCAGAGATATTTCGAACCACACATTCCACCGGAATCATGTCCAGGTTTTTCACCAGGGACTCGGTTGGAGACAGCAAACCCTCGAAGTGGGTCGGCACGCCGGCTTCCTCCAACTTCTGCATGATGAAGGCATTAAAGCGATTGTTCACCATGCCTTTCCGGCTCAACTGCTCTTTCTTTTCACCGTCGAAGGCTGAGGTATCATCACGAAACTCCAGCACAAACCGGTCCGGATCGTCGGTCCGGTACACCGATTTGGCTTTGCCCGCGTAAAGCTCTTCACGCTTTTCCATTTCTTTTCTCCGGCAACGGCTCGTGACCGTTTTAGCAAAATTAGTACAGGTATTCGAAAAGTCGGCTCAACAGCATCGTGGATCGATCGACGCCCTGATGGTCCGGCGCACGTCCGGTCGTCACCAGGATCGCATTGTCACCGGCCTGAAGCTGGACATGGAAGGTGTACACCGGTTCCTGCTCGTCACCAAACCAGTCAAACCATCCGCGCTTTCTCTCGTCGCGGGAGCGGAAATCGACGTAAAACTGCCCGGCACTCCGGTCAAGGTCGACCACTTGGACCCCAGCGTCATCCAGGGCCCGCTTAACCTCACCCCAGGCCCGGTCAAAGGCCAGATCCATGCGGATGGCAATCGGCTGCTCATCCTCTGAAAGCATACGCACCCGGGGCTCAGAAGCCATTCCCAGCGCCGCCCGTGAGTAGGACTTGGTGTCGACCCTGGCCTGCAGGAAGCGTGAGAGGTCCTCCAGCAACGCCCTTTCTACTTCCAGGCGCTCCACAGTCGACTGCCACGGGATCAACTCGGAGGGATCGCCCGGCACTTCCCGGGGACGCAACTGGACTTCGGTGGTCTTGCGGCGCACACCAGGGGCGATCCGGGCCTGCAGTAACACTTTCGGTTCCGCTTGGCTGCCATCCTCGAGACCCACCAACTCGCGGGCCTTGCGGCTGTAGTTGGCCAGTTCCGTTTGCACCAGGCCCAGTTGCGGGCTGTCGTGGGCCACGCCAAAACCACGATCATTCAAATAGGCATTCACGCCGGGCCAGACCTGCCCGGGCAGCTCGTTAATCAACAACCAGGTCTGGCCATCCAGCTGCTCAACCAGATAGTTCTGCTCTAGAATTTCTGCCGTCATATCCGGCGGAGGCGGTAGCTCATCTGCATACATCCGCCCGCCCTTACTACCATCAAGCTCGCGAATGGGATAGGCACTGCCGATCCGATCCCGCTGACGCTCGCCAACGGTGTTAAGCGCCTCACCTTCCGGCGCATCAACATAGCGTAGGGACCGGTCCTCCAGCATGCCACAGCCGGACAACCCTGCGGTCAGCACTACACTGACCGCAAATCCGGCGCGCACACAACGTTGCTGCCTCTTCCTGAACGATACTGCTCCCATCAGGCCTCTCCAGTTTGTGAATTGGGAAACGGCCTCAAAGAACACCTGCGGCATTGAGCGCGCCTTCGACTTCTGCATGGAATTTTTCATTCAGTACCGTGAGCGGAAGCCGGATACCCTCGCCGATAAGCCCCATGCGATGCAGGGCCCATTTCACGGGGATCGGGTTGGCCTCAAGGAACAGCTTGTGATTCAGCGGCATCAACAGATCGTTCAGGCGGGCCGTTTCCTTGTGGTCCCCCGCCATGGCTGCGCGACACAGCTCCGCCATGGCCCTAGGAGCTACGTTCGAGGTCACCGAGATATTGCCCTTGCCTCCAGCCAGCATCAGCTCAGCAGCGGTTGCGTCATCTCCGGAATACACCGCGAGTCGCCCGTCCACCGCCTTGATCAGCTCGATGCCACGCGGAATGTTACCGGTGGCATCTTTAATGCCCACGATATTGGGAATATCCGCCAACCGCACGACCGTCTCGTTGAGCATGTCACAGGCGGTGCGCCCGGGAACGTTGTACAGGATCTGGTCGACGGGTACGGCCTCGGCAATGGCCCGGTAGTGCTGATACAGGCCTTCCTGGCTTGGCTTGTTGTAGTACGGCACTACGAGCAAACAGGCGTCAGCGCCAAGCTTATGCGCCTCACTGGTGAGTTCGATGGCCTCACGAGTGCTGTTGGCGCCAGTTCCCGCAATGACCGGAATGCGGCCATTGACCCGTTTGATGATGTGACCGATCGCCTGACAGTGCTCTTGTGGATCCAGGGTTGCGGATTCACCGGTGGTGCCCACGGCTACGATACCGTCGGTTCCATTCTCAATATGAAAGTCCACCAGTGCGTCCAGATGCTCCCAGTGGATGCTGCCATCCGGATGCATGGGCGTCACCAGAGCGACAAGGCTACCAGTAATCATAAAGACTCCGTCCAGATAAAACGGATATGGTAATGTTGGGTGCGAACTGACACAAGGGAAATAGAGGAGAACCCATGTCTGCGGTAGAACTGAACAAGCCAGTCCCCAATTTTGAAGCGCAAGCCACGGAAGACCAGACCGTCCGGCTATCGGACTTCAAAGGTAAGAAAAACCTGGTGATCTACTTTTACCCCAAGGACAACACCCCTGGCTGCACCACGGAAGGCCAGGACTTTCGGGACCGCTTTGGCGCCTTCGAAGCTAACGACACCGTCATTTTTGGCGTCTCCCGGGACAGCCTCAAGGTGCATGCGAATTTTCGCATCAAACATGAGTTCCCCTTCCAGCTCATTTCCGATCCCGATGAATCCCTCTGCAAACATTTTGACGTCATCAAGCTTAAGAAGCTTTACGGCAAGGAATACATGGGCATTGACCGCAGCACCTTCCTGATCGACAAGGAAGGCGTTCTGCGCAGGGAATGGCGCTCAGTCAAGGTCAAAGGCCATGTCGAGGAGGTTCTCGAAGCCACCAACAGCCTCTAACCGCCGTTACCCGGGGCGCCTCTGTCCGCTCTCGAATCATCCGGGCCGACAGAGACACCCCACCCTTACCCCACCTCAGACCGGGAATCCAGACCATTCTTCACCGGCCAGGCAGAGAAGATGGCCTTCAGCATTGTCGCCAAGGGGATGGCGAAGAACACCCCCCACAGCCCCCAGATTCCGCCGAAGAACAGCACCGCGACAATAATGACCACCGGATGCAGGTTATTGACTTCAGAGAACAGAACCGGCACCAGTACATTGCCGTCCAGCCCCTGGATGATTCCGTACACCACCATCACCCAGATGAAGTGACTTCCCCAGCCGAAGGCAAACAGCGCGATCATGGCCACCGGAATCGTTACCACCGCCGCGCCAATGTAGGGAATGACCACGCTCAGGCCTACCAGCAACGACAATAGGGCCGCATAGGGCACCCCAAGGAGCTTGAATGAAATGTAGGTGGCGCCGCCCACGATCAGGATTTCCACCGCCTTGCCCCGGACATAGTTGGCACACTGCAGGTTGACTTCGTCCCAGATGTGCAACATCAGCGGCCGCTGGTGAGGCAACAAACGGGCAATGGCGCCCAGCAGCAACGCACGGTCCTTGAGGAAGAAAAAAACCAATATCGGCAACAACACCATGTAGATTAACACCGCCACCAGATCCGGAATACTGGCCAGGGAAAAGGACACCAGCCACTGGGTCATACGTGCCGCTTCGCTTGTCACCTCATGGAACACGGTATTGACGGCGTCGATTGACACCAGATTGGGGTATTGCTCCGGCAACAACTCAAGATAGCTTTGTAATTCCCGGAAAATACGGGGTGCTTCGCCTGCGAGCGCGGTGACCTGGGTCCACACCAGCGGCAACAACCCGAACAGGAAGCCCATCAGCACTCCCAGGAACACCAGGAACACCCCAACAATGGCGACCGTTTCCGGTATGCCCCAAGTGGTCAATCGTGCCACCAGCCCCTGAAGAATAAAGGCGACGATGACCGCGGCGATAACCGGCGCCAGCATGGCACCAAAAAAGATGATGGCCAGGGTCGCCACCACCAGCAACAGCAGGAGTATGACGGCTTCGTCATCTGAAAAGTATTTGTCGGCAAGACCGCGTAAAATTCTAACCATTAACAACTCCGTCGGGGCTTAGGACTGGCCGCACCGTATCACAAACCGGTAGTTGCCGTTGGATTCCGAGCTGCTAACCAATTCGTGGCAGGACAATTTAAGAAACGCCGGGATATCCCTGGCCGACCCTGCATCGGTGGCAACCACTTCGAGCAGCTGGCCTGGCGCCATGGCATTCAACTCCAGCTTGGTTTTCAGAAGAGGCATGGGGCACTGGAGACCCGATGCATCCAGAATTCTATCGGCGTGTGTCATTAAGATCCCGAACGTTACTATTAATCTAGATACGGTCAATCTAGATACGATCAAACTGGATACTGTCAAACTAGATACTGGAAGACCAAACACTGGCAGGTTTAATACTGTCAGATAAAAACAGCCAAATGGAATACTGCCGGATTCAAGCTGCATTATGCCGTTGACGCGGACAGATTGCACCACGCGGCAGGCCTTCACAGCGACACAGAAACCTGTTTTATTAACAGGCAGTTGGAACTTTTTTATGGAGCCATGTTCGGAAGCACTATGAGCGACACCCCTGCAACCAACACCGCCGTAAAACGCCGCATCAAACGCTTCTGGACAGGCAGCGCCCTCGCCGCCGCCCTTGTCTCCCAGATAACCGTACCGGTTTGGGCCAATGAGCAGTCACTACCCACTTTCGGCGGACTCGGCGGTGGCATCATCTCAGACCAGATGGAAATGGAGATCGGCCAACAGGTGCTGAGCTCGCTTAGACGTTCCGCACCGCAGATCCAGGACCCGCTCACCACGGATTATGTCCAGACCATGGTGCACCGACTCCTGCCCTCGGTGCCACTGAACGACAAACGCCTCACCCTGATCTTGATCGACAGCCCCGACCTCAACGCGTTTGCGGTCCCGGGCAACGTTGTTGGCGTCAATGGCGGACTGTTTCTGAGCTCCGACAGCGAACAGCAATTTGCGTCGGTCATCGCTCACGAACTCGCACATCTGAGCCAACGCCACTTCGCCCGCAGGCTTGAGCAGCAGGATAATGCCGCCCCCATGGCGCTGGCCGGAATGATCGCAGGGATCGTGCTATCGGCGGTAACCAAGTCGGACATCGGCGTCGCCGCCATTGCCGGAACTCAGGCCTTGTCCATTCAGAATATGCTGCAATACAGCCGAGCCCACGAACAGGAGGCGGACCGAATCGGCCTGCAGATCATGGCGGACGCAGATCTGGACCCCCGAGGAATGCCAGCGATGTTTGAGCAGATGATGAAGCAGAACCGGCTGCAGGGAAACTACCTGCCGGAGTATCTTTCCACCCACCCCTTGACCCAGAGCCGGGTCTCCGACACCCGATCACGAGCCGAGCAGTACCCGGCAAGGGCCATTCCAGACAGCCTTGAGTACCACCTGATCCGGGCCCGCATGCAAGCTCACTACGCGGAGACCCCCATGGCCGGGGTGAAGCATTTCGAACAGCTCCGTCAGCATCCCGATGGCGCGGGCCATCCGGCGGTCCGCTATGGATTGGCAGTTGCCTTTCTGGGCAATGGCCAGCCAGACCTCGCGGCTGCCGAACTGCAAAACCTGCTGGACCAACACCCCGGCCGCATCACCTTTCAAGTAACGCTCGCCGAAGCGCTACTCGGCATGAATAACCCCCAGGCGGCCACCTCCCTGATGCGAGAGGCACTGAAGCGCAACCCCGACAACTACCCGATTACCGACATGCTCGCCCGAACGGAGCTGGACACCGGTAACGCCGCGGGAGCTGTAGCTGCACTAAAACGACTGACCCGACAGTTCCCAGAACGCGAGCATCTGTGGCTGAGGCTGGTGGAGGCAGAGGGCCAGGCCCGCAACATTGTCGGCGTGCACCAGGCCCAGGCAGAGTATGAGTTGCTGATGGGGGACCTGCCAGCCGCCCGGCGACAATTACTGCAAGCCCAGGACAGGGTCACGCCCGGCTCCCCGGTTCACCAGACCGTCACCGAGCGCCTAAATTCCGTGGCCAGCGCCCTATCGCGCCAGCACCGCTGAGCCAAAACAGCAGGACCTATCAGGCGTTCCCGGCCGCCTTCAGATTCATCCCGGCGGTGAAATCCAGCATGCGCTGCAGGGGCGCCAGCGCACGCTCCCGGAGCCCGTCATCCACAAGCACTTCCTGATCACCGCTCTCCAGTACACGAAGCAGGTTCTCAAGCCCGTTCATCGCCATCCAGGGACAATGGGCACAACTGCGGCAGGTAGCGCCGTTGCCAGCAGTGGGCGCCTCGATCAGCGTCTTGTTCGGTGCAAGCTGCTGCATTTTGTAGAAGATGCCATTGTCGGTGGCAACTATGAATTGTTCATTGGGCAGGGTTTGCACCGCGTGAATCAACTGCGAGGTAGATCCCACCACATCCGCCATCTGAACCACTGCATCCGGAGATTCAGGGTGCACTAGAATCGCTGCATCAGGATACAGGGCTTTGAGATCCTCCAGCCCCCGATGCTTGAACTCTTCATGAACGATGCACGAGCCGTCCCACAGCAGCATATCGGCGCCAGTGGTTTTCTGGACGTAATGCCCCAGATGCTTGTCCGGTGCCCAGAGAATTTTTTCGCCCCTGGCGTCCAGCGACTCGACAATGGCCTGGGCGCAACTGGAGGTCACCACCCAATCGGCTCGAGCCTTGACCGCAGCCGACGTATTGGCGTAAACCACAACGGTCCGGTCCGGGTGCTGGTCGCAAAAATCGGAGAACTCGTCGGCAGGACAGCCAACGTCCAAAGAACAGGTAGCCTCGAGAGTCGGCATCAGAACCCGCTTTTCCGGGTTCAGGATCTTGGCGGTCTCTCCCATGAAGCGGACTCCCGCCACCACCACCGTTGAGGCCGGATGCTGATTGCCAAACCGTGCCATTTCCAGAGAATCGGCGACACAACCACCGGTTTCTTCAGCCAGACGCTGAATGTCTTCATCGGTGTAATAGTGAGCCACCAACACCGCGTCCTGCTCTTTCAGAACAGTACGGATTCGGGCCTCCAGGGCCGCCTTTTCTTCAGCGCTCAGCTCCCTGGGCTCGGCCGCGTGAGCCAAATGCTCTTGCACCAGAATACGGTCTTCAGATCGTGTCATTACCTACATCTCATCGATTGTCTGTCCGGCCTCAGTATACCACCCGACGTCACCCTTTCATGGAGCGACCCCATGGGCGTCCTTTCAGGAGATGAGCCGAAGCCTTGTTATTAGGTATGGACTCACAGGCAAAAAAAAAGAGCCCTGAGGCTCTTTTCTTCGACCTACCCCGGTCTTCGGGGATTGATCATGTTGGTGGGTCGTGATGGATTCGAACCATCGACCAATTGGTTAAAAGCCAACTGCTCTACCAACTGAGCTAACGACCCTTAAACAGCTCCGTGAACTCGCGGCATCGCTGCGATTTCACTTAGGCGTGCGACATCTAACGTCGCCCTACCTTGAAAATTGGTGGGTCGTGATGGATTCGAACCATCGACCAATTGGTTAAAAGCCAACTGCTCTACCAACTGAGCTAACGACCCAAGCGAGGCGCATATAGTACTGATTTTTTTGCGCCGTTCAACCCCTTTCGAGGAAAATTTTCAGAAATCAGTTCGAATCCAGAAACTGCTGCGCCAAGCCGGCGGCATCGGTCCCCGGATAGTCACGGACGACCGTAGTCATTCGACGCTTTGCCTCGTCGGCTTCGCCCAGTTTATCCAGGGTAATGCCAAGTTTATACACCGCGTCAGACGCCTTGCGGTGGTCAGGATACCGGCTGGCCACGATGGTAAACGCTTGCTTGGCCTGCTCCAGCTGCGGCTTGACCAGATAGACCTCACCCAGCCAGTAATAGGCGTTCACCGTCAGGTCCCCTTCCGGGTACTTGCCGATAAAATCGTAGATGGCGCCTATGGCCGCATCGTAGTTCTTGTCTTCCCGAATCAGCTTCTGGATCTTCTGGTACGCCGCCCGTTCGTCCGCCGCCGGTTGCCGGTATTCCCTGCTCACTGGCCTGGGTGTAGACGCTGGCTCTTCAGCGGCAGGCGTCCCAGCCTCCACGGGTTTATTCATTGATTCCGACAGTCCGAGGATACGCTGGTCCAAATCAATATAGCGGCTGCGGGACTGCTGGGACAAGCGCTCCAGCTGATTGCGCTGCTCTTCGAGCTCACCTCGAAGCTGGCGCACCTCCCGCTGAAGCTGCTCGATCATATAGAACAGCTCGGCCGTAGCCTGACTGTCAACGGCAGCGCGTTGCGCTTGAGAGCGGTTATCCTGATAGACGGCAGAGCTCGATTGCGCCACCGCACTACCGGCAAGCGATAGTGCGATAGTCGCCATGAGTATTTGTCTCATGGGGCATCCTGTTGGAAATAATTTTCAGTATTGTATTACTTGAAAATCAGTTCAACACGACGATTTTGTGCCCAGGAACTTTCGGAGGATCCCATGACCTCTGGTTTTTCCTCGCCGTAGCTCACGGTTTCCAGCTGCCCGCGGGTTGCACCATTGACAATCAGGAAGCGCTGCACGGCATTGGCGCGACGCTCACCCAGAGCCAGGTTGTATTCCTTGGTACCACGTTCATCGGCGTGACCTTCCAGACGCACCTGCTGGCCAGGGTTGGCGGCCAGGTAACGGGCGTGGGCAATCAGCACTTCCCGTGCGGCCGGCTTGATTTCGGAGGTATCGAAGTCGAAGTAGAACGTCGTGATGTTACGCTTTGCTTCCTCAGCCGCACGCTCAGCGACCATACGTGCCTGTTCACGCTCGGCTTCGGTCAGCCCTGAGGAGGACACGCCGCTCTCGTCTGCACCACCGTATACAGTGCTACCACCTGCCTGATCCACAGCGGACACATCGGTGCCATAGCCATCATCCTGGACGGTTTCACCAGTGGAGCTACAGCCGGCGACCAGACCCAGAGACAGCACCATTGCGAATGCCTTCTTCTGCATGGAGATACTCATATCACTTTCCTTCTGTTGTCTTTGAACTTCTATAGCTCTTTGAGCGTCTATAGTACTTTGCATTTATTGAATGATCGGGGACCAGGCTGGTTCACGCACGTCCCCTTCTGACGCGGGCAGAGTGTAACTCGCTCCGCCGTCGGAAGAGATTACGGTCAGGACACTTTGCCCCCCCTGCTTGGTGGCGTAGATCAGCATTCGGCCATTGGGCGACACGCTGGGGGACTCATCCAGCTGGGTGCGCGTGAGGATGGTTTCGTCCTCGGTTTCCAGATTGGTCCGGGCGATATGGAAAGCGCCATCTCGCTGATGGACGTAATAGACATACTTGCCATCCGCGCTCGGACGGGGCCGCGCGTTATAGCGGCTACCGAAGGTGATACGACGAGGATCGGCGTGCTCGCTTTCCTTGTAATAGATCTGCGGTCCCCCGGATCGGTCGGAGGTAAAGAACAGACCTTTGCCATCGGCCGTCCAACTGCCTTCGGTATCAATGGACCAGTGTTCGGTCAAGCGCGTCAACGAGCGACTCGCCACGTCCATTTTATAGATTTCCGCATTGCCATCCTTGGACAGGGTGAGCAACAGCGAGCGCCCATCCGGGGACCAGGCAGGCGCCGAGTTCAGACCGGGGAATGAGGCGATCCGGCTTCGCTGACCGGACGCCAGCTCATGAACATAGACCGCGGGTCGGCCAGTCTCGAACGACACATAGGCGAGTCGGCGACCGTCCGGAGACCAGGCGGGCGACAGAATGGGCTCGTCGCTTTCCAGCCGAATCCTGGAACGGCGGCCGTCAGCATCACTGACCTGCAATTTGTACAGAGGGCGACCGTTAACAGACTCCAGGGTGACATAGGCCAGCCGGGTAGAAAACACACCCGGCACCCCGGTGATGGCCTCATAGACCTTATCACTGATATGGTGAGCGAGGCTGCGCAGGTTATTGAGTGGAGCACCGGCGGTTTCACCCAGGATCCGCTCCTCACTGTTAACATCGAACAACTCAAAACGTACACTGGCCCGATCACCCAGCTGCCGGACCTCGCCGACCAGCACATACCGCTGCCCCAGCAAACGCCAGTCCCGGAAGAACACCTCGTCGCCCCTGGACGGCAGGCTCAGCATTTTTTCCGGCGCCAGCGCGTTAAACTCGCCGCTAAGCGTGAGGTCGGTGCGAACGATCTCGCTCACCTTATCACCCGCCGGCAGATTGCCGGCCTCCTTGAACGGCACTACCGCCATCGGAATCGCCGATTCCACACCCTCGGTAATTCGAATCAGCAGCTCCGCCTGCGCCGGCAAGGCCACCATCCACATCAGCAGGAGGGTCAATCCACATTTCCTTGCCGTCGCAATCATCCTAAAGCCCCAAGGCGCTCCGATGTCCAGATTGTTGTGCATGTCTCCTACCTTAGCTCCTGCGGCGTAAATTCGATGGTAAATTGGCGGAAGTAGCGCTCAAAGGTATCCTTGTCATCGGGCAACGGGTAACGACTGATGCTCCTTACTGCACTCAGCGCGGAGTTGTCGAATGCGGCATTGCCGCTGCTCTTGATGAGCTGCACCGAGGATAGCTCGCCCGTCGGTAACAAGGTTATTCGCAAACGGGCAATCATTCCCTCGGTGGCGGAAGGAGGTCTGTACCAGGCCTGGTTCAGTCGATTCTTGATCAGCAAATGGTACCGATCACGATCCGAGAGCATTTGTTGCTCATGGGCGCGAGCAGCGGCAGCGGCCTCCGCCTGACGCTGCCGCGCTTCCGCCCGTTCCCGATCGGCCTGTTCTGCCAGCGCTTCCAGTTGCTGCTCCCGCAACCGGCGCTCCTGTTCCTGACGACGAGCCTCGGCCTCCTGGCGCTCCCGCTCCGCCTGTTCCTGCCGGGCCCGTTCTTCCGCCTCACGACGGCGCCGTTCCTCGGCGGCCCTGGCGGCTTCCTGCTGCCGTCTTCTCTCCTCTTCGACCTGCCTGCGGGCTTGCGCTTCGGCTTCAGCTGCGGCCTTTCGTCTTGCTGCCGCCTCGGCCTCTGCCCGCTGTCGACGCTCTTGCTCGGCAGCCGCCTGCTGTTGCTCGCGCTCACGGCGCTGCTGCTCCTGCCGCTGCCGTTCAGCTTGCTCAGCCGCTCGTTGTGCCGCTTCCTGACGCTGCCGTTCCTGCAGACGCCGGATTTCCTCCGGGTCAGGCCGCGGCTGTGCCTGAAGTTTTGCTACCTGGGGCTGCTGCACCACCAGAGTAGCGGTAATACTGCGAGGGGCAATGTCGTCAGTGGGCGTGGACCAATGCCACCCCACCAAAGCCACCAAAATCAGTGCTCCGTGCAGCAGCACCGAAAACGCCAGGGGCGATTTCCAGGGCGGCTGCCCGGTACTGGTAAAATCCCGCTCATGTCCCTTCACGACACGCCCGCCTCAGCCATCGTCTGCCGGCGCTTCGGTGATCAGCCCCACACTGCTGGCGCCTGCTGCCTGCAACTCCGCCATCAACCGCACCACCCGCCCATACTCGACGTGCTCGTCGCCGCGAACCAGGATCTGGCGATTACTGCGCTCGGAAAGGACCTTGGACACCTGAATGCGGACATCGGACAATGACATCGGGTCACTGCCCTGATCACCAATCTCAAGGTAATAAGCCCCAGTGGCGTCCACCGAGACAATGATGGACTCGACGTCCTTCTGGGCCTGGATTGGGTCGGCCACCGCTTCCGGCAGCTCCACTTTTACCCCCTGCGTGAGCATGGGCGCCGTCACCATAAAGATCACCAGCAACACCAGCATGACGTCGATGTAGGGCACTACATTGATCTCCGACATCGGCTTACGCCGTGCGGTGGGCATCATTCCCATGCCTTTCATGATCACACTCCCCCGTTGTCCTGATCAGGCCTTGGCCGAACTGTCGCTGCTGTGAACCCGGCGGTGCAGGATACTCGAGAATTCCTCGGCGAAGGTTTCATAGTTTTTCAGCAGCGCGTCCGATTTGGCGGCAAACCGGTTGTAGGCGATTACCGCGGGAATGGCAGCAAACAGACCCATGGCGGTTGCGATCAAGGCTTCTGAGATACCGGGCGCCACTGTCGCCAGGGTGGCCTGTTGAACCTGGGCGAGACCGCGAAAAGAGTTCATGATCCCCCACACTGTCCCAAACAATCCCACATAGGGGCTGGTGGACCCCACGGTTGCCAGGAATGGCAGGTGCAGCTCCAGGCGCTCCTGCTCCCGTGAGAATGCGACCCGCATGGCACGCTGGGAACCTTCCATTACCGCATCCGCGTCCCGACTCTGCTGACGCAGACGTGAAAACTCCTTGAAACCGGCCCGGAACACCGCTTCCATACCCGAAAACGGCGTCGGGTTGGAGTTGACGTCCCGATACAGCTGCCCCAGATCCATGCCGGACCAGAATCGCTCCTCAAACGCCAGCTGTGCCGCCTTGGCCTTCTTGAACACCTGAAAACGCTGATAGATGACCGCCCAGGACACCACAGACGCGAGCATCAACATCAGCATGACCAACTGAACCAACGGTCCTGCATTGGCAATTAGCGACCATACAGAAAGTTCTGTCTCCACGTAGTACTCCTGGCTTATTCCGATTGAGAAATTTGATTGAAGTGATGCTGCAATAGCTCCGCCATATTAGCCGGTAAGCGCCGGGGCCTGCCGGTATCCAGGGCTACGCAGGCAACCCGAACCGTGGCCTCGGCTAGCTCGGTGCGATCGGCTTGTTTCAGCACCCGCTGTCGAAAGTCCATCCAGGCCCGGCCATGCCCCACGGGCTCGGCGGTAACCAGCAGCTCGTCGTCCAACCTGGCAGGAATGCCGTAATGAATGGACAATCGCTGCACCACGTAGCTGATGTTATCCCGCAGCCCCGCACGCAATCCGACGCCATTGCTGCGCACCCATTCAGTACGTGCCCGCTCCATGAAGTGCAGGTATTTGGCATGAAACACGATTCCGCCGGCATCGGTGTCCTCGATATACACCCGTAGCGGCAGTTCGAAGGCCGCGGAGGACAGTTGCTGTTCAGTCATTGCATGCTTGCCCCTGCTGCGTGCCGGGAGGTGTAACGCCAAAGTGCAGATAGGCTTTGGAGGTGGCCATTCGGCCGCGGGGAGTTCGCACCATAAATCCTTGCTGGATCAGGAACGGCTCGATGACATCCTCAATGGTGCCTCGCTCTTCACTGATCGCCGCAGCCAGACTCTCCACACCCACCGGACCACCGTCGAACTTCTCGATCAGTGCCAGCAACAGCCGCCGGTCCATGTGATCAAACCCTTCGCTGTCCACTTTCAGCAGATTAAGGGCGGCATCGGAGACCTTGGCGCTGATCTGACCGTCGTGACGAACTTCGGCAAAATCGCGGACACGACGCAGCAGGCGATTGGCAATCCTTGGGGTGCCGCGGGAGCGGCGGGCGATTTCATACGCCCCCTGCTCATCGATCTGAACACCGGATATGGCAGCAGACCGGCTGATAATATGGGTAAGATCCTGAGTGTTGTAAAACTCGAGCCGCTGGACGATGCCAAAGCGATCCCGCAATGGCGACGTCAACAGACCTGCGCGGGTGGTGGCACCCACCAGGGTAAACGGAGGCAGATCCAGTTTGATGGAGCGTGCCGCCGGGCCTTCACCGATCATGATATCCAACTGGTAGTCTTCCATGGCCGGGTAGAGCACCTCCTCCACCGCCGCATTGAGCCGGTGAATCTCGTCGATGAACAGGACATCGCCCTCTTCGAGATTGGTGAGCATGGCCGCCAGATCCCCGGCCTTCTCCAAGACCGGGCCGGATGTGGTCTTGATGGCCACCCCCATTTCATTGGCGACGATATTGGCCAATGTGGTTTTACCCAGGCCTGGCGGACCGAAGATCAACACATGATCGAGGGCCTCGCGACGGGAACGGGCCGCCGAGATGAAAATTTCCATCTGCTCGCACACCGCCGGCTGGCCGACGTATTCGGAAAGCAGGGTCGGCCGGATGGCGCGATCATGCACTTCCTCGTGCGCACCGCCATGCGCAGATATCAGACGATCGGATTCAATCATGTAGCTGCCTGTCATCCTTCGGGCTATCGGGTCCGCGCGGCCACGGTCCGGCAAATGCCCCACCCTATCGTACTTACTGAACGGCCCTGTACCTAGAAACGGCCAGTACTTGAAAATCTCCGGTATTTACGAAACCACCGGTATTAACGAAACTGCCTGCATTGACGTAACAGCCTGCACTGACGAAACAGTATTGTACTAACGCGCTCGTGGCTGTCACGTTACGCGCATTTCAGGAACCCTGCTACAGACAAGGGCTTAAGACCCGCTCCACGACTCCATCAAGCGCCAGTGGGTATCATGCTCTTGAGCGCCGACCGGATGAGCTCTTCCCGAGTCATGCCATCCTGGACCACCTGGCTGACCACCCTGGCCGCCTCTTGCGGCTTGTAACCCAGGGCAATCAGGGCGGACTCTGCCTCCTCTGTGGCGTTTGGCGCTGCTACGGCAGCGTCGGCCATATCACTGACCCGGGCTTCGGACAGGTTAAACTGCCCTTCCAGTTGCCCGATCCGGTCTGTCATTTCAATCAGCAGGCGCTCGGCGGTTTTCTTGCCCACGCCCGGAAGTTTGACCAGCGCCTTGGTATCCTTGGCTTGCACACAGCGAATGAACTGGTCTGCATCCAGGCCTGACAGGATCGCCAGCGCAAGTTTCGGCCCAACCCCATTGACCTTGATGAGCAGGCGAAACAGATCCCGATCCACCCGAGCGGCAAATCCGTACAGGCTCTGGGCATCTTCTCGAACGGAAAAGTGAGTGTGGAGGGTCACTTCCCCGCCAGTCTCGGGAAGGTGAAAAAACGTGGTGTAGGGAATGTCCACTTCGTAGCCCAGCCCGGCGCACTCTACCAGGGCCTGAGCCGGCGATTTGTCTACAAGCATGCCTCGGATTCGACCGATCAAGGGATGTCTCCTGTGGCCCGTGGCCGGTTATTCTTATCAGCGGATACGTCCGCCTCGCACTTTGCCGTGGCCGCCGGAGCCTGTCATTACTGCGCCGGTACCAACCCGAGCCATACTTTGGTTCATGTGGGCGTGGCACAAGGCAATGGCCAGCGCATCGGCGGCATCGGCCTGGGGTTTTCGAGACAACCCCAACAGCGCCTGCACCATGTGCTGCACTTGCGACTTATCCGCCCCGCCGTTACCGACCACCGCCTGCTTGACCTGACGAGCCGAGTATTCAAACACCGGCAGACCACTGTTGGCGGCACTGACAATGGCCGCACCCCGAGCCTGCCCCAGCTTTAGCGCCGAATCCGGATTCCGGGCCATGAACACCTGCTCGATGGCAAATTCCTCGGGGCGATACTCCCCGATCAGCGTGGCCAGACTGTGGAATATCACTTGCAGACGCTCGGCCAGCGGCTTGTCGCCCAGGCGAATGCAGCCGCTGTCCAGGTACTCCAAACGCCGCCCGTCGGTACGGACGATACCGTATCCGGTGATGCGAGAGCCCGGGTCTACCCCGAGAATGATAGCCACCAGGCCTCCTGAGACTTCCGGTTAGCGGGATAGGCCGCTCCCGTTACGGCCGGAAGCGACCTCATTGCCATACCCGTTGCTCAGCCTTCCTTTGCGCTGTCATCTTTGTCAGCGTCGGAACTCTTAACCACCGGCTTGCGCAGGCGGATGTTGAGCTCCTTCAGCTGGCTTTCTTCAACAACACCCGGGGCCTGAGTCATCAGACAGGTGGCACTCTGGGTTTTCGGGAAGGCGATGACGTCACGGATTGACGAGGCCCCGGTCATCAGCATGATCAGCCGATCCAGACCAAACGCCAGGCCACCGTGGGGCGGGCAACCAAATTTGAGGGCGTCCAGCAGGAAGCCAAACTTGCTGCGGGCCTCATCATGGCCAATGCCCAGTACGTCGAACACCGTCTCCTGCATAGTTTCATCATGGATACGAATCGAACCACCACCCAGTTCGGTTCCGTTGAGCACCATGTCATAGGCGCGGGACAACGCGGTTGCCGGAGCCTGGGTCAACTCTTCGGGCGTGCAGGAAGGCGCGGTGAAGGGGTGGTGAATGGGCGTCAGCGAGCCATCGCTGGTCTCCTCGAACATGGGGAAGTCAACCACCCACAGCGGCGCCCATTCGGAGGCCAGCATGTTCAGGTCGTGACCCACCTTGATCCGCAGTGCACCCAGTGCCTCATTGACCACGTGGCGTCGGTCGGCACCGAAGAACACGATATCGCCATCCTGAGCAGCGGAGCGCTCAATGACGGCCATCGCCACCTCGTCACCCAGGAACTTGACGATGGGAGACTGCAAACCTTCCGCGCCCTTGCTGAGGTCGTTGACCTTGATGTAGGCCAGGCCCTTCGCCCCGTAGATACCGACGAACTTGGTGTATTCGTCTATCTGTTTGCGGGTCAGCTCGCTGCCCTTGGGCACCCGCAAGGCCGCCACCCGACCTTTGGGGTCGTTGGCCGGTCCGGCGAACACCTTGAAGTCCACACCGGCCACCAGGTCAGCCACATCAATCAGCTCCAGCGGAATACGCAGGTCCGGCTTATCGCTGCCGTAGCGGCGCATCGCTTCCTCGTAGGGCATGCGAGGAAACACCGGCAACTCCACCTGAAGCACGTCCTTGAACAGTTCGCGGATCATGGACTCGGTGATGCCCATCAGGTCTTCCTCATTGACGAAGGAAGCCTCGATGTCGATCTGGGTAAATTCCGGTTGTCGGTCGGCCCGCAGATCTTCGTCGCGGAAACACTTGGCAATCTGGTAGTAACGGTCCATGCCGGACACCATCAGCAGCTGTTTGAACAGCTGGGGGGACTGCGGCAAGGCAAAGAAAGACCCATTATGGGTGCGGCTGGGCACCAGATAATCCCGCGCCCCTTCCGGCGTCGCGCGGGTCAGGATCGGGGTTTCCACATCCATGAATTCGTGGCGATCGAGAAAGTTGCGGATATAACTGGTCACCTTGGAGCGGAACCGCAAACGGTTCAGCATCTCCGGACGACGCAGGTCCACATAACGGTAACGGAGGCGAACATCCTCACCCACGTCGACATGCTCGTCGAGCGGGAATGGAGGCGTGGCCGCGGCATTCAGAATAGTCAGCTCGCGGCCGAGCACTTCCACCTGACCGGTAGGCATGTTGTCGTTTTCGGTGCCCGCCGGACGACGACGTACCCGCCCGGTGAGCTGAATAACGAATTCGCTACGGACCTTTTCGGCCAGCGCAAAGCTTTCGGGCGTATCCGGATCGAACACAACCTGGGAAATACCGTCCCGGTCCCGGAGATCAAGAAAAATAACGCCCCCGTGATCCCGGCGACGGTGAACCCAGCCGCACAGGGTTACATCCTGATCAATATGAGACTCGTTGATTCCACCGCAATAATGACTGCGCATACCCATTCCCGTTATTTCTGTGTGTGCGAAAAAGTTTGGTTCAGCCCGCTGCTGACTCACTACCTGATGACGATCCCTTATCGGCCAGATTCTTCTTGCTACCGGTCTTGAAATCGGTTTCGTACCAGCCGTTTCCGGCCAGACGGAAGCCCGCGGCAGATATCCGCTTGCGGAATGTCGGCTCCTCGCAGGTTGGACACTCCTTGAGTGGCTCAGCACTCATTTTCTGGATAACGTCCTTCTCGAAACCACAGGCATCACATACATATTCATAGATCGGCATCGTCAAAACCCCACAACATAACCAACACTGGCACCCCCCGCAGACGAACGGGGACCCGCCCTGCTCATATCGTCGGGTACCGCCCTGAAACGTTGCGCACGGATGCGCCGCTGACTGACCAGGCGGCACTGGCGGACCCTACGTGAAAAGCGGGACATTATAAACACAATGCAAGGGAAAATCAGGCGCTCTTACGCACACCGATGCAAAGATGACGGCTCAGGGTCAGCCCGCTAGAATAGCCTGCTCCCACTACCTTGACTGGAGTAGCTGCGTGTCCTCCCGAGCTGAACAGAAACTGAAGACCCGCCGAGCCTTGATGGACGCCGCCCTGGCGCAACTGAGCGAGGAACGCGGCTTTGGCAGTCTCAGCCTGAGGGAGGTTGCCCGAGAGGCCGGAATTGCCCCGACGTCTTTCTACCGCCACTTTTCCGAACTCGACGAACTGGGCCTGGCACTGGTGGATGAAGGCGGGGTCGCCCTGCGCCAGCTGATGCGCCAGGCCCGCAAGCGCATCGCCCGCAACGGCAGCGCCATCAGCACCTCGGTGGACACCTTCATGGAGTACCTGGCCAATAACGCCAACCTGTTCCGGCTGATGTTGCGGGAGCGCACCGGCGTCTCCAAGCCATTCCGAACCGCCATCAAGGCTGAAATCGATCATTTTGTGACCGAGCTCGCCGACGACCTCCGTCGAATCTCAGAGGAGCAAAAGCAACCTCTGTCCGATGCGCGACTGGTGGCCGAAGCCATGGTCACCCTGGTCTTCAACCAGGGCACCGAGGCTCTGGATGCTACGACCAAGGATCGCGAAGCCCTGAAGGAAAAGCTGAAGATCGAGCTGCGGATGATCCTGCTCGGCTCCCAGACTCTGGCTAAACTCGCGCGGACCGAAAGCCGTTAAGGAGCCTCTGTTTCACCCGAACCGTCCTAAAGCCGCCGGACCGCCGCCAGCACCGGCTCCAGCTCCTGCAGTCGCCGCTCCAACACACTGGCGTCATAAGGCACCGGAGGCTGCTTGCCCCACACCGGCCCCGGCCAGGCCGGATCGCCGACGTAGCGCACGATATGATGGAGGTGCAACTGGGGCACCATGTTCCCCAGCGCAGCGACATTGAGCTTATCGCCACCGAACACCCGCATCATCCCCTCACCCAGCACCGACGACTCACGCCAGAGCTGAGCCTGATCGGCCGCTTCAAGCTCGTAGATTTCCCGAATACCGACCCGCCTGGGTACCAAAAGCACCCAGGGCCAGGTTGCATCGTTCATCAACCGGATGTCGCACAATGAACTGGTGCCCAGGGAGACTGTGTCCGCAATCAGCCGCTCATGCAGGCGATAAGCGTCGGCCATGACTCAACCCACCTGAAACTGGTTGCGCCCACGACCAATCGCATAGTAGGCCAGACCATGGCGATCGAGCATCTCGCTTTCGTAGAGATTACGGCCGTCAAAGATCACCGGCTCACTGAGGGCCTCGGCAATGCCGGCAAAATCCGGAGAACGAAATTCCTTCCATTCGGTACAGATGACCAATACATCCGCACCCTTGAGCGCCTGCTCCTTGGTGCCACAAAGCGTCAAGCCCTCTTGGTCAGCGTAGATACGCTGAGTTTCCTTCATGGCTTCCGGATCAAAAGCCTGCACCTGGGCACCGGCCTTCCACAACAACTCCATCAGCGTGCGGGATGAGGCTTCGCGCATGTCATCGGTGTTGGGCTTGAAGGCCAGTCCCCACAGCGCTACGACCTTGCCCTGTAACTGGCCCTGAAAATAGTGACTGACCTTATCAAACAACACATGCTTCTGTGCCTGGTTGACCGCTTCCACCGCGTGCAGCAGCCGGGCCTCGTAGTCGCAACTGCGCGCAGTCCGGGCCAGCGCCTGAACATCCTTCGGGAAGCAGGAGCCACCGTAACCGCACCCGGGATAGATGAAGTGGTAACCAATGCGCGGATCGGAGCCAATGCCTCGACGGACAGCCTCGACATCGGCGCCCAGCCGCTCGGCCAGGTTGGCGATTTCGTTCATGAAACTGATCTTGGTCGCCAGCATGGCGTTGGCCGCGTATTTGGTGAGCTCAGCGGAGCGAACGTCCATGAAAATCATTCGATCATGGTTACGATTGAAGGGATAATACACCTCCCGCAACAGTTCCTGGGCGCGATGGCTTTCGGTTCCGACCACGATGCGATCAGGCTTCATGAAATCGTTAACAGCAGCGCCTTCCTTGAGGAATTCGGGATTGGAGACAACATCGAACTCCAGCTCCAGGCCACGCCGATCGAGTTCTGCCCTGGCGGCGGCGCGCACCTTGTCCGCCGTGCCCACCGGCACCGTGGATTTGTCGACGATCACCTTGTAATCCGTCATGTACTGGCCGATGGTACGCGCCACCGCCGTCACGTACTGCAGGTCAGCGGAACCGTCCTCATCCGGCGGCGTACCGACAGCGATAAACTGCAGCACACCGTGCTCGACCGCCTGCTGAGCGTTGGTGGTAAACGCCAGCCGACCGGCTTCGGCGTTGTGGGTGACGATGGCCTCAAGGCCAGGTTCGTAAATCGGGATCTGACCCTGCAGGAGCTGATCAATTTTAGCCTGGTCGACGTCCATACACAGCACATCATGGCCCACATCGGCCAGACAAGCCCCTGTCACCAAACCCACGTAGCCCGTGCCAAAAATTGTAATCTTCATTTAGAGGTTCCCTGTTTCATTCAATACTGCAGGCAAGGTTAGCGAGACTCGCCAGACTGCCTTTGCTGCCATATCCGTTCCCAGTTAAGGGCAGTACGAACAATCACATCCAGGCTGTCGTAATCCGGCTTCCAGCCGAGCTTTTGGGTAATGCGCTGATTGTCAGCCATTAAGGCAGCAGGATCGCCGGCGCGACGGCCGGTTTCGGTGACCGCGAATTCCATCCCGGACTGTTCGCGCACCACGTCGATCACTTCCCGCACGGTAAAGCCGCGGCCATAACCACAGTTGAACACTTCGGATTCACCGCCGGAGGCCATGTGGTCAAGAGCCATCACGTGAGCCTTGGCCAGATCCTCAACATGGATGTAATCGCGAATGCAGGTGCCGTCCCGGGTTTCGTAATCGGTACCGAACACGCTCATACCGGTGCGGGCGCCTGTGACACACTCACAGGCCACCTTGATGAGGTGCGTTGCCTCCGGTGTTGCCTGCCCCAACAACCCCTCCGGATTGGCGCCAGCCACGTTGAAGTAGCGCAGGATTACGTAGTTGAGTGAGGAGGCGGCGGCCAGATCCATGATCATTCGCTCGCTCATCATCTTCGACGCGCCATAGGGGTTGATGGGGGCCAGCGGCAAATCCTCTGTCAGCACGGCCTGATTCGGCATGCCGTAGACAGCAGCTGTGGAAGAAAACACCAGATAAGGAACCTGGTGTCGTTCAATGGCCTCCAGCAGATTCAGGGTATTACGGGTATTGTTACGGTAGTATTTCAGCGGGTTAGTGACTGACTCAGGCACCACGATGTTGGCAGCAAAATGAAGCACTGCCTCAAATTGATGGGCACTGAACAGCGCCTCAACGGCCGCTTCGTCTGCCAGATCCCCCACCACCAATTCGCCATAGGTCACCGCCCAGCGATACCCGGTGGAGAGGTTATCGAATACCACGATGTCATGTCCGGCCTCACCGAGTTGCC
>JBFHLR010000016.1:0-30341 GCA_041594735.1 Marinobacter sp.
AAAGCGGCCGGTCTCACGATCGGACAGCAATACACTGAGCTTAGTTGCTGTTTCGAATATCTACGTAGAGTACCAGACTTTGGCCCGGTTGCAGATAACGGGACGTATTGAGGTTGTTCCAGCTTGCGATATCGCTCACATCCACCGAGAATCGGCTAGCAATGGTCCACAGGGAGTCGCCGTTGCGTACCCGGTAACCAACCCTGCGTACCATGTTATTCCGGTTTCCGGAGGCACTGGCGGCGGAGGCGGTTCTCGACCATAGCACCAGCTTTTTACCGGGTATGAGGGGATCACCGGGTGCCATATTGTTCCACGCGGCTACTTGTCGCACGGTCACCCCGTGGTCCCGGGCGATGTCCCAAAAAGTATCGCCGCTTTGCACCAGATGCTCCACCCGTCGGCCATTGCCGCTTCTTCCACCGCGGGCCTGGGTCGCAGCCAGTCGCTGACCCTGACTGAGGGCGTAGGTTGCGTCGCCTCTGCTGGCGGTGGGGATCAGCAACCGCTGGCCGCTGCGAATCAGGTCACCTCGCATGTTGTTGGCCTCGCGGATCACATCCGGTGTTGTTCCAAACTTCCGGGCAATGCGTATGAGGCTGTCGCCGGACTGAACCTGGTAGTTGTTCCAGGACACCCGTTGCTCGATCGGCAGTCTGGCAAGCCCTTCCCGGAACTGATCTGAATTGGTGGCCGGTACCAGTAGCCGATGAGGGCCTGATGGTGTGGTTGCCCAGCGGTTATAGGAGGGGTTGAGCAGGTAAATCTCCTCCATGGAAATACCGGCCAGATTCGCGGCCTGGGCCAGATCGAGCTGGGAGCCGGTTTCGACAATTTCAAAGTAGGGCGTATCCTCCAGTGCCGGCAGGCTTACTCCATAGGCGGCTGGATCGTTATAGATCTTGGCCAGGGCGAGAAGTTTGGGTACGTAATGGCGGGTTTCCCGCGGTAGATCGAGGGACCAGTAATCCGTTGGCTTGCCGGCGTTCCTGTTTCGCCGGATTGCTCTGGAGACAGTACCTCCACCGCTGTTGTAGGCAGCCAGTGCCAGGGTATAGTCGCCGTCGAATCGATTGGCGAGCCGCTCCAGGTAGGTTAGGGCGGCGTCGGTGGCGGCGACGATGTCCCGGCGTTCGTCATGCCACCAGCTTTGATGCAAACCAAAGTACTTGCCGGTGGACGGAATGAATTGCCAAAGACCCGACGCCCTGCCGTGGGAATAGGCGAAGGGGTCGAACGCACTCTCGACAACCGGCAGCAAGGCGAGTTCCGACGGCAGCCCACGCCGCTCGATCTCTGTGATGATGTAATGAAGGTAACGGCTGCCACGTTCGGAAACGCGATCCAGGTAACTGGGGTGCTTCCGGTACCACTCCAATTGCTGCTCCAGCCGTTCATTGTCAACCGACAGGTCCAGCTGGAATCCGTTTCTGAGTCGCTGCCACAAATCGTGATTGGCCGGATCGTCCTCAACCTGAGGGGGCGCGGCCTCCAGAGTGGCTCGCGCCTGTGCCGCGGTTGCTTTCAGTTCTGGATCAATGGAGTCATCCAGTTGCCCCGTAGACAGGCTGCCGGAGCCATTGCCGGATTCTATGGCACGGACCAGTTCGTCATCCCCGGCGGCCACTTGCAGGCTCTCGGATTCCAGCACATTTGTTGAACTGGAGGGGGGCTGGTAGAAGCTGCTGCATCCGCCGGTAAGGACGCTGGCGAACAAAAGGCAGGAGATACGTCTGGACATCATACTGTAGCTGATCCGGTGTTGGTTCAGTGCAGGAGGGTCGCAATCCCCTGGCTACTGAGTGTCGAATTGGTCAGGAGTGGTTGTAAGTCTCCTGAAACGCATGGCACAGCCTCAAGGTTCCCCTAAAATTTGATGTCAGGAGCCGTCCGAAGCCACCTCCGTGCGAACAAAGTGGCTTGAATTCTATGGGAACGGTTTTTGGAGGGTCAAGAATCGTCTGGTTACGCCGTTGAGAGGATTTGTTAACGATGGTGGGGGCGTCGGCCCTAAAAGTGATCCTTGCCGTGGCGCACGGCAGCAAACACGGCGTCTGCGCCTGCTTCCGCCAGGCCGTGGTGGCGGGCGTAGCTGGACGCGGCAGCCACCACGTCCGGATCGTCCCAGCGCAGGAAGGGGTTGAGGGATCGTTCCAGCCCCAGAATGCCGGGCACAGTAGGTTCGTTGCGGTCACGACGCTGCTGACATTCCGCCTCGAATTGGGCCAGCCCAGCATCCTGCGGGAGTAAGTGACGGGCGTACTTCAGATTGGCGAGGGTGTATTCATGGGCGCAGTAGAAGGCCGTTTCATCGGGCAGGTCCCGAAGGCTTGCTAGTGAGGATCTCATCTGCGCGGGCGTGCCTTCAAACAGTCGGCCGCAGCCGCAGACAAACAGTGTATCGCCACAAAACAGTACCGGTCGTCCCTGAATATCCATATCGGTGAAGTAGGCGATATGGTCCAGAGTGTGCCCTGGCACTTCCAGAACCGTGAACGCCAGGGTATTCCATGTCACACGATCACCTGCGACAACGGATTCCGTGCAGCCCCGATAGGGCGAGGTTCGCGGGCCAACGATCCGTAAATTGGGCGCGTGCCGTACAAGCTCAGCGATACCACCGATGTGATCGGGGTGATGGTGGGTGACCAATACAGTGTCCAACTCAAGAGCGTGCCGCCTCAAATGGTCCAGAACCGGTTGCGCCTGACCGGGATCCACCACCAGCGCCTTGCCGTTGCCGGTGTCTGAAAGGCACCAGATGTAATTGTCGTTGAACGCCGGAATAGCTTGAATGCGCAGCATGTTTACTCACGTATGACCTGGTGGGTGTGACTGCTATGATAGAACAATCAATAACGCGCCCCAACCCGGATACGCTCTCCATTTTGGCCGGGCTAATGGGCGTGAACGTCGGATATCGCATCATGAAACCGGTCCCTGTTAGCTATACCGAGCGTTACCAAAGTTTCGAGCAATGGTTCCAGACACCGCTAGGTCGCGCCCTGATCTCGGACCAGCGCCGCTGCGTGGACCAGGTGCTGGCGGATGTCCTGCCCGGCGCCCGTCTCTTGCAGGTGGGTATCAGTCATCGCTTGCCGCTGGCCGCCGGGTGCGATTTTACGACCAAGTTCATCTCCACCCCACAGTGGTGCCAGGATCTCCCTGACAACGTGGTCATTTGCGATGGCGATGAACTGCCTTTCTACGATGGCGCGATGGATTTGGTCATCCTGCACCACAGCGCCGATTTCTCCGCTTATCCCCATCAGGTGGTCAGGGAAGCTGCACGAACCCTGCGGGGCGGCGGGCAACTGGTCGTTATCGGGTTCAACCCGTCGAGTGTATGGGGGTTGTGTAAGCTCTTCAGTCGGAGTCGTAGTGGTCCCTGGGGCGGGCGTTTTCTGTTCCGTTCTCGTATGGAGGACTGGCTCAATTTGCTGGATTTTGAAGTGGAGAAGTCATTTAGCTATTTCATGAGGTTGCCAGTGCAAAATCAGAATTTACTTGAAAAATTTGGCAGCCTTGAGCGGTATGGCGGGCATCGATTCCTGCCGATTGGAGCCTATTACTGTATCCTTGCCACCAAACGAATTGGGGCGCTGATCAAGGCAAGGCCGGTATGGCGACCGGATAATGTGGTTGCTCTGCCTGGAGCGGGGGCGATTGGCGCATCGCGAGGCTATATACGAACCATCAGGAACTGGAATGGCAAATAAGGTAGTGATCTACACCGACGGCGCCTGTAAGGGGAACCCGGGGCCCGGCGGTTGGGGGGTGGTACTGCGGTATGGCGATGCCATGAAGACGCTGCACGGTGGTGAAAAGAACACCACCAATAACCGAATGGAGCTGATGGCGGCCATTGAGGGACTAAGGTTGCTCAAGCGGGCCTGCGCGGTGGAGCTGTACACGGATTCTCAGTACGTCCGTAAGGGCATTACCGAATGGCTGGCTGGCTGGAAAAAGAATGGCTGGAAAACGGCAGCCCGCAAGCCGGTGAAGAACGACGATCTGTGGAAGGCTCTGGATACCGAAGTGGCGAAACATCAGGTCAACTGGCACTGGGTCAAAGGGCATGCCGGCGTACCGGACAACGAACTTGCGGACGAATTGGCCAATCGTGGCGTCGAAGAGCTGGTTTCGGCTTAATTGGGGGAATAAATGCGACAAATCGTGCTGGATACCGAAACCACAGGTATCGATCCGAATGCCGGGCACCGGATCATCGAAATAGGCTGTGTCGAGTTGATGGAGCGCCAGCTTACCGGCAGGCACTACCATGTCTACATCAACCCGCAGCGGGAAGTTGACGCCGAAGCGATTACGGTACACGGCATCACCAACGAATTCCTGGCCGATAAGCCGCTGTTCAAAGACATTGCCGACGAATTCTTTGAGTTTATCAAGGGCGCCGAGCTGGTGATCCATAACGCGGCGTTCGACGTGGGCTTTATGGATGCCGAATTCGCCCGCCTGAAACCGATTCGCAAGACCGCAGACCATTGCGGCATCGTCGATACCCTGGCTATTGCCCGGGAAAAGCACCCAGGGCAAAAGAATAACCTGGACGCGCTGTGTAAGCGCTACGGGGTGGATAACAGCAACCGTGAGTTGCACGGGGCCTTGCTGGATGCCGAGATCCTGGCCGACGTATTTTTGCTGTTGACCGGTGGCCAAACAGCGTTGTCGTTGGATGAGAACGAAGGCAGGCAAGGTGACAGCGCGGGCATTCGCCGGCTTGCAACCGGGCGCCCCCAGCTGGCGGTGGTGCGGGCCAGCGCGGAAGAGATTGAGGCTCATGATGAGCTGCTGGGAGTGATCGAGAAAGCCGCCGGCGAAACGGTGTGGCGCAAGCTGGTCGATTCCTAGCCGTTGGCGGTGGGTACAGCCTGCTCCACCGGCCTGGAGTGAAAAAGGGATGAGAACTGGATCAGAGTGTACTTATTGTTACATTTAGGGTTTCTTGAGGTGCTTGAGTTTTGTGATATAAGTAATGGTTAGTTCGCCAGTTTTTTACGGACTCCAGATGCCTCCCGGACAATGTTCGTATTGAGCCAGGCCTGAATAAGAAGAGGACGCGGCTCGCCCCCGCACACAGAACAGGAAGCGTTTATGGTTCAGTCGTCATTAGCGACGAAGTCACAGTCGTTTGACCTGGTCAAAAGTGAAATTGAGCAGACCATCAGGCAATCGGAAACCAGTCTGGAGCGCTTTCAGGAAAACAGGGAAAGCGGGGAAGATCTGCAGAACTGCGTCGACTATGTTAACCAGCTCAGGGGGATCTTTGTGCTGGTTGAACTACGCGGTGGTTCCCTGTTATGCCAGGAAGCGGTGTCACTGGCCAATGACGTGCCGGTTGGCGCCAACGACGACAAAAATATCCTGCTGACAGCCCTGAACAGCGCGCTGTTTATCCTCCGTCGCTATGTCGAGTATTACCACCAGCAACGGGAAGATCATCCCGAACTGCTGTTGCCGGTCATCAACGAATTGCGTGAGGCCCGGCGGGAGAAACCCTACCAGGAAGCCTGCTTCTTCGACCTGGACGTAAAACGTCGGCCAAACTTCTGTGAAAACCTGCCCGTTGAACCCTTTCAGGGGGATGAGCGGGAGTTTGAAATCATGGCCCGACGGATGCGGCTGACCTTCCAGGTTGCGCTGCTAGGGGTATTGCGGAACCGCAACGAAGAGGTCAGCAAAAAATTGATCGGTCGTGCCGCCAGGGGCTTTATCCGCTTGTGCGCGGGCGAGCCCATGGCTCAGATGTGGTGCCTGGTTGCCACGGTAGCCGATACCATGCTCGATCGCGCCATGGGTTTCAGCAAAGCCCGCAAGCGCCTGTTGATGCGGATCGAACGCTACTCCCGAGAGATAGTGTACGTTGGCCGGGTGGCTGCGGGAAAAGACGCACCGGATTCCCTGATCAAGGAGCTGGTGTACCTGCTTTACCGGAGTGGCTCCGCCAACCCGGAAGTCACGGCGGTTTTGTCGGCGTTCAAACTGACCCCGGCGGATTATTCGGATTCGATCTTCGAAGCCCACAGCAAAAGGTTGTACGGACCGGGTACCGATGTCCTGCAGTCGCTGTCCACCGCCTTGCAGGAAGAGCTTAACCAGCTCAAAGACAAGCTGGATATCATCGAGCGGGGTATTGAGCCCGACCTTGCTGAACTTGCGGCCATTGCCTCAACGCTTGAGCGCCTGGCAAACACCCTGGTGATGCTCGACCTGAAGAAACTGGCAACGGCGGCCCGCGGAGAGGCGGTCAAGCTTCGCCAGTGGGAACAGGAATCCAGGCTGCCGGGCGAGGAAGAACTCTTTGGGCTTGCGGATTCGGTGCTGGCGATCGAGGGGGCCATTATCCAGATGGTTCACCATGGCATCACCTCGGAAACCGACGCCTTGGCCCAGGCCCAGTCTACCCGGGAAGAGTCTCTGTACCTGAAAGAGGCGATGTTTGTGGTGGCCGACGAGGCTCGCAGCGCGCTTACCCTCGCCAAGCGGGCTATTACCGCTTTCGTAGAATCCAATTATGACAAGCTGCATCTGGCCAACCTTCCTGGCACGCTCCACAGCATCTGGGGTGGTCTGGAATTGGTGGAAGATTCGCAGGCCGCTGGCGTGCTCAACCGGGTGGCGAACTCCATCCAGCGCAACCTCCTTGATGAGAAGGGCGCGCCGTCCGGGCAGGTTCTGGAAGCTCTGGCGGATGCATTGACGTCGCTCGAATATTACATTGAGAGCGTGGGCAGCCGGGATGACCGCAATCCCGAACTGCTGAAGTTGGCGGAATCTTCCCTGGATGACGTAGGGTTATAGCGTTCATGTCTTACCAGTCTGCCATCATCACAATGGCCGTTTTGGGCGGTGTGCTGGTGTTGGGTGGGTTGGCCTTCTTTGTTCGTCCTCACTGGTTTGTTGCTTGGCTCAAGGGCATGCTCGCCATGACGCTGCTGCTTGTGGGTGGCTACTCGCTGGTGCTGGCTGCCGGTATGAGTCATTACCAAACTCTGGCCGGCATGGACGTGGTCGCGACGGTGGAAGTGCATGAACTGGGGCCGCAGTCCTGGAATGTGACGATTCACCGCTCTGGCGTGCCCCCCGAAACCCATACCCTCAGTGGGGATCAGTGGCAAGTGGACGCGAGAATTGTCCGCTTCGGTGGGCCTATGGGTTGGTTGGGGGTGTCTCCGGGCTATCGCCTGGAACGGTTGGGCGGGCGCTATCATTCCCTGGAGCATGAGCTGAATGCCGAGCGCACGGTTATTGATCTGGCCTCGGATGGCTGGCCTGATATCTGGTCGTGGGATCAGGTGTTCAATTTACCCTTTGTAGCAGGGGTCTATGGGAACGCAACCTTCATGCCCATGAGAGACCGGGCCCGGTTTGCGGTCAAGCTGTCGTCCAGTGGATTGGTTGCCGTTGCGATGAACGATGAAGCGAGGGAATCCGTGAAACTTTGGGGGGAGTGAGCCAGGAAACCCGCTGATTGGCGGGTTTCCCGAGCAGGGTTGGTCAACCCTTAGCCCATGGTGAACAGTTCACCAAGCTTGGTTGCCAGCATCATGTCGCCTTCTGCGCGCAGCTGACCGGCCATGAAAGCCTGCATGCCGTCAGTCTCGCCGGAAACAATGCCCTGCAGGGTTTCGGAGTTCATGATCAGGGTAACGGAAGGATCGTCGTTAGCGCCCTCGACCAGCTTGCAAGAGCCATCGTTGATGACCAGGTGATAGGTCTTGTCGTCTTCGATATCGAACTGGAAGATGAGATCCAGGCCAGAGGCGGCGTCTGCGTTGAAGTTCTGTTCGAGTTTTTCAAATACCTGAGCTACAGACATTATTTTACCCTTTTAAAATTGGCTTGCTCTTAATGTTTTTTCTTCACAGATCGCAGCCTTGCGCAATGGCGATCTACCGCCGCCGGCGATCCTGTGTAGCCATTCGACTTTAGGGTGAGGGCCAGCCCCTGTCAAGCCCGATCGAACGCTCGTTTAAATTATGCGTTTCTATGCTTGTGGCCTGACTTGGCCGTCTTAATGCCTTGTTCATTGGCGCTCCTCGGTTACAATCGGATGCGTTCGATTCGCGAGGAATCCCCATCGTTGATCGGTAACGCACTATTCATGGATGCCACGGCTGGAGAGTCCCATTGGAATTTTTGACAGATTTCGGATTATTTTTGGCGAAGACCGTCACTTTGGTGGTCGCTGTTATCGTTCTTGTATCGGCCATCATTTCCGCCGCTCAAAAAGACAGGGAAGGCCAGGGGCTGGATGGTGAGCTGCGGATCCGCAAACTGAATGATCGGTATCGTCGGCTGAAAGAAGCACTGGAGGCGAGACTGCTGGATGAGCACGAGCTCAAACAGTGGCAGAAGGCCCGCAAGAAAGAGCGTAAGGCCGAAGCAAAGTCCCACAAGCAGCAGGCGAAATCGGCCGAGGGTGCCTGTGAGGCCCGCCGGCAGCGGGTGTTCGTGATCGATTTCGACGGCGATATCAAAGCCAGTGATACTGATACGCTGCGCAAATCCATTACCGGCGTGTTGAGTGTCGCCGAGCCAGGCGTCGATGAAGTGGTTGTCCGGCTGGAAAGCGGCGGTGGGCTGGTGCACTCCTACGGGTTGGCGGCAGCCCAGCTGGACCGTATCCGTAGCAAGGGCGTCACTCTGACGGCCTGTGTGGATAAGGTGGCGGCCAGCGGTGGTTATATGATGGCGTGTGTGGCGGACAGGATCATCGCTTCCCGGTTTGCCATCCTGGGGTCCATTGGTGTGGTGGCCCAGTTACCCAATTTTCATCGCCTGCTGAAAAAGAACGACGTGGATTTTGAGGTGCTTACGGCCGGAGAGCACAAGCGAACCCTGACAATATTTGGCGAGAACACCGAAAAGGGCCGGCAGAAATTTCTCTCGGACCTGGAAGACACCCACGGCCTGTTCAAAGAGTACGTCAGCCAGCGGCGCCCCGATCTCGACATTGCTGCGGTGGCGAATGGCGACATCTGGTTTGGGCAGCGGGCCTTGGACGTAAGGCTTATTGATGAAATCAAGACATCCGACGAGTATTTGATTGAGGCATGTGAGCGCGCAGACGTGGTGACGGTTGGATTCCATCATAAACGTTCGCTCCCTGAGCGTCTTGGCCTGGCTACCAGCGCTGCCATCGAAAACATCTTCTGGCGCGTGGTTGGTGCCTTTCGCAACCAGAAAATGCAATAAAAACGAATCAGGAGTGTAGCAGATGACGTCGACTATCACGTTCAAGGCATGGCGTGTGCTGGAGCGGGACGGCAAATTTGTCGGGGGTGAGCAGGAGCTTTCGACCAAGGATTTGCCGGAGGGCGAGGTGCTGATCCGGGTTTCCCACTCGTCGCTGAACTACAAAGATGCGCTGTCGGCCTCTGGTAATAAAGGCGTGACCCGCAACTACCCACACACACCGGGTATTGATGCCGCCGGCGAAGTGGTCGAATCCGCAACCGGTTCCCCTGCGGTTGGCGAGCGGGTCATCGTTACCGGCTACGATCTGGGTATGAATACCGCTGGCGGGTTCGGCGAGTATATTCGGGTGCCCGCTGCCTGGTGCGTGCCCATGCCATCGGACTGGGACGCGGCTCGCGCCATGGTGTACGGCACGGCCGGATTAACCGCGGGCTTGTGCGTCTCCAAATTGCTACAGGCGGGTGCCAAGCCGGAGGACGGACGGGTGGCAGTGTCCGGCGCCAGTGGTGCGGTAGGCACCGTCGCCGTGGAGTTGCTGTCTGCTCTGGGTTTTCAGGTTGTAGCGGTCAGTGGCAAAGCAGCTCAAGCAGGTGTGCTAAAGGAGCTGGGGGCCGTCGACGTGCTTGGGCGGGATGCGCTGGCGGAACAGAAAAAGCCGTTGCTGAGGCCGACCTTCGCCCATGGTGTTGATACGGTTGGTGGTGCCCCGCTCGCTGAGCTGCTCAAGCAGATTCAGCCGGGTGGATCGGTGTCATGCTGTGGTTTGGTTGCGGGTCCGCAGCTGCAGACCACGGTGCTGCCATTTATCCTGCGCGGCGTTAACCTGTTGGGCGTGGATTCGGTGGAGATTCCGCTGGAAGCGAAGCAAGCGGTCTGGCAGAAACTGGCCGGACCCTGGCGGTGCGCACAAACGGAAGCCAACGCACGTACGATCGGACGAGCTGAGCTGGCGACTGCCTTGGGTGCGTTTCTTGAGGGCGCGTCTTCAGGAAAGATTGTGCTGGATCACGCGCTTTAGGGGGGAGGCGGTTCGGCGCCCCAGTGCCGTTAGGCATAAGGGGCGCCCGAACTCGTGTCGATCAGGAAGCCCGGCGACGGAACAGAGGAACATCGGTGTCTGTCGCGGCCTGATAGCCCTGGCTGAAGAAGTTGAGGCACTCCTTCGCTTTGCTGGCATCCTTGTCGGCGCGCAGTGCATAGCTGTCAAAGCCGCACCGTTTCATGAACTGCAACTGATCGAGAAGGACATCGCCAATGGCTCTCAGCTCATTCTGGTAACCGTAGCGTTCCCGCAGCAGGCGGCCGATGCTGTAGCCTCGGCCATCGGCGAACTTGGGGAAGTTGACGGCAATCAGAGGCAGTTCGTTGACGACACCCTCCAGCGTTTCCGGCTCGTCGTGGCTGTCGAGCCAGACGCCGATGTCGTCCCGTCCCTCGTAATGCTCTTTGCCAGCCAGCCACAAATCAACCGGAATCAGCGCCGGAGTGCTGGGAACTTCAAGGGAGTCGCCAGCCGCCGGGCGAGCGACAACGGTCCAGTTGTCCGCCTTGATGGTGCCGTCTTGAGTAATGATGTCAGGCATATACGCGCTCCTTAAAAGGATCAATGCCGATGCGGCGGTAAGTGTCGAGGAACTCTTCTTCATCGGTCCGGTTCGCGACGTACACGTCGATAATCTTGGCGATGACGTCAGGCATGTCGTTGCGGGCGAAAGAGGGGCCCAGAATCTTGCCAATGGTGGCGTCATGATGGGAGGAGCCACCCAGACTGATCTGGTAGAACTCTTCACCTTTCTTGTCGACTCCCAGGACGCCGATGTTGCCTACGTGATGGTGACCGCAGGCATTCATGCAGCCTGAGATGTTCAGGTCGATGTTGCCCAGGTCGTAAAGGAAGTCCATGTCGTCGAAACGACGTTGAATGGCTTCGGCAACCGGAATCGACTTGGCGTTGGCCAGGGCGCAGAAATCGCCGCCAGGGCAGCAGATGATGTCGGTGAGGGTGTTGAGGTTTGGCGTAGCGAACCCCAGAGGGGTGAGCGCCTGCCACAACTCGAACAACTGGTCTTGGCGGACATCCGCCAGGACCACGTTCTGCTGATGGGTGATCCGAACCTCGCCAAAGCTGTAGGTGTCCGCCAGCTCGGCAATGCTTTCCAGTTGCCGGTCACTGACGTCGCCAGGCGGGGTGCCGGTCTCTTTCACGGTCAGGGTGACAATGGCGTAGCCCGCCTTCTTGTGGGTGTCGACGTTGTGGCTGATCCACTGATCAAAGGCCTTGTTCTCGAAGCGTAGCTTGGCGAGCGCATCGGCTTGGTCGGCGACGGTCTGGTAGTCTGGCTCGGTGAAGAAACCCTTTACCCGTGCGATGGCCTCATCGTGCAGTTTGGTGGGAGAGTCTTTGAGGTGAGCCCATTCGGCTTCAACCTTCTCCGCAAACCCGGCCGGAGTGAGCGCCTTGACCAGAATCTTGATGCGCGCCTTGTACTTGTTGTCCCGGCGGCCGTAACGGTTGTACACCCGTACGACGGCTTCCAGATAGGTCAACAGGTCATGCTCCGGCAGGAACTGGCGAATGACCGGGCCCACCATCGGGGTACGGCCCAGGCCGCCGCCCACGTGTACCCGGAAGCCCAGCTCACCAGCGTCGTTCTTCACGATCTGCAGGCCAATGTCGTGAACCTGAATGGCGGCGCGGTCGGTGTGCTCGGAGGCGTTCACTGCAATCTTGAACTTACGGGGCAGAAACGCGAATTCCGGGTGGAAGGTGGACCACTGCCGGATAATCTCACAGTACGGGCGCGGATCGACCAGCTCGTCATCCTGAACGCCAGCGAATTGGTCGGTGGTGGTGTTCCGAATGCAGTTGCCACTGGTCTGGTTGGCATGCATCTCTACCTCGGCCAGTTCCGCGAGGATGTCCGGCACGTCTTCCAGGTTTGGCCAGTTCAGCTGAACGTTCTGACGAGTGGTGAAGTGCGCATAGCCCTTGTCATAATCGCGGGAAATGCGGGCCAGGCGTCGCAGCTGATCAGCGCGCATCATGCCGTAGGGCACGCAGATGCGCAGCATTGGTGCAAAGCGCTGAACGTACAATCCGTTCTGAAGGCGCAGCGGAAGGAACTCGTCTTCGCTCAGCTCGCCGGCGAGGGCACGGTCAGTCTGGTGGCGAAATTGGGCAACCCGTTCGGCAAGAATTTGCCGATCGTGCTCGTCGTAAACATACATAGCGGAACTTCCTGCTAACAAGATTGCTGGCTATTTTGCCGGGGAGAATATCATCCCTGCTTTATTGTTAAAATGATTATTTCAAAATATGGTTATCGATTAAGGCGATATAAATTCCATATCAAAGACCTTGCGGCGGATTGGACGAAAGCGCCATCTGGGCCTAGATTAATGAAGTCGCCAGGCTGGCGGCCAACACAGGGAGGTCACCGGCTCGGTGGCCAGAACGACTGCCCTGACAGCAACCAATAATGACAAGCAGAGGTGGCGTGATGAAGAAGAGTGTCCGATCCGACAGTCAGGTCGATGCCGTTGCGGCGGTAGTGCTGGTGTTTCTGGTGGTGGCGTTTGCGGTGACCTGGGTGTCGGGCCAATAGCTACCCTTTGTTAGCTGGTTGCGAGCACCCATTGCACCACCAGCATCAGGGTGGCCACGAAACCGAACGTAAACAGCAGGCCCGCGGCGATAAAAGGCCAGGGGCTTTGACTGGCGAAATCTTCTTGCCGGCGCTTGTTGGACTGAACGCCAAAAGCGCCGGCAAGAATGCTCTGCATTACTTTAAGAACACCGGGGCTCTTGGCGCCAGGTTTGTGGCCAGTCGTCGGGGTGCTGGCTTCGTCCCGTTCGGTCATGGTGCGCACGCTCTCCGTGTGATTCGGCTGGCTCCTGGCACCGACCTTCCTTAATCCGCTATTCTGCCGGGTCGTAAGCCAGGCTGGGGGCCAGCCAGCGTTCGGCATCCTCTCGTGATGCGCCCTTCCGTTCAGCATAGTCCTCAACCTGGTCCCGGCCAATTCTTCCGACGGCAAAATACTTGGACTCCGGGTGGGCAAAGTACCAGCCCGATACGGCCGCGGCCGGGAACATGGCGAAGTGCTCGGTCAGCTCGATGCTGGTTTGGCGGGTGGCATCCAGCAGCTTGAACAGGGCGGACTTCTCGGTGTGATCCGGGCACGCCGGGTAGCCGGGCGCGGGGCGAATGCCAAGGTAGCGCTCACGAATCAGCTCGTTGTTGTCGAGAGTCTCCTCCGGAGCATAGCCCCAGAATTCCTTACGTACTCGCTCATGCATGCGTTCGGCGAACGCTTCCGCCAAGCGATCGGCAAGGGCCTTGACCATGATGGCGTTGTAGTCGTCGTTACGGTCTTTGTACTCGTTGGCGAGTTCTTCGGCGCCAATGCCGGTGGTGACCGCGAAGCCGCCAACGTAATCGCATTCGCCCGCCTCTTCTGGCAGCAGGAAATCCGACAGCGCTGACATGACCTTGCCGGGCGATTTTTCATCCTGCTGGCGCAAGTGGTGCAGCGTCATCACTTCTTCGCTACGGGATTCATCGCTATAGACCACGATGTCGTCACCCCGCCGGTTGGCTGGCCAGAAGCCGATGACACCGCGTGCGGTGATGCGCTTCTCTTCGATCATCTGCTTGAGGATGCGTTGGGCATCGTCGAACAGGGTGCGGGCGGCCTCACCCCGCTTGGGGTCGTCAAAAATGGCCGGGTATTTACCGGACAGATCCCAGGAAATGAAGAATGGGGTCCAATCGATGTAATCCACCAATTCGGACAGGTCATAGTCGTCGAAGGTGCGGATGCCGGTGAAGGTCGGCGTGGCTGGCGTGTAATCGCTCCAGTCGATCTCCGTGGCACGCTCACGGGCTTCCTTTAGGGAGACCAGCTTGACTCGGTCACCACGGTTTTTCCGGCGCTCGCGGATCTCGTCATACTCGGTTCTGGCCGCTTCCACGAAAGCGCCTTTGGCGGTGTCGCTCAACAGCTGGGAGGCCACGTTCACACAACGGGAGGCGTCGGCCACGTACAGGGCGATGTCATTCTTGTACTGGGGCTCAATCTTGACCGCAGTGTGGGCTTTGGAGGTGGTGGCGCCTCCGATCATCAACGGAATATTGAAATCCAGTCGCTGCATTTCCCTGGCGACGTAAACCATTTCGTCCAGAGACGGAGTAATCAACCCGCTCAGCCCGATGATGTCGACGTTTTCCTTCCTGGCGGTATCAAGAATCTTGTCGCAGGGCACCATGACCCCGAGATCGATTACTTCGTAGTTGTTGCATTGCAACACCACCCCGACAATGTTCTTGCCGATGTCGTGCACATCGCCCTTGACCGTGGCCATGAGAATTTTGCCCTTGGCTTTCTGGCCTTCGCTTTTCTCCGCCTCAATGAACGGAATCAAATGGGCGACCGCCTGCTTCATTACCCGGGCACTCTTGACCACCTGGGGCAGGAACATCTTGCCGTCACCAAACAGGTCTCCGACCACGCTCATGCCGTCCATGAGCGGCCCTTCGATAACCTCGATGGGGCGTGCTGCCGCCTGACGGCAGATTTCTGTGTCCTCAACGATATAAGTGGTGATGCCTTTGACCAGGGCGTGTTCAACCCGTTTCTCCACCGGCCATTTACGCCAGGCCAGATCTTCTTCCTGGGTCTTGGCGCCTTTGCCCCTGAAGCGCTCAGCGATCTCCAGCAGGCGGTCGGTGGCGTCGTCGCGACGGTTAAGAACCACGTCCTCCACGAGCTCTTTCAGTTCGGGGTCGATCTCGTCGTAAATCACCAGTTGCCCGGGATTGACGATTCCCATGTTCATGCCGGCTTTGATGGCGTGGTACAGGAACACAGAGTGGATGGCCTCGCGCACCACGTCGTTACCACGGAACGAGAATGACACGTTACTGACGCCGCCGGATACCGAAGCGTAGGGCAGGTTCTCACGGATCCAGCGGGTGGCGTTGATGAAGTCCACCGCGTAATTGTTGTGCTCCTCAATGCCGGTGGCAATGGCAAAGATGTTGGGGTCGAAAATGATGTCGCCGGGATTGAACCCGATGCCGGTCAGCACGTCATAGGAGCGTTTGCAGATCTCAATCTTGCGCTCGTAGGTGTCCGCCTGCCCGGTTTCGTCGAAGGCCATGACCACGACGGCGGCGCCGTAGCGCATGCAGTCGCGAGCTCGTTTGATGAACTCCTCTTCGCCTTCTTTCAGGCTGATGGAGTTGACCACCGGCTTACCCTGGACACAACGAAGGCCCGCTTCGATCACCTCCCATTTGGAGGAGTCCAGCATAATGGGAACCCGGGAAATGTCGGGTTCCGAGGCCACCAGGTTCAGGAACGTGACCATCACGTCCTGTGAATCCAGCATGCCCTCGTCCATGTTGATGTCGATAATCTGGGCGCCGTTTTCAACCTGGTCCCGGGCGACGCTGAGGGCCTCTTCGTACTGTTCTTCCTTGATCAGGCGGAGGAAGCGCTTGGAGCCGGTGACGTTGGTCCGCTCACCCACATTGATGAACAGGGTATTCTTGTCGCCGGTGAATGGCTCCAGGCCAGACAGGCGCAGCGCCGGCTTGATGTCGGGAATCTGCCTGGGCGGGTACTTTTCCACCGCTTTGGCAATGGCGGCGATATGATCCGGCCGGGAACCGCAACAACCGCCAATGATGTTCAGGAAGCCGTCCCGGGCAAAACCTTCAACTATCTCCGCCATCTCTTCCGGGGACTGATCGTATTCGCCGAACTCGTTGGGCAGACCGGCGTTGGGGTGGGCACTGACGTAGGTCGTTGCCCGGTTGGACAGCTCCTCAACGTAGGGCCGCAGGGCGTCGGCGCCCAGGGCGCAGTTCAGGCCCACGGAGATGGGCTGGCAGTGGGCGATGGAGTTCCAGAACGCCTCGGTGGTTTGGCCGGAAAGCGT
Source organism: Marinobacter sp. (assembly GCA_041594735.1). Classification (GTDB taxonomy): domain Bacteria; phylum Pseudomonadota; class Gammaproteobacteria; order Pseudomonadales; family Oleiphilaceae; genus Marinobacter. The sequence goes on from JBFHLR010000016.1 coordinate 16,169, forward strand.
ACGTCCAGAGGCGTCGGTAATGGTGCCGGAGATCATGATGGGCAGGAAAATGCCGTTGTCTTCGAAGTACTGTTGGGTGGCGTAAATGGCCGCCTTGGCATTTAACGTGTCGAAGATGGTTTCAATCAGGATCAGGTCGGAGCCACCTTCCACCAGGCCGCCGACCGCTTCGTAGTAATTGTCCACCAGGGTTTGGAAATCAACGTTTCTGTATCCTGGATTGTTGACGTCGGGGGAAATGGAGGCGGTGCGGGACGTGGGGCCCACGGCGCCGGCGACAAAACGTGGCTTGTCGGGATTGCGTGCGGTCACCTCATCGGCGATCTGGCGAGCGAGCCGGGCCGATTCCACATTGAGCTCGCGGGCGATAGCCTCAAGACCGTAGTCCGCCTGAGACAATTGGGTGGAATTAAAGGTATTGGTTTCGATGATGTCGGCGCCGGCCAGCAGGTAATCCTCGTGGATTCTGAGCAGCAGGTCAGGCTGGGACAGGCACAGCAAGTCGTTGTTACCGCGGACTTCCCGGTCGTAATCCGCGAACCGCTCGCCTCGAAAAGCGGCTTCGTCAAGTTTCTCGTTCTGGATCATGGTGCCCATGCCACCATCGAGAATGACGATGCGCTCTTTCAAAATCTTGTTGAGTGAGGCTAGGCGCGTTTCGCGATCGATCATAACAAACAGTTCCGGGGGTTCAGAGAAGTATCAGAGGCGCGAGATCATAGCAAAATTGCGGAATTGCGTCCCGATGCATTTACTCTATCGATATTATCGCCATTTCAGAGAAAAAGACTGAGTGTTTTAGTTGGTCTTTTTTGTTTTCCGCAAGTCCATTAAAATAGTCCCACATTCGTTGAACAGGTTGTAGAGATGGCCCAGGTAACTGTGACAGATCCCGCGCGTGACTACCTAGCGCAACTTATTGAGAAGCAGGATGTGGAAGGCATGGGCGTGCGCATCTTCGTGACCCAGCCAGGCACCAAGCACGCGGAAACCTGTTTGGCGTACTGTCCGCCCAATGAGATTGTGCCGACCGACGAAAAGGTTGAGTTGGGCAAGTTTGTCCTGTATCTGGATCACGCCTCGGTGCCGTTTTTGGAAGACGCGTTTGTCGATTACTCCAAGGATCAGATGGGCGGTCAGCTGACCATCAAGGCACCCAACGCCAAGGTGCCTAATGTTGACGAAAATGCACCGCTCACTGACCGTATCAATTACGTGCTCGCGTCCGAAATTAACCCCGGTTTGGCGTCCCACGGTGGCGAGGTGTCGCTGGTGGAGGTCGTGGAAGAGTCCGTCGCAGTACTGCGATTTGGGGGTGGTTGCCAAGGGTGTAGCGCTGTGAGCCTGACCCTGAAGCAGGGCGTTGAAACCACCTTGAAGGAGCGGGTTCCCGAAATCACCGCAGTGAGAGATGTGACAGATCATTCCGTTAAGGATAATGCATACTATCAGTAATGGGCATTGGAGCTTCCTAACTGCTTGACTTCAAATAGAGACCGGCATCGCGCCGGTCTTTTTTTTTGCTGCCTCGTTTTCCACCGTTAGGGGGGCTGTACGGCCAATGTCGGTGGAAAGCTAATACATCATCATTTAGCCAACTAAGAAAAGGTGGTCGCCCGGTAGGCAGGCCGTTACTAACCTAATTGCTTGCGCTAAGGCGCTCAAACTTTTCCATTGGGGTTTCTTTTGGTCGATATTGCACTTTGGTCTGTGCCATTAATGGCGGCAATAGTGGGCTGGGTCACCAACTGGCTTGCCATTCAGATGTCGTTCTATCCCGTCCAGTTCATCGGTGTCGGCGTTATTGGTTGGCAGGGTGTCATCCCTCGCAAGGCCGAAAAGATGGCGCACATCTGTATCGACCGTACGCTGCAGCAGTTCGGCAACCTCAATGCGGTGTATGGAAAGCTGGAGCCTCAGCGAATCGTTGAGCAGATCGTGTCCCAGGTGACCCCGCGCCTGGACGAATACATCGACGAAGTCATGTATGAGATTCAGCCGGTGTTGTGGGACAACTTGCCACTGTTCCTTCGCAATCGCATTTATGATTGGGCGCGGGAACAGTTGCCCTCAAGGATCGAATCACTGGTTGAGGATTTTGGCGACGATCTCAATGACCTCGTCGATCTCAAGGCGCTGCTCAGCCGGGAATTGATTCGCCATCCGGACTTGATGAACCGCATTTTCAAACAGGCCGGTTCGGTGGAGCTGAACTCGGTGATTAACAAGGGCGCCATCATAGGTGGCTTGCTGGGGGCAATCCTCGCGCCGCTCTGGTTGCGCTATCCCGAGCCCTGGTTGCTGCCGCTTGGCGGCCTGGTGGTCGGCTTCGTCACCAACTGGCTGGCCATCAATCTGATCTTTAGCCCGCTGAAGCCCAGACGGGTACTGTTCTGGCGGGTTCAGGGCCTTTTTCTGCGGCGCCAGCCCGAAATTAGTGATATCTGGTCCCGACTGGTGGCCGAAGAGCTGATCACAGTGGAGCGGGTGGCGGATGCCATGCTTCATGGCGATCACGGGGATCGCACCCGGGCGATCATCCAGAAGCATCTACGTCCGTTACTGGATAACACCGTGCTGATGAAGCTCACCACCCAGGTCGCCATTGGCATGACAGGCTACACCGATCTTAAGAAAGCAATGAACGACAAGGCGGTCATGGCCACCAGGGATGTGTTCGATGATCGCGAGTTTAATCGGGAAAGGGCGCCAATCGTCGCGGGCGTGCTCTCTGAGCAGATGAAGAAGCTGGAGCCCGCGGAGTTTCAGGACATTTTGAGGCCGGCGTTCCGGGAAGAGGAATTGCAGCTGATGGTGGTCGGGGGCTTACTTGGAGCCCTGGCCGGCGCCATCCAGTTTGGACTGTTTACGTTTATTTAATCAGCGCCTCCTTAATCCCTGGCGTTCCGGTTAGGGGTGGTGCTGCAAGAACTTGAAAGAATCGGAAAGAACTGGAGAGAAACCATGGAGCTCTGGCAGATGCTGTTGATTCAGGTGGCGGTGACAGCGGTTGTTGTTTTTGCGGTCATGAGCCTGTTCTACCTGGCGGTTCTCAAGCCATTCCTGAACACGAAAGTTCAGGAGCTGATCGAGGCCGCCGAGAATATCGAGCCCAAGGTGAGTCAGGGTGTCAAGCGTGGTGTGGGCGAAGCGTTCAAGGACATCCCTGAGGCGACGGTTAAAGAATCGACCCGCCAATTTCTGCGCTTCGGCTCGGACCTGTTCGAAAATGGCCTGAGCAGTTTCATCGGCACGGCGGAAGATCTTGCCCGCCGGTCAGCGGTGTCCGGCAAGAAAAAATCGGGCGGCCAGGACTGACCGCCGACTTTCCTCAGAACCGGGACCTGTCCCGGTTTTCCCACAGTTCCTTCGCCAAGGCCGTGGCGCTTTCCTGGTCGCCAGCCCTGCCGGACTCCAGCAACGCCAAGGCTGCGGTGGAAATTGCGGCGGCTTCGCCATAGGAATCGCTGGCGTCACCCCGCCATACTGCTTTCATGTGCTCGGTGCTCAGTGACTGTGGCTTAACGTGACGACGGTCGAATAGGGCTGGCCAGACGTCTTCGCTCAGCGCCCCTTGGCCAGAATCCTGACGGTTGGCGCGGTAGACCGTGAGAGCGTTGTCCGGGTTGCGCTCGATCTCTCCGCCTTCTCCGCGAATCACCACAACGTGACGGTACCCCAGTTTAAGTCCCGCTTCCTGGTGCAACCCTGCGTAAGGGGGGTGGAAAATGCCCTGCAGCACCGTGGGCGCATCCAGCGGATTAATGAGTCGAGAGAGGGAGTGAACCGGTGAGCGCAGCCCCATCACCGGTCGCAGATCGATCATTTTCGCCAGGTTCTCGGCGAAACAGGACAGCGGCAGGTAGCTGAAGTTGTGCGCGTCTAGCTGAGTGCGGACATCGCCCCAGGAATTGGCTGGCGTGAAGCCAAACGCGTTCAACACTTCGCTTAAATACATGCGCTCCGGGGTGTGGCCCTCGGCGCCGTGGATAAAGACTCGCAACCCATAGTCGCTCAGCATCAGCACCGAGAACAGGTACCAGGGCGCGTGCCGGCGCTTGCCCGCGTAGGAGGACCAGTCGATATCGACCTTCAGGCCCGCGGGTGCTTCCGCCTGGTCCCTGACCGCCTGGACAAAACCGGCCAGTTCGTCAGCGGTTTCCTCCTTGACCCGCAGCAGCATCAAGAAAGCGCCGAGCTGAACGTCTTCGACTTCACCGTTGAGGATCATTGCCATGGCATGGCGTGCCTCATCCCAGTTCAGAGAGCGGGAACCCCGCTTACCCTTGCCCAGGATGCGTACGTACGGGGCGAAGGGATGTTCGCCTGGCTTGGGTTCCGGGAGTGGGTTTCCCTGAGTATCCATAGTGACTCCAAAACGTTTACAGACAATTGGTCGGGCGGGGCAGTCCTGCAATCCGGCAGGCGGTCTTGGCGGGCGTCCCTGGGAAAAGCTGCATCAAATAGATGCTATTGCCTTTGGCTTCCCCGAAGTGTTCTTTTACGGCTTTGACAAACAGGCGGTTGGACGGAGGTGACATTTCATGTTGCTGGTAAAAGTCCCTCAGGAACGAAATGATTTCCCAGTGGTCGGCCTTGAGGTCGATGTTGTCCTCGCGGGCGATCTCGGAGGCCGCCTGCGGGGTCCATTCCCACGCGTGTTCCAGAAATCCTTCGTTATTGCGTTTAGGCTGACTCATGGATGTTCACCAGCTGATGACCCGATCCGCCGCGGCCGCCAGGGCGACCATGCCATCGTAGTGAATGGTATCTACCGGGGTGTTGACGGCGACACCCCGGGCATCGAGGTCCGAGGCGAGGGCCATGATCCTGCTGCCCGGTAGCTCAATGCCTTCCAGCGAAAGGGCAAGGACAGCATTCTCAATCAGCAAGAGCTGGTCGACGTCACTCACCGCCTCGAGACAGAGTCGAAAGCGGGGGTGTTCCGGCGATTTGTTCAAAATATGGAGTGTCATCATGGCTGTCAGTCCTATTGGCAAACCACGTGCAAATAGTTCGCAAGCAAATCCTGGTCATACTGTGTGATGGCCACGCCGTCGAGCAGGTCCCCGCTGACCAGTCCATAGCGCTGCAGGGCCTGCTGGTCGGCCAGCAGCTCCTCGATGCCGAACACCGTAGCGCCAGCCAGGTTACGGTTGACGCCCTTTTGCTGGATTGGCGAAGGGTTCTGCTGCCTGCGCAGCCAATTGACACCCGCCCCGACAAATAACAGCGATACTTGTTGATCAAAGGCCGCCAGTGACAAGGCCATATCGAGTGCCTCGCGCCCGCTCCAGTTGCCATAGGGGGGCTGGTCGATAATGATCAGTACGCTCATCCATCAGCCTCCGGCATGAAAATAGATAACCTTGGAGGTGCTCGCCACACTTTCGACCCACTCTCCCAGGCCTAGCAGCTGAAAAGGCGGCGCCAGGTTGGTGGCGTCTCGCTCGTAGCGGGCACGTTCTTCCTCATTGATGACACCGCGACGCAGCGCTGAAGCGATGCAGGCCACGGCTGGAATGTTGGCAGCCATCAGGAACTCGCTCCAACTGCGGTGCCAGTTGGGTTCGTCGCTGGGGGTGCAAGCCAGATTGGTGGCGAGCTGAACGCCGTCGCCATAGAGAAAGACCCGGTCGATGGTGTGACCGGCAGCAATCGCGGCTCTGGCAAAATGCAAGGCGGTCTGAGGCGCCTGGCTGGTATTAGGTGCGCCGGTCACCACCAGGGTGAACTGCACAGATTCGGAAGCTGTCATCGGATTTCACACGTGCAATGCATGACTTACTGAATATTGTAACCCACAACCAAAAAGCCCCGGCAGTGGGCCGGGGCTCTTTTTGCCTGCCAAAGACAGGTTAGTCGTCGCTAAAGGCGCCAATCAGGTGAAGCAGGCTGGTGAACAGGTTGTAAATGTTCAGGTACAGTGCGGTGGTGGCCATGATGTAGTTGGTTTCACCGCCATTGATGATACGGCTGGTGTCAAACAGGATGAAACCGGACATCAGCATCACGATAGCGGCACTGATCGCCAGGCTGAAGGCGCTTACTTCCACACCAAACATGCCGGCAACGACAGCGCCAAGCGCCGCCACAAGTACCACGATGAGGCCGGCAAAAAGGAACCCGCCCATAAAGCTGAAGTCTTTGCGGGTGGTCAGGACGTAGCCAGACAACGCAAAGAACACCGCAGCGGTGCCACCCAGGGCCTGCATCACAATGCTGCCACCGTTAGGCATGGCCAGGTAGTGGAGGAGCAGGGGGCCAAGGGAGAGGCCAAGCAGGCCGGTAAAGGCGAAGACCACGCCGATGCCTGCGGAACTGTTGGCGGTTCGCGGAAGCACCAGCCAGACCAGGGCCAGGGCGCCCAGGCTGCAAGCCAGACTGGCACCGCGGCCAAGACCTACCGCCATGGAAACACCAGCCATGATGGCGCTAAAGGCCAATGTCATTGCCAGCAGGGAATAGGTATTGCGCAGCACCTTCATCGCATCGGCTTGGATGCCAGCGCCCGCGTGGGAGGCGGAAGCAGCGTAGACTCCCTGGTTCTGCTGCCCGTTAAATCGTCTGTCTTCCATTGTGATCTCCGTGTAAAAAACGAAACCGTTTAAAGCTACTTCCCATAATAGTGTCCGGGAGGGAACTTTCAATCGTTTACGACCCGATCATAGCGAAAGGATTTCATTACATCGCGTTAATGTTGATAAAACCTTGCAAGGCGTTGACAGAGGAGGCGAATCCGGTATGATTCACACCGCTGTCGCAACGATGGCAAACAGAGTGTTATACGGTGGGCTGGCAGAGCGGTTGAATGCACTGGTCTTGAAAACCAGCGAAGGTTAATAGCCTTCCCGGGGTTCGAATCCCTGGCCCACCGCCACTTTTTCCTCATTATCTCCCTTACTTTTCAAATTTCGCCCGACCCGTTGTTGTTCGTTCCTTAGTCTTCCGTTTCTGAATTAGTCAGACTCCGTCACCATACAAGTTCTTCCCCGCATTCGTTCCAATGCGTGTTGGTGAACATGCGCTCAAACAGCAAGCGTTCGCTTTGCGCGGTAGCGAGATCCGATTCTACAAAGCGCACGATCTGCCCTGGTTGGGCCTGGGCAAGTCGATAGCAGTCCAGCGCGCAAACTGTGCCCAGCTTGGGGTAGCCGCCAATCGTCTGGCGGTCTTTGAGCAGCACGATCGGCTTGCCATCGCCGGGCACTTGTACCGAGCCCAGGGCGATGCCTTCGGAGACGATGCCGGGTGGCGGATGCTGTAGCGCCGCACCCTCCAGTTTGAATCCCATCCGGTCTGATTGAGTGCTGACGCGGTACTCGGAGGACAGAAACCGGAGCCGGTCAATCTGGCTGAATTGGTGATACTGGTACCCTGGGATAAGTCTCAGTTGCAGGGGGGCGCCGTAACTCGCTCGGGCCGTTAACGGCACTTGTGCGGAACTTGCCGGTGGCAATTCAAAGCCGGCAAGGGTATCGCCACGGGCGAGGGGGCGGAGTTCCTCGAACTGCTCCCGTACCACCACAGAGGCGCTGCCAAACAAACTGGGAGCCTGCAGGCCGCCGCGTATGGCGAGATAACAGTATCGGCCGTGAGTGGCCGCTACCATGGCAATCCGATCGCCCGGCGCCAAGTGCAACGTTCGCCACATCGACACGGGATGGCCATTGATACTCGGGCAAGTATCGGCGCCGGTCAGGGCGAAGGAGACTGGGGCGAGTGCTTCGGCTTCGAAGCCCCCCAAGGTGATCTCCAGGCAGGCGGCACTGAGATCGTTGTCCAGTAACTTGTTCGCCCACAGGAAGGCATGGCGGTCGGCTGCACCCCCTTCGGCCAGGCCGTGTTTCTGAAAGTGGCGCCTGCCGCTATCCTGCACCGTGGTTCGGGGCCCTGGCGACAATACCCGCAGTAACTTCACAGCTCTCCCCCCAGGTCCTGGTATTCGCTGCGACTGACGGCACGGAAGCGCACGGCATCACCCACCTGCAGGCGCGACAACCGGTCCACATCAAACATGGTGATCGGGCTGCGGCCAATCAGCTGCCAGCCACCGGGCGAGGCTTGGGGATAGATGGCGGTTTGCCGGTTGGCGATCCCCACGCTCCCGGCAGGTACCTGGTTGCGTGGTGTCCGGAGCCGAGGGGTGGCGATGGCCTCTGCCACCGAGCCCAGAAAGCCAAAGCCTGGCAGGAATCCGATGGCAAATACCTGATAGGCAACGGAGGTGTGGTATTGGATCACCTCGGCGACGGACAGCCCCTTGTTGCTTGCCAAGCTTTCCAGATCCGGGCCAGTTTCGGGGGCGTAGTAAGCGGGGATCTCGTGAACGATGCCAGAGCGAGCCTGCTGAATGGGGGTGGTGGCCGGACTGCCGTCGAGCATAAGTGCCAGTGCCTGGCGTGCCTGCCGGAAATCGATCATTAAGGGGTCGTAGCAGACCAGCACCGTGGTGTAAGAGGGCACCACGTCAATCACCCAGGTGCCTAACTGGGTTTCAATGGCGCTGCATAGCGCAGCGATACGGGCGGTCAAGGTAGGATCGATGGTCTCCCCCAGGCGAATCAGAATGCTGTCGTCGGAGACGCAGGAAATCATTGGGAGGGAGGAGCAAGGGGCTGATGAAAGGCCTGACGAATCGCCCGAACGGCTTCCAGGGCGGCTTCATTATCGCCGTGGACGCACAGACTCTCCGCCGGCAGGTCGAGCCATAGACCGGATACGCTATGCAGTCCACCTTGGGTGGCGAACGACAAAGCCTGTTGAACAATAACCTCGGGACTGTGATGCACCGCGCCTGGCTGGCTGCGAGGCACCAGCTGGCCGGAGTCATCGTAGGCCCGGTCAGCGAAGGCCTCGAGGATTAACGGAAGCCCAAGCTGTTCGGCCTGGGTGCGGTGTTCCCGGTACCGTGTGGTCACTGGGATCATCAGTGCCAGGCCCGGGCGGTAACGCGTCACAGCCCGCATGACGGCATCAAGCAGGGTGGGGTCTTTCATCATGTCGTTATTGAGGGCGCCGTGAGGTTTCACGTAGCTTAGCTCAACGCCCTCTGCCTGACAGATGCCCTCCAGGGCGCCCAGCTGGTACAGCATCAGGGCAGTGATCTCGTCCGGAGAGTGGGCGATTGAGCGCCGACCAAAGCCCACCAGATCCTGATAGGAAGGGTGTGCGCCAATCTGCACTCCATGCTTCGCCGCCAAGGCGACGGCCTTGAGCATGGTTACTGGATCGCCTGCGTGAAAGCCGCAGGCAATATTGGCCATATCGATCAGTGGCATCACTTGATCGTCCTGGCCCATGGTCCAGGCGCCGTAGCTTTCGCCCAGGTCGCAGTTGAGTTTCATGCTCGTCGGTTCCTATCTGCCGGGAGGGGGCTCCCGTCTCATGCACGTTGCGCCGCTTTCGTTGGTATGACGCGGTCTTGCGTACAGGGTTTCCATGTGCCGAGGCTTTCTATAGCGAATGCTAACGCGACGCACCAAAGGCGTTAGCCCGTTGCCTGCGCTCCTGAGGCGCTTCGGGCGGGTTGGTGGAAAGTTCCCAGCCCTGCAGATTTTTCTCGATCAGCTGAACCAGCGCGTCAATGTGAGCCGGCGAGCTGTTCAGTGCCGGAATGTAGCTGAACGCCTTACCCCCGGCCTCCAGGAAATAGCCCCGGTTTTCTTCGTCTATCTCTTCGATGGTTTCCAGGCAGTCGGCCGAGAAACCCGGACAGAACACATCGACACTGTGTGTACCATTGGCGGCCAGTTGCTTCAGTGTCTCATCGGTGTAGGGCTGTAACCAGGCTTCCCGGCCGAAGCGGGACTGGAACGTTGTCTGGTACTCCGCCTCGGTGAGGCCTAGCCGCTCTGCCAGCAAGCGGGAGGTCTTGTGGCATTCGCAGTAGTAGGGGTCGCCCCGTTGCAGATACTTCTGTGGTATCCCGTGGTACGACAGAATCAGCTTCTGGTGACGGCCCTGTTGCAGCCAATGTTGCTCGATGTGAGTCGCCATAGCGTCGATGTAGGGCGGAAAATCCGGGTAATGACTGATAAAGCGGATATCCGGCAGCCACCGTCGACGGGTGTAATCGGCGGCGATGGCGTCGAAGGTCGATGCGGAGGTGGAGGCGGAATACTGCGGATACAGCGGCAGTATCACCAGCTGTCTAACCCCTTGTTCCTGGAAGGTATCCAGGGCGCTGGCAATGGATGGGTTGCCGTAGCGCATGGCGAACTGCACCACCACCTTATCGCCGTATCGTTCGCTTAGCGCCGTCTGGATCGCATGGCACTGGTTTCGGGTGTGAATGAGCAGCGGGGAGCCCTCTTGGGTCCACACCTTTTGGTAGGCCTTGGCGGAGCGTGGCGGACGAATTCTCAGGATGACGCCATGCAATACCAGCCACCAAAGCAGTCTGGGCAATTCAACCACCCGCGGATCGGCCAGGAATTCCGAGAGGTAACGTCGAAGGGCGGAGGTTGTTGCGGCGTCAGGGGTGCCCAGATTGGTGATCAGTACCCCGAATTTGTCCGGCTGGTCATGAGCAAATGGCTCAGCACCTTTGTATTGCATGTGTGATGGTGTCCTTGCAGGCCCGGGTGGTTGGTGGCAGTTAGCCCTGTTCGGCTTGTTGCAGCAGGCGGGGTTTGAGTCCGCTGAGGTCGTAGCCTGCAGCCCTGGCCTTGATGATCAGTGCATCGGCGGGTGTATCTTTTGCGTTACTGATGGCCCAGAGTACGCAGCAACGGGTTCCCGACCGGCAAAACGCCAGGACGGGCTTTTCGGCGTTCGCCATCAGCGCGCCAAACTGTTCCACATCGCGGTCGAGAATGTTGCCTGACTCCACCGGCTGGTAGATCCACTGCAATCCGTGCTCCTTCGCAGCGGCTTCAATCTCTGACATCAGGGGTTGGCCAAACTCTTCCTGATCCGGGCGGTTGGCGATCAGCGTACGGTAGCCCAAGGCTGCGAGTTCCCGCACATCGTCGGGTTGAATTTGCGGTGATACCGCAATGGTTTCATCAATTTTTCTGATATCCATACATCACCCATGGGTTAAATCGTTATGATGACACAGCTTTCGTTCCGTTGTCAGACCGCAGGCGAAACATCGCGTGTGGAAATCAGTAAAGCAGGCAGGACGAGCGGGCAAAAAAAGCCCGGCGCTGGTGGCCGGGCAGAGGCGTGCGAGTAGTATCCATGAAAGACTTCCAGACAAACCGGCATCAGCAGGGACACCGGTATAGGGAAGTATTGACGATAATATGTACAGATCAAGGCGGAACGCGGATACTTTGAGTACATTTTGGTATATGAAGAGTGTACTTATAGCCTTCAGCATAGACCTCAGATTTTTGACTCGCCGTACCGCATAATGGAACTGAATTTATGGCGACGGTGTAATACAATGGCCTTCGTGCAGAGGCCAGGGGGGAGTTTCTTCAATAAAAAAGCGAAACCACCCACACCCACGGAAGGCGATAGCCTCGATTTCAGACTCCCAAACAGACGACGCCAGAGGTTTTTAGAATGTCTGACGAAAAACAGACCCCACCCGAAAACGATCCCCAGCTGGCGGACAAAATCAAAGATTCGGCCCGGCAAATCTGGCTCGCCGGGTTAGGGGCCTACACCAAGGCGGAAGAAGATGCCGGCCGTTTTTTCGAGCGCCTGGTCCATGAAGGTGAACAGCTCGAAAGCAAGACTCGTGATGTTGTCGAGAAACATGTCAAGCAGGTAGAAGATCGCGTGGAAGACGTTCGTGAGCGGGCCACGGGTACCTGGGACAAGCTGGAGAACCTGTTCGATCAGCGCGTTTCTGGTGCGTTGCGCCGACTGGGCATTCACCGCCGGGAAGAGATCGAGGCAATGGAGCGTCGCATCGCCGCTCTGGAGGCGGAAATCCGCCGCTTGCGGGGCGAGGCTCCAGAGGACCAGTAGTCGTAACAACCGTTTGCCGGCCTGTCAGCTTCATGGCATGCCTGCTTTGCGACTTGGCTGACTTGCCGGTATTCCCGACTTACAGATATTTCCGATTTACAGATATTCCTGACTTAGCAGATACACCTCATCCTTTTCCGTCTCTTTGAGGTAGGGGAGTATGAGGTGCATCATCTGGTAGACGCCCCGCCCCGGATCGATGGCTTCCCGATCATCCAGATGTGAAAGGCTATCGAAACTTACCCAATAACATATGGTTATCGTTAGCTGTTCACATACTGTCTCAAGTTCCTGACGAGTAAAATCCGCAATTCCCTGCTGGCTCAGGCTGGTGCAAATGGTGTGGAATGCCGCGCGTTTTTTGGCGAGTATTCTACGAAACCTCGACTGCAGGCTCTCGTATCGCGACAGCACATTCACCAGATCCTGATACAGGAAGCGGTAGCGGGAAACCGCTTCGAACATCAGATGCAGGAAAATGGATATCTGATCCAGTGAGATAGCCGCATCCTGGGGCACCGCCAGTAGGTCCCGCATCTCCGATTCGTACTGATTGAACAGTTCAGTGACGATATCGCCTTTGCTCTTGAAGTGGTAATACAGGTTGCCTGGGCTGATATCCAGTTCGTCAGAGATCAGCAGGGTGGTTACGTTGGGCTCGCCAATGGTGTTAAACAGCGACAGGCTGGTGATCAGGATGCGGTCTCGGGTTTTAATTTTTTTCGTCATAAGGCGACCTGCACTGCGTTCCCCGTACTTAGAAATCGAATCGCGTCCACACCGGACAGTGATCTGACGGCTTCTCCATGCCTCGAATGTCATAGGCGACACCGGCTTCGACCGCGCGCTCCAACAGGCTGTCGCTGGCCATGATCAAGTCGATTCTGAGCCCGCGTTTAGGCTCCCGTTCGAACCCTCGGCTACGGTAGTCGAACCAACTGAAGGTGTCCGATTCGTCGGGGTGCAGGTGGCGGAACACATCGGTCAGGCCGCGAGCCTCCACTTGAGCAAGCCATTCCCGTTCCTCTGGCAGGAAACTGGTCTTGCCTTCCCGCAGCCAGCGCTTGGCATTGGCTTCGCCGATACCGATGTCCTTATCGGTGGGGGAGATGTTCATATCGCCCATCACCACAATGTGATGGTCGTTCTTCTTTAGTTCATCCAGGTAGGTCAACAGGTCAGCGTAGAACTTGCGCTTGGCCGGAAATTTGGTCTCGTGACTGCGGTTTTCGCCTTGGGGGAAGTAGCCATTGATCACTGTCAGCTTCTTGCCGTTGACCGAAAACTCCCCAGCAATAAAGCGCCGCTGGGCATCCTCCGGGTCCCAGGGATAGCCTTTTTGAAAGCGGTCGGGGCTTTGCCGGGACATCAGTGCGACGCCGTAGTGAGTCTTCTGGCCGTGAAAGTGTACCTGATAGCCCATGCTCTCAATGTCCGCCAGTGGGAAATCTGCATCCGCCACCTTGGTTTCCTGCAGCCCTATAACATCAGGCTGATAGGTGTCGATCACCGCCTGGAGCTGGTGTAAACGGGTCCGGATACTGTTGACGTTAAACGAAACGAACATCATGGGGCGATTACTCAATTGGCTCATGGGGTTATAGGACTGGTGGAGTCTATCACAGAATTACGCCAGGCTTGCTGGCCCGGAAAACACCGAATGAGGGCGCGTGGTTGGGTACTTCGGGCGCTTTTTCCGGGCAGTGCCGGCGCGGTTAGCGTTGCAGGATCCTGGGACGCCGGTAGAAATGGGTGATGGTGCCGTCGGAAAATTTGCTGAAGAAGGCGCTAACCTCGGTAATCTGTTTCAGGTGACGCTGGCGATGGACCGGATCGCGAACAAGCACCTTGATGCCATTGAAATTATCCTGAATATTGGAAAATCGGGCCCTCATTGAACAAGTCACCACATCGTCGCGATCCAGGCACAGTTCAGTGGCCAGGAATTGGCTGTGATGGTTCATTTCTGCCTGGGACAGGTCCTCCCGAGTATCCAGATGATCTAGCTTTATCCGGTCCACAATGCAGCGGGAATAACTTTTCGGCTGTTTTCGGGCATAGCGTCGGAACGCCTCCCAGAAAAAGCTGTCGGTAAGTTCGGCGAAGTGGCTCATGTCGCTAAGGCAGGTGTCGACCCAGGCAAAAGTTTCGGGCACATCCAGTACTTCGTTGATGGCTTCCCGCAGCAGCCAGTCGAAGCCCAGCGCGGTCTTGTGGGCGTAGACCTTGCGGTACATCTGGTGCC
>JBFHLR010000017.1:0-26873 GCA_041594735.1 Marinobacter sp.
ACACCCCGTCAAGGGACGGGCCGTGTTACCTACCCGTGACATCTCGGATGGCGGGGTGGTTGTGCTGGCGACAGAGAGCGAACTGGCGCTGGAACTGGGTGATGGGGTCAGGGTCCAGGTGCAGGGTTTGCCGGTGCCGGCGCCGATACTGGAGATGGTGGTGGTGCGCAAGGCGCCTGACGGCTACGGATTGCAGTTTGCAGGCGAGGAGCACTGATGGACCGACAGCGCCTCAATCGACTGGCCGCCATTGTGCTGGCGGCAACTCTCCCTGGCTGTGCTTCCTACTACAGTCATTACGCAATGTTTCCGGCCGCCAATTCCAGTGGCGAAAGTCGAATGGTCCGGCTGAGTTGGCAGTCGGCGGAATATCCTGGCTGGTGGCTCAGGGACGATCAGGCCACCAGCATCCGGCTGGACACCCAATGCAGCGAACGCCAGTGGCGCTTGACGGAGGCGGAGTCTGCCGAGAGCGGTGACTGCGGTCCCGGTATCCGGGCCTGCGGTAAGGAAGGCCTCGACGTGCTGGCTGAAACCGGGCAGCCTGCGGCCATCGATTCGGTTTGCCTGGCGTTGGCCTCGGGGCAGTCAGGCACTCGCATAGCTGCGCTGGGCAGAACCCTTGAGTTAAGCGTGCGCTGTCGACCTGCCGAGGTGAGCCGGCAGACTGACGGGGACACGGTCGGTATGGATTACATTCGCGCGTCGATGGTGCCCTATGTTGTGGACGTCAAGAAAGCTCCCCGGGGATCACTGGCCGCAAAACTCCCGGAATTTGATGAATCCGTGTGCCATTGATGTGACCGAGTGCCACTGAAAATGTGAGCGAGGTCGCGATACTACAAATCGTTGCTGACTGCGAAATCGGGTGACATTTCGTAGCGTTTCGATTAGGGAATCCAACCAAACTATAATGGCATCTTCCTGACTCGTCCGGAAAATAGGCAAGGTAACAAAATTGTCTGTTTTGAGGTGCCAGGTGGGCGTAAGCCAGAAGAAGATCGCCGCTCAGAGTCTGCAGATCGGAATGTTCGTTTCCGATCTCGACCGGCCGTGGCATCAGACGCCTTTCCCGATTCAGGGGTTTCGCATCCGTTCCCACGACGACGTGAGATCGGTGGCTGCCTATTGCTCCTGGGTCATGATTGATGTCTCGGAAAAGCGTGTTGCCGACGCCTTTGAGCAGAACACCGCTCCTATCTTCCAGCGCCGTCGTCCGGCGTCTCGCGGTGGCTCCCAGGAAATGGTTCAGCTGCCTCCGTTACAGATCAAAAGTCCGACGGCTTACCTCGAAAACACCTCTTTCCGCAAAGAAATCAAGGCGTGCGAGAAGTTGGTTCGGGCGACCGATGAGGCACTCCGGCACGTCCTCGAGCGTGTGAGAGCGGGTGAGGTTCCAGATTTGCGGTCGCTGGCCAGCGCTGCCCAGAATATGGCCACAAGCGTTACCCGCAATCCGGATGCGCTGCTGTGGCTGAGCCGAATGCAGCGTTATGACGATTATCTTCATCAGCATGGTGTAAACACCGCGGTGTGGGGATTGGTGTTTGGCCGCTTCCTCGGGCTTGAGGCGGGGCTGCTCAATCACCTGGCGCTGGGCTGTCTGTTGGCGCAAGTGGGCAAGGTGGATCTGCCGGTTGAACTATTGCGGGACGAGGACACTCTGTCCGGCCAGGAATTTGCCGAGTACAAGTCCTATGTGGTTCGTGGGCTGGAGCGCTTGCAGGATACAGGGTTGTCGCGGGCGGTCACCAGCATTATCCAGTTTCACCGGGAGCGGCATAATGGCAGCGGCTTCCCGGAAGGCGTTCGTGGCGATCGCATCCCCTTGTTGGGGAAAATTGCCGGGCTGATGGAGTACTACGAATCGTTGATCGGCCCCAGGGATCCCGCCAGGGCGTTGACGGCAGCGCAGGCTGTGGCCTACCTCTATGAGACACGTAACATCGAGTTCCAGGAAGATCTGGTGGAAAAGTTCATTCAGGCCATTGGTATCTATCCGATTGGAACCTTGGTGGAATTGTCGGATGGTCAACGAGGCGTGGTGGTGTCGCACTCGCCGGACCGCCGGCTGCTGCCCAAGGTGATGGTGATGACTGACCAGGCTCATCGGCCGCTGAAACAGGCCAAGATCGTCAATCTGGCTCGGTACAACGCTGAGGTGGCGGCCGACGCCTGTTTGCTGGTGCAAGACTGCCTGCCCACTGGTACAGACGGGCTCGATCCGAGCCGCTTCAATGTAACCGGAGCCGAATCGCGCTGGCGACTTGGCAAGCTCCTGGGTAGTTAAGATCTAAGTGGCTAAGATCTAAGTGGCTAAGATCTAAGTGGCTAAGATCTAAGTGGCTAAGACCTGAGAGGCTAAGGCCAGAGAGGCCAAGATCTGAGACGCTAAGAGCTCCGGGGCGAGGTTACTGAACCAGTACCCGGAGCTGTTTTCTGAGCCAGCGGTAATCTCCTTCCGGTCGAAAGTTGACCACCAGATCCGATTCCCCGCCGGACTCCCCGGTAATGAAATACTCGATGGTTGCGCTCTGCCAGTCGTAGGCGTGGATGGCGACGTCCGCTTCGCTCAGGCTGATGGCTTCCAGAGCGGCCAGCTCGGGGGCTGCACCGATCTTGCGCAGGCGTACGCTGTGTATTGCGGTGTCTGTCGCCGGGTGTGCGGCGGTCTCTGAATCCAGGTAGTACTGGTTGGCATAGGTTCGGGTCGCAAGGTCCAGTTGCTGGGTCAGGTAGTTTTCTGCCTTTTCACTGTCGAACTGCTCCAGGTTGCGGCCTGCGCTGGTGATCCGCTCGCGCAGGCCGATGAGATCTTCACGGTAGAGCACGTCCGGATCCCGGTCCTCCACGTCGACAGGGCGTGTGGGTGCGGCGTCAATCTCGGCCTGGGTGGGCGGGGTATCGCACCGGGTGTCTTCTTCGGGATAAAAGCAGATCTCGGCCAACAAGCGATTGGCGGGCGATGGCGTCAGGCCAGCAGCTTCGAATTCAGCGGGGTCGACGCTGAAATCAATGGGCGACTCCTGTCGTGCCAGGGCCGCGTTGAGCTGCTCGATCACCCGGTCCCGAATGTCCAGGGTTTCGTCCTTGGCGATGGTTTCGTTCCAGTTCAGCGCGAGCAGGAACCGTGTCATATTGAGCAGCGTGGGATCTTGCAGCAGTTGTTGCTCGGCGAGCCGGTGGTCTCGCAGGCCCTCGTCATTGACGCCGGGAGTTTGCAGGGCGACCCGAGCACCGGCCTGGAAATCCAAGGGTGTAATGAGGTCATCCGCCGGCACGTCAGTAACCAGTACCAGATCGCCAACACCAATTTGCAGTCGCTCGCCAGGGTAGTACTGGAACTGCCCGCTCTCATTCGTCACACCCGTTGTACTAGCGGTCTGATAGCTCAAGCCCCGGATCCCGGACACCGTCACCTGGCCGGTCAGGTGGTCGTTATCGCTGCCGGAACTTTCGTCGTGCAGGCAGCCGGTCAGCAGGGCCAGGAAGGGGAGCGCGCAGAACTGGGGCAGATTCTTCAACAGCTGGGGCATGGTGAGCTGGTTTCCGTTTTGGCGCAGCGGGACTGGCGCACGGTTTGTAACTTGTTGTAATCACAATTATAGAAATCTACGGCTCTCGAGATCCGGAAGCCCGTCGCAGTTTGGTGGATTGCTCACGCCGGCAGGTATTGCGACCGGGGCCTTGAAATCCTTAGCCAGCGACACAAACTACACTCCCTGATCTGACCAATCCGCCACAGGCAAATTGCCAAAGTATCGAACGTTACGGGACCGACTATGAGCCACGCGCTGGAGATTAAGGGGCTGAGCAAGACCTATGGCGATGGGTTCGAAGCCCTCAAGGGCATTGACCTGTCGGTAAACCAGGGGGATTTCTTCGCTTTGCTGGGACCCAACGGTGCGGGCAAGTCCACCACCTTGGGCATCGTCTGTTCCCTGGTCAATAAGAGCGGCGGCGCGGTGAAGGTGTTCGGTCACGACATCGATGCCGACCTGTCCGCGGCCAAGATGCATCTCGGGGTGGTGCCTCAGGAATTCAACTTCAATCAGTTCGAGAAGGTATTCGACATCGTCACCACCCAGGCCGGCTATTACGGCATCCCCCGCAAGCAGGCGGTGGCGTCCGCAGAGAAGTATCTCAGGAAGTTGGGGTTGTGGGACAAGCGCGATACCCCGGCGCGCATGCTTTCTGGCGGCATGAAGCGGCGCCTGATGATTGCCCGGGCCCTGGTCCACGAACCCGGTTTGCTGATTCTGGATGAGCCTACCGCCGGCGTTGACATCGAGCTCCGGCGTTCCATGTGGACCTTTCTGGAAGAGATGAACCGTCAGGGCACCACCATCATTCTGACCACTCATTATCTGGAAGAGGCGGAGGCGCTGTGCCGTAACATTGCCATCATCGATCGCGGTCGCATCATCAAGCACACCAGTAAACGCGAGCTGTTGCAGCAACTCAACCTGCAGACGTTTGTTCTCGATACCGAAGCGTCTTTGTCCTCGGCGCCTGTGCTGGACGGGTTTGAAACCCGGCTTGACGACGATGGTGCGCTGGAAGTGGATGTGGCGAAGTCCCAGAGTCTCAACGACGTGTTTGTGCAGCTTGAGCAGCAGGGGGTTCGCGTTCAAAGCATGCGCACCAAGGCCAACCGGTTGGAGGAGCTGTTTATCCGGATGGTTGAGGAAAATGCCCGGGAAAAACTGGAGGAAGCCCTATGACCCCGCAAGCCATGGCCGTTGCCTTCTCCACCATCGTCGTGAGGGAGGTGCGCCGTTTCACCCGCATCTGGGCTCAAACCCTGCTGCCGCCGGCGGTCACCATGACGCTGTACTTCATCATTTTCGGCAACCTGATTGGCTCCCGGATTGGTGACATGGGTGGCTTCGACTACATGTCCTATATCGTGCCGGGGTTGATCATGATGTCTGTGATCACCAATTCCTATGCCAATGTTGTGTCCTCGTTTTTCTCCATGAAGTTCCAGCGTAGCATTGAGGAATTGCTGGTGTCGCCGGTGCCGAACTGGGTTATTCTGGCCGGCTATGTGGCGGGCGGGATGGCTCGGGGCCTGAGCATTGGGGTCATTGTCACTCTGCTGTCGCTGGCTTTTACCCAATTGCAGATTCACCATTTGCCGGTGATGGTGCTGACGGTCATTCTGACCTCGGCATTGTTCGCTTTGGGGGGCTTTATCAACGCCATGCTGGCGACCAAGTTCGATGATATTTCCATCGTGCCCACGTTCGTGCTGACACCGCTGACCTACCTGGGCGGCGTGTTTTACTCCATTCAGCTGCTGCCGGAATTCTGGCAGGCTGTGTCTATGGCGAACCCCATCCTGTACATGGTGAATGCGTTCCGTTATGGCATTCTTGGTGTCTCTGATGTGAATGTGGTGGTGGCACTGGGTATGATCCTGGTGTTTATCGCAATCTTGTCGGCGGTTGCCCTGGTGATGTTGAAGCGCGGCAAAGGCATTCGCCACTGATTCGCTATGTACTGATTGAGGAACGACAATGGCGTTACACGACGCACCTCTGGGAAAGAGCAGCGAGTACCCGGAACAATACAGTCCTGACCTGCTTTTCCCCGTACCCCGGGATGACAATCGCCGCCGCCTGGGCTTACAGGATGGCCGGTGGCCGTGGTTTGGGGAAGATCTATGGCAGGCCTGGGAAATTTCCTGGCTCCGGCCTTCCGGCGTCCCTGCGGTGGCGTGGGCGGAGTTCATTGTGCCCGCCGCCTCCGCCGCGTTGATTGAGTCGAAGTCCTGGAAGTTGTATCTGAACTCGCTGAATCAGACCGTGTTTTCGACCCCGGAACAGCTGCAGGAGACGGTGGAGCGGGACCTGTCCGGCGCCTGTGGTGCGGCCGTCCAGATGCGCTTGCACAGCGTTGATGATGCCGCCGTCGCCCAGGGGCGTCCGCATGGGTTTGAGCTGATCGACGATGAGCCAGTGGCGGAGGTACCTTTCGGCTATGATCCGGCGAGTTTAACGGCAGGTGAAGGGCGGGTTTCCGAAAAGCTCTGCTCCCATCTGCTCAAGAGTAACTGCCCGGTGACCGGCCAGCCGGACTGGGCCACCATCACCGTGGAATACACCGGGCCGGTGATTGATCGGACGGGTCTGCTGGCCTATATCGTGGGCTTCCGCCACAAGCAGGATTTTCACGAGCACTGCGTGGAAACGGTCTTTGTGGATATCATGCAGCGGTGCCTGCCGGAATCGCTGACGGTCTGTGCCCGCTATACCCGGCGGGGCGGGCTGGATATCAATCCCTGGCGCAGCACCGAGCCAGGCTCGGTACCGTCCATGAGGCTGGTGCGCCAGTAACTGGGCTGCAGGGCGGTGGGGGCTTGACCTCGGCAATCCAGAGAGGATCCGGATTAATTCAAGGCCCCCCTAGAGTTCTTCGTGGCGCAGGCGGTCGGCGGCGTCTTCCAGCGCGGCCAGGATGCTCTCGCGTTCTTTCTCGGTAATTTTGTCCGAATCCAGGTACATGGCAAAGCCGCTGTGCTCATGCTCCAGGAAACTGCGGTTGGGGCCAATGTCCCGGCGGAAGTCGACAACCTCGTAGATTGACACCGGGCGACCGAACCCCTTTACGGTGATTTCGCCCTTGTCCCGACACATGATCTTGTCTTTGATCAGTGAGAAGGTCTCGTAGGAAACCAGGATTTCTCCGGGATTGGCGAGAGATTCCAGGCGGCTTGCCAGATTGACCTCTTTTCCGATGATCGTGTAGTCCATGCGATTCTCGGCACCGAAGTTGCCCACTGTGGTGTAACCGGTGCTGATGCCCATGCGAATCTCCAGCGGCGTCTTGATGCCCTGGCTGCGCCATTTCTGCCGCATGATCTTCATGTGCTTGCGCATTTCGATGGCCATGGAGACACAGGCGAAGGCGTCCTCGCGCTGGCCTCGGCTGGTGGGGTCACCGAAAAACACCATGATGGAGTCGCCGACGAACTTGTCGATGGTGCCTCCGTACTTCAACGCGACTTCGGACATTTCGTTGAAGTAGTGATTGAGTAGCTCGGTCAGGGCTTCCGGTTCCATCTCTTCGGAAAGTTCAGTAAAGCCTTTGATATCAGAAAAGAAAATGGCCAGCTTTTTACGCTGGGTTTCCAGCCGTACATCCCGCTCGCCGGTGAAGATGGATTGCCACACCTGGGGCGACAGGTACTTGGACAGCTTGTGGGAAAGGGCGATGGATTGCTCGCGCTGATTCTGGATCTGGGTCTTTGCGGTCATCAGGTTGCGGGCCTGCTGGTGGGCATAATAGGCCGTGACACAAATGTACAGACCGGTGGCGAAAATGGACGCCATGCTGGTCAGGAGCGGGGCTTGGAAAGACGTCGGCAGGCCGTGAATGCCGGCGGAGATGATCAGGGCGCCGGTCATCATCATCATGCCGTAAAGCCACTGGCGAATGCCCCCCACAATCAGGCAACTGAAACTTAGCATCAGCACCACTGCCGCGGAGGGAATGGCGATCAGGTTCAGGGCGCCAATCAGTCCACCGCCGAAAACGCAATCCAGCAGCAGCATCTTGTTGCGAATGCGATTGGATCGCCCCAGAGGCGTTCGTCGGGTGAGGACAAAGGCTACATGGGGCCACACCAGCGAGGCGGCCAGCAGCCAGTATAACCATGACGCAAACACGGCCTCGTACAGGCCAATCGCCAGGACGCCTGCGGTTGCGGTGTAGGCCAGCACGCGACCGTTGTAGTCTGGCATAGGCGGCACGGCCACAGGCTGGTTGTGGGCATCCAACCCCAGCGTTTTGCCCGCGTTCAGGGGAGCGTTCATCATTCTAGAACCGGATTCGGCCAATCAGCATGTCTTTCAACATGACCCAGTCGCCCATGAAACTGTACAGAGGGTATTGGAAGGTTGCTGGGCGATTTTTTTCGAACTTGAAATGGCCAATCCAGGCGAATCCGTAACCGATCACCGGCAGCAGCCAAAGGTAGACCAGTCTGCCTGTCAGTAGGGCGTATGCGGCCACCAGGAGAACCAGTGCGCTGCCCAGGTAATGCAGGCGACGACAGGTACGGTCGCTGTGCTCTTCCAGGTAAAACGGATAAAACTCGGCAAAGGAGCTGAAGACGCGATCGCTGCTCATTATTGTTCTTCCAAACGATTTAACCGTTCTGCCAGAGAAACGTTGGAATCCGGGCAGACCATTCCACGACTAAAGACTAACAGCATTGCGTGTGTACGACAATTCTGGCAGTTTTGCGCAGTTCGTGAAAAAACGTCCACTACTGTCGATTATCGGGGTTCATTATGACAGATGTAATTGAGGCCATTCTTCACCGTAGCTCGGAACCGAGACTGTCCGCCCCGGCTCCGTCGCCGGAGCAGCTGGAACGGCTGTTCGAATGCGCATTTCGGGCCCCGGATCATGCGCTGCTACGACCCTGGCGCTACCTGGTCATCGAAGGTGAGGGCCTGCACGCCCTGGGAGAACTCTATGCCCGCACCGGGGATTCTGAGGAAGCCAGGGACAAACTGCGCAAGATGCCGCTGCGGGCGCCGATGGTGATCGTGGGCATTACCTCACCCAAATCGCATCCCAAGGTACCGGAGATCGAACAGTCCATGTCGACGGCGGTTGGCATGGGGTATTTGCTGCTGGCGCTCAAAGAGGCTGGCTATGGTGGTATGTGGCGAACCGGAGCCCTGGCCTACGACCCCAAGGTCAAGGCGGGACTGGGACTGGCGGAGCACGAATCCATCGCCGGGTTCCTGTACGTGGGTTCCGTCAGCAGCGAGAAGCCGACCGTTCCCCGGCCGACCATGTCCGAGCTGGTTTCCTGCTGGCCAGCCAAGCCTCTGTAGTCCAGCCTGCCCCTGCCGTAACCGGCAGGGGAAAGAGTTTGCCGCTTTTCCGGTTTTTTGCCGCGCGACCAACCCCGTTATCTCTTTCCGCGTTCCTCACAACCATCTGCCAGCCCTTGAGCCAGGCCGAAGCCAGAAAGCTGGCACCTTGCTTGCTTGGTCTCTGGAAACCACGCTGCGGACAACCGTTTTGTTGCTGCGCGGCGCACTGTTACGGAGGCGGTATGGCGATTTCACTGGATATGGCATTAGGCATTCACCAGCACGCGCTGCAGGCAAGGGTCCAGCGCGCCGAGGTGCTGGCCAATAATCTGGCCAATGCCGACACACCGGGGTACAAGGCGCGGGACGTGGATTTCCGGGCGATGATGGCGCAGGCCCAGGGCCAGATCAGCGGTATGCAAATGACTCGCACCGATGACCAGCATATGGACACGTCCGCAGCTCCGGGGGCACCCGAGCTGCTCTACCGCAACCCCCATCAGCCCTCCATCGATGGCAACACGGTGGACAGCCAGATGGAGCAAAGTTTGTTTATGCGCAATGCCATGGACTTCCAGGCCAGTTTCCAGTTTCTCAACAGCAAATTTGCCGGCTTGACCAAGGCGATCAAGGGCGAGTAGGTCCTGAGGCCAGCTGGGTAAACCCGACGAATTAATGCAGAAGAGTCAGTGCAGCCGATTTAGCAAAGGAGAGTTGTCATGTCCCTTGGAAACATTTTCGATATTGCCGGTTCCGGCATGACCGCGCAGTCGCTGAGGCTGAATACCACCGCCTCCAACATCGCCAACGCCGAGACTGCCAGCTCCAGCATTGATAGCACCTACCGCGCCCGCAAGCCGGTGTTTGCGACCATTCAGCAGAGTTTGCTCAACCCTGGCCAGGCCGGGGCTGGTTTTGCCTCAGAGGGAGCGGGAGCGGGCGTTCGGGTGGAAGGAATTGTCGAGAGCGACGCCGAGCTGCAGATGCGTTATGAGCCGTCCCATCCTGCCGCCAATGAGGACGGTTACGTCTTTTACCCCAATGTCAACGTGGTGGAGGAGATGGCCGACATGATGTCGTCGTCCCGCAGTTTTCAAATGAACGTGGACGTGATGAACACTGCGAAATCGATGATGCAGCGCATTTTAACCCTGGGTCAGCAGTAAGTTGGGAGTCGACCAATGACCACAGTAAATGGCACGGTTGCCAGCGACGTTTTGAGTCAGTACCAGTTGCAGTCTCAGTCGCCGGCCAACAGTGAGCTGGGCAAGACAGAGTTCATGGAGCTCATGCTGGCCCAGCTCAAGAACCAGAACCCGCTGGAGCCCCAGGCCAATGGTGAGTTTATCGCTCAGTTGGCCCAGTTCAGCTCGCTGGAAGAAATGCAGAAGGTATCCGGCTCCCTGGACAACATGGTGGGTGAGTTCCGCTCTGCCCAGGCGCTGCAGGCTTCCGCCATGGTTGGCCGGTCTGTGTTGGTGCCGGGGACGGCAGGCCAGTTGGAGGCTGGCGGCGAATTGAGCGGCAGTGTCGCGGTGCAGGCGACGACCTCCAACTTGCGAGTTTCCATCAAGAACAGCGCCGGAGAGCTGGTACGCCAGCTGGATCTGGGCAGCGCCCAGACCGGTTACCACGCGTTTAGCTGGGATGGCACCGACGCTGACGGTGAAGCCTTGCCGCCCGGCAAGTACGAGGTGGTGGCCGAGGGCAGCTACCCCGGCGGGGTCGAGCAGCTTGGGACCCTGATTAGCGCCAACGTGGACAGCGTATCCCTGGGCAGTGCCGGTCAGATCACGCTGAACCTGGCCAGCATGGGTTCGATCGCGCTCTCTGACGTGTACCAGATCAATTAGGCTTGAATAGCGAGGTGTAACATGGCTTTCAATACGGGACTCAGCGGCTTGCGGGCGGCGTCCGTTGATCTGGACGTCACTGGCAACAACATTGCCAATGCCAGCACGGTTGGCTTCAAAAGCAGTCGTGCCCAGTTCGGCGACCTGTACGCCAGCGGCTTTCTCAGCGCCGGGACCAACCCCATCGGCGATGGTGTGCGGGTGCAGGACGTCAAGCAGGACTTCGGTCAGGGCAATATCAGCTTCACCGATAGCGGCCTGGACCTCGCCATCAACGGCGACGGCTTCTTTGTGCTGAACAACGGTGGTGAGATTCGATACTCCCGGGCCGGCCAGTTTGGCGTGGACAAGGACGGGTTTGTCATTAACAACCAGAACATGCGAGTCCAGGGATTTCAGGCGGATGACGATGGCAACCTGTCGGGTATTCGGGACGATCTGCGTATCGATACCGCCAACCTGGCCCCCCGTCGTACCACCAATCTCGAAACTGACCTCAATCTGGATTCCCGCGAAGAAGTTCTCGAACAGCGGATCTCGGTACTCGCGGAGGTTGGCGAAGCGGAGTTGGGCGCCGGCAGCACGTCGTTTCCCGCCGAAACCGTCACTCTAACCTACAGCGATGGTACCCAGCGCAACGTGCAGATTCCGGCCGGCTCCTCGGCGGCAGAGGTGGCCAGTATCTTTACCCAGGAGGACGACGTCAGTGCGTCGGCTACCACCGACATGACCGTGACAGGGCTGGATGATGCGTTTATCGCGGTAGGGGGCTTCACCTTCGATCTGGAAGTGGAAGGCGTTTCGGTACCGATCGATACCAGCGGTGTGACGGATCTCGACTCACTGGCTGACGCCATCAACAATTCCAGCGCCAATACCGTGACTGCAACGGTGGTGGCCGGTGAGCTTCGCCTGGTGGACAACCGTGGCCAGACTCTGACCACCACCTACGCCAATACCGGCGGCGCCGTTGGTCCGCAAACCCAGCTCGGAACCGTGAGGGTTCAGGCAGGGAGGGAGGTCACCGACATCACCTCCGATACCGGCACCTTCGGAACCGCCTGGGACAATCGCACGCTGCAGATTACCAACGAATTCAATCCCCAGGATCAGCGTACCTACAATCACGCCACTTCCACCACGATTTACGACAGCCTGGGCAATCCCCATGTGCTGACCCAGTTCTTCGTCAAGGAACCGGCTCCGGGCAGTGGCGTTGGTGCCAGTCAGTGGTCAATCTATCTGCAGATCGATGGCGAGTTTGTCTCTGGTACCGATCAATCCCCGATTCAGGCGCAGTTTGATCAGGACGGTACGCTGCAGTCCATTGATGGCGACATCGGTGGCCAGATCCTGGTGACCGACTGGACCCCCAAGGACTCTAACGGACAGCCCAATGGCGCGGACGGCCCGCCCGCTCCGGGCGGGGTGACCACCACGCCGCTGCCAGATCCCCCTACCAGCTCGGCCTTCGTGATCGACCTGGCGGACACCACGCAGTATGGCAGCGCCTTCGGGGTCAACGATCAGCGTCAGAACGGGTTTACCACCGGCCGGTTGTCGGGGCTGGATGTGTCCGATGAGGGGGTGCTGTTCGCCCGCTACACCAACGGCCAGTCCCAGGCCCTGGGGCAGGTGGCGTTGGCGACCTTCAACAACACCGATGGCCTCAGTCCGGTGGGTGAGACCACCTGGGTGGAAACTTTCGAGTCCGGCCAGCCCATTATCGGCCAGCCAGGAACCGGTACCCTCGGGGCGATCAAGGCCAGTTCGGTGGAAGAATCCAACGTCGATCTGTCTGAGGAACTGGTCAACCTGATCATTGCGCAGCGCAACTATCAGGCAAACGCCAAAACCATCGAAACCTCCGATGCCATCACTCAGACCATCATCAACCTGAGATAACCGGTCTGATTTTCGGGAGCGTCGGCGAACGTATCGTCGCGCTCCCGTTGATTCTGCCCATCTTCGGCCCCTCGTGTTAATTCTGGCATGGCTCCTGCATTAAGACTGTAAACAGTCAAAAATCCGGCAGGAGTTTTCCCAATGGACAAGTCGCTCTACATCGGCATGTCCGGTGCCAAGCAGAACATGCTGTCGCAGCGGGCCCACGCCAACAACCTGGCTAACGCCAATACCACGGGCTTTAAGCGGGATCTTGCCCAGGCCCGCAGTATGCCGGTGTTTGGCGAACACCATCCGACCCGGGCCTACGCCATGTCTGAGCGACCGGGGACCGATCTTTCAGCCGGCGCGTTGATGGAAACCGGACGAAAGCTCGATGTGGCGGTGGATGGCAATGGCTGGCTGGCGGTCCAGAATCGCCAGGGCCAGGAAGTCTTCACCCGTTCCGGCAGTTTCCAGATTGATACCAACGGCCTGCTACGTAACGGCGCCGGTGATCTGGTGCTGGGTAACGGTGGCCCCGTGGCGCTGCCACCTTTTGAAAACGTTCAGGTCGGCGCCGATGGCACGATTTCCGTTGTCCCCGTGGGTGGCCCGCCAGATCAGTTGGTGGCGGTTGACCGGCTGAAGCTGGTCAACCCTCCGGCCGATGCTCTGGAGAAAGGGGAGGATGGCTACATGCGTCGTAAGCCCGACCAGGCCCTGGGCGGTGTGGAGCCGGTGGACGCCAGCTTGCGGGTAGCTTCCGGGTTCCTGGAGAGCTCCAACGTCAACGCGGTGGAAGAGATGATCGCCAATCTGCAGCTGTCCCGTCAGTTTGAAATGCAGATCAAGGTCATGCGGACCGCCAACGACAATTCCGAGGCAGCGGCACGACTGTTGCAAAACCTTTGATAACGATCCATGACCAGTCAGCGGAAGCGGCAAAGCGGCAAAATCTGGCCGCTGCCAACAAACGTCGGCAAGGAGTAGAACATGCATCCAGCACTGTGGGTGAGTAAGACCGGGTTGAGCGCACAGGACACCAACATGTCCACCATTTCCAACAACCTGGCCAACGTGAACACCACCGGGTTCAAACGGGACCGGGCCGTGTTTCAGGATCTGCTGTATCAGATCAACCGGCAGCCTGGTGGCCTCAGCGGCCAGAACTCGGAGCTGCCTTCCGGTCTTCAGTTGGGTACCGGTGTTCGGGTAGTCGGCACGGCCAAGCAGTTTTCCCAGGGCAACCTGCAGGTAACCGAGCAACCACTGGACATGGCGGTTAACGGTCGCGGCTTTTTCCAGGTGCTGTTGCCGGATGGCGACATCGCCTATACCCGGGATGGTCAGTTCCAGCTCAACGCCGATGGTGAAATCGTCAATCCGGATGGCTATCCGCTGGAACCCAACATCACCGTGCCCGAAAACGCCACCAGCATCACCATCGGCAAGGACGGCACGGTCAGCGCGGTGGTGAATAACCAGGCCAGCCCGGTCAACCTGGGGGAGATCACTCTGGTGGATTTCATCAATCCTCAGGGGCTGCAGGCCATCGGTAACAACCTGTTCCGGGAAACCAACGCCAGCGGTGATCCCACCGAAGGGGAGCCGGGTATTGGCGGGTTGGGTACGGTTGAGCAGGGCATGACGGAGGCCTCCAACGTGGAGGTGGTCGAGGAGCTGGTGAACATGATCACCACCCAGCGCGCCTACGAGATGAACTCCAAGGTGGTGTCGACCACCGACCAGATGCTGCAGTTTGTGACCAACAACATCGGTTAACCGGTGATAGGGGCTCAGAGCGGTAGCGCAGTGGGACAGCGGTAAGCGGGAGAGAGAATCGCCATGAATCAGATCAGCCACAAGGCGCCAGCGCGCACGCCAGGGGGGACTTTGCTCCTGGTGATTGCGTTGATCCTGTTGCAGGGCTGTGCGGCCGCAACCCGGCCGCGGGCCATACCGGACGATCCCGCCTATGCCCCGGTCCGGGCGCAATCCATGATGACCCGGGACCCGCACTCCGGCGCGATCTACCAGTCGTCCCGCAACTACAACTTCTACGGCGATACCGTGGCGCTGAACGTTGGGGATATCCTCACCGTGACGCTGCAGGAATCCACTGCGGCCAGCAAGTCGGCGGAAAGCAGTATCACCAAGGACAGCGAGCTGAGCCTTCCGGAGCCGGTGCTGTTTGGTAAGGCCAACATCGGCCTGAACGCCAGCGCCAACTATGAGCGGGATTTTGAAGGTCAGGCGGAAGCCGACCAGAGCAACAGCCTGGATGGCAGTATTACGGTGACCGTCACCGAAGTGCTGCCCAATGGCGTGTTGCGCATACGGGGCGAGAAATGGATCACGCTCACCAACGGTGACGAATACATCCGTCTTACCGGTCTGGTGCGACCGCAGGATATCTCCCCGAACAACACCCTTGCTTCCAACCGGATTGCCGACGCCCGCATCGCCTATGGCGGTACCGGTGACTTCGACCAGGCGAACCAGATGGGGTGGTTGGCCCGCTTCTTCAACTCCGAATGGTGGCCACTATGAGACTGCGTCATTCCTGCCTGACTTTTGTACTGCTGGCCATGGTGGCAGCGCCGGTGTTGGCTGACCGGCTCAAGGACCTGGCCCGGATCAAGGGTGTGCG
Organism: Marinobacter sp.; assembly: GCA_041594735.1. Classification (GTDB taxonomy): domain Bacteria; phylum Pseudomonadota; class Gammaproteobacteria; order Pseudomonadales; family Oleiphilaceae; genus Marinobacter. The sequence goes on from JBFHLR010000017.1 coordinate 15,228, forward strand.
CAACAACCAGCTGGTGGGCTATGGCCTGGTGGTCGGGCTCGATGGCACCGGTGATAAGGCGCCGTTTACCAACCAGACCTTCCGCAACATGATGAACCAGTTCGGCATTACCTTGCCAGACGGCACCAATCCTAACCTGGCCAACGTGGCGGCGGTGATGGTACATGCCACCTTGCCGGCGTTTGCCAAGCCCGGCCAGGAGCTGGACATTACCGTGTCGTCCATCGGTAACGCCAACAGCCTGCGGGGCGGCAGTTTGTTGATGACCCCCCTGAAGGGCGCCGATGGCCAGGTCTATGCCATGGCGCAGGGGAGCCTGGTGGTGGGGGGCTTTGGTGCGGCCGGCGCCGACGGTTCCCGGATCACCGTTAACGTACCCAGTGTCGGTCGCATTCCCAACGGGGCAACCATCGAACGGGAAGTGATTTCGCCGTTCAGTCGCGGCGACACCATCACCTTCAATCTGTTGCGTGCCGATTTCACCACGGCCCGCCGGGTAGTGGATGCCATCAATGACCTGTTGGGGCCCGATATGGCCTACGCTCATGACGCCACCTCGATTTCGGTCAAGGCACCGCGGGACCCGTCCCAGCGCGTCAGTTTTCTGTCCATCCTCGAAAACCTGGAAGTGAACCCGGCGGAGGATGCCGCCAAGGTGGTGATCAATAGCCGCACCGGAACCATCGTCGTGGGCCAGAACGTGAAGGTGAGCCCGGCAGCGATCACCCACGGCAACCTGACCGTGACCATTGAAGAAAACCCGGAGGTGAGCCAGCCCGGCCCCTTCTCCGAGGGCGAGACGGTGGTGACCCCCAATACCCAGATCGTGGTGACCGAAGACCCGGCGCGGATGTTCCAGTTCGGTCCGGCGGTCACCCTGAATGACATCGTACAGGCCGTTAACCAGGTTGGCGCCGCCCCCGGCGACGTCATGGCGGTGCTGGAAGCGCTCAAACAGGCCGGTGCCTTGCGCGCCGAGCTGATCGTAATCTAGGTGGTGTGATGCAGGACCCTCGGCTTCAGCAGACCCGGATCTACACCGAATTCAGTGGCCTCAATGCGCTGAAGGCGCAGGCGCGCACGGATAAACAGGCCGCCCTGCGGGAAGTGGCGGGTCAGTTTGAAGGGCTGTTCCTTACCGAGATGCTGAAATCGATGCGCAAGGCCGGCGATGTCTTTGCCGAGGGCAACTACCTCAATAGCCAGCAATCGCAGTTCTACCGCGACATGTTCGATAACCAGCTGAGTCTGACGTTGTCCTCGAATCAGGGGCTAGGGCTGACCGATACCCTGGTGCGTCAACTCAGTCGCCAGATTCCGGGGATGACCGATGGCGGCGAGCCCAGTGCCTCCCAGCGCCGTACCCTGGCGGACTATGACCGCAGCTTGCCAGCGCTGACCCGGGAGCTGCCCGAGCGGCTGGCGGCGGTGAGCCAGATCGCCGGGACTGCCAGCGGGGCCGCGTCAGTCAACCAGGCTCCCGCTGACCGCGCCACGGTGCCTGCGCGCTTCGACTCCCCTGAGCAGTTTGTCCAACAGCTGCTGCCCATGGCCCGGCAGATCGCGGCGGGTTCTGGTATTGATCCCCGGCTGATGGTTGCTCAGGCGGCACTGGAGACCGGCTGGGGGCGCCACATGATCGAAGGGGAGAACGGCGCGCCAAGCTACAACCTGTTCGGTATCAAGGCCGATCAGCGATGGGCCGGTGCGGCAGTGGATATCACCACCTCGGAATACCGGGAAGGGGTGAAACTCAATGAACAGGCAGCGTTCCGGGCCTATCCGGATTACCAGGCCAGTTTCCGCGACTATGTGTCGTTCCTGGAATCCAACCCCCGCTACCGAGAGGTTTTGGCCGCTGCGGACAATCCGGCGCTGTTTGCCCAGCGCCTGCAGGAGGCGGGCTACGCCACCGACCCGAACTACGCCAACAAGATTCGCCGCATCATGAACGGCGATCAGTTTGCCAGCCCGGCGGGCAACGTCCAGTTGTCCTTGGGGGCTGAGGAGTAAACGCTATGGCAGGTCTGATCAATATTGGCCTCACCGGTGTGCTGGGGCATCAATCCGCGCTGAATACCACCGGTAACAACATCACCAATGCCAACACCGCCGGATACAGTCGCCAGGAAGTCATCTTCGAGACCCAGCCCGGGCGCCGGACCGGCGCCGGTACCATTGGCACTGGCGTCAACATCTCGGATGTTCGTCGCGTCGCCAACGAATTCCTGGTGGGCCAGGTGCGCTCCGATACCTCCCTGTTCGCCGAACAGGAGGTGCTGAATACGGAATTGAGCCGGCTCGACAACCTGCTCGGTGGTGAAAACACCGGCCTCAACAAGGTGCTGAACAACCTGTTCGCCAGCTTGCAGAGCGCCTCGGAGGACCCGGCATCGCTGCCCCAGCGACAGCTGGTGCTGAGCGAGGCCCAGGCGGTGGTGGACCGCTTCCGGGCGCTGCAGCAGGAATTTATCCAGCAGCGGGAGTCCATCAAGACTCAGATGGAGCAGGGGATAAAGGATGCCAACAGCCTCATCGCCAGTATTGCCGACCTGAATCTGGCCATTTCGGAGTCCCCTGGACTGGCCCAGGGCCACCTGCCCAATGAGTTGCTGGACAAGCGCGATGAAAAGCTGCGAGAACTGTCGGAGTTGCTAGGGGTGCGGGTTGTACCGGTGGACGGTAATCAGGTCAACGTGTTGTTACCGGATGGGCAGCCGCTGGTGCTCGGCGTTGAGGCCTCCCGTCTGGGTACCCGGAACAGCCCGGAGGACCCGACCACTCTGGAGTACACACTCACCACCGCCGGTCGCACCTTGGCCATCGACGAGCAGGTCAACGGCGGTGCGCTGGGTGGCCTGCGGCGCTTCGAACGCGAGGCCCTGCAGCCGGCGTTTGATGAGCTTGGCCGGGTTGCCGTGGCGCTGGCTGACAATCTCAATCACCAGCATGAGATCGGCATGGATCTCGAAGGCGATCTGGGCGGGCTGTTCTTTTCCGACATCAATTCCGATGCCGCCCGACGCAGTCGTGTGATCGCCAACGCCAACAACCTGCCACCCAAGGACGGCGTCCTGGGGGTCGAGATCAGCGACAGCAGCGAACTGCCTGCTGGCAGCTGGAACCTTCGGTTCAGTGGCGATGGCCGCGATTACGAAGTAGTCGATCGAGCCACCGGCCGAACCGTCAACCAGGGGCGACTGCCGGACCCGCTGCCGGCGGAGATCTCCATGCCCGGCTTCAACATCCAGATCGACAGCGGCACCTTCAATGCTGGTGACAGCTTCCTGATCCAGCCAACCCGGTTGGCGGCGGAGTCCATCGAGTTGGAGGTGGAGCGGGAGGAGGATCTGGCCTTCGCCAGTCCGGTCCGCGCGCAGGCTGATATCGGCAATGGTGGCACCGGAGTGATCGATCAGGGGGAAATGCTGAATGTTCGCAACCCCCTGTCCAACGGCATGTTGCCTGGGTTCCAGACCCAGGGTCAGCTCAGTCCGCCGCTGGAAATCCGCTTTCGTGATGACGGCGGTGTTCTGGTGTATGACATTCTGGACGCCACCGACCCGACGAATGTGCTGGTGGCGGGCGATGCGTCCGCGACGCCTCAGCAGAATGTGTTCCAGCAGGGGATCTCCAACGACCTGTTCAGTGAGGACCCCCAGGACCCGAACTACCGTGGCTTCCAGTTTGCCATTAACGGCGATCCGCAGCCCGGCGACAGCTTCTTCATCGACTACAACACCGACGGGGTGTCCGATAACCGCAACGCCGAGAAAATGGCGATGCTGGCCACCGCAAACACCATGAATGGCGGCACCCAAAGTTTCACCGAGGGCTACGCCGGCCTGGTGGAAAACGTAGGGGTGCAGACCCGACAGAGCCAGCTCGACCTGGATGCCAGTCAGACACTTCTGGGGCAGTCCACCGCCCAGCGGGAATCGGTGTCCGGGGTCAACCTGGACGAAGAGGCCGGTCGCCTGATCCAGTACCAGGCCGCGTACAATGCATCGGCCCAGGTGATGAGCGTGGCTCAGAGCCTGTTCGACACCTTGTTGTCGACGTTCAGGTAGGCCGAGGGAGGCAAATCATGATTCGCATATCCTCACAGCAGATCTTTTCAGGCGGCATCAGCCGGATGCAGACCCTGAACAGCAACCTGCAGCAGACCCAGGAACAGATCTCCACGGGCAAACGCGTCAACCGTCCGTCGGACGATCCGGTGGCGGCGGCCCGTATACTCAAGCTGGACCAGGAAGTGGCGCGTATCGAGCAGTTCCAGCGCAATGCCGGGTTGGCGGAGAACCGCCTGAACCAGGAAGAAGGTGCCCTCGCCAGCGTGGTGGATGTGGTCCAGCGGGTGCGGGAGCTGACGGTACAGGCCGGCAACGCCACCCTGTCAAAGAATGATCGCATTTCCATCGCCGCCGAATTGCGCCAGCGGCTGGAACAGCTCGCCACCCTGGGCAACACCCGGGATGCTTCCGGGGAATACATCTTCAGTGGCTTCCAGGGTGAAAAACCGGCGTTTGGTCAGAACATCTCCGGGCATTATGTGTACCAGGGGGATGAGGGCCAGCGGCACTTGGAAATCGACGAAGGCGTGAGTGTGGCCATCAGTGACCATGGCAAGGGTATCTTCGTTGATATTCCCAGTGCCCACACCACCTTCTTTGCCGAAGCCAGCCCCAATAACCTGTCCGGCGCCCAGATCAGTACCGGTATGGTGCTGGACCAGCAGGTGTACGACGACTTCGTCAGCGGCATCAATGGTGATGATCTGATTGTCCGTTTCATGGACGACGGTGCCGGCGGGTTGAATTACGAGGTAGTGACAAAGAATGATCCCGAGCCCAAGCCGGTGATTGCCACTGGGGCCTACACCAGTGGCGAGAGCATAGTGGTGCAGGGTATCCAGTTTGAGATTACCGGTGCCCAGCTGGACGACGAATTCAATATCAAGACCACCAGCAAGCAATCCCTGTTCACCAGTATCGAAAAGCTGATCTACGGCCTGGAAAATCAGCCCAAGACGCCGGCGACCGCCACCATTGATGGTGCCACGGGCTTCATACCCAACACCGGTGATTTGTTGTACATCAATGGCGTCGAGCTGGGCCCCTTCACGGCGGGAGATACCATCGCCGATCTGCAGAACGCCATTAATTTCAACTTCGAGCTTGAGGAGCTGGGGATCACCGCGTCGATTGATGCCGGTCAGCTCACGATCACCTCCATTGGCCAGGACCTACGGGTATCGGCGGATGATGAAAGTGTCGACCCACCCGTAACCACCTGGACCGGCGATCTGACGGTCACCGGTGCCAAGTTCCAGGACCTGAGCGTGACGGCCGGGGTAGGGGTGACGACCGCGAACTTTGCCAGCGGCCGGCAGGCCTTCGACGACCTGATCGCCGACTCGTTGATCAACCTGGACAGCGCCCAGGACAGCGTTCTGCTGACCCAGACCGAGATTGGCGGCCGTCTGAACGCGGTCGAATCGACCATGGTGTTTCTGGAGGATTCGTCCATCTACACCAAGGACATCCGCTCTCAGCTGCAAGACGTGGACTACGCCGAAGCCATCAGTACGCTGAGCTTCCAGAGCTTCGTGCTGGAGGCCGCGCAGGCATCTTTTGCCCAGGTCTCACGGCTGTCGCTGTTCGATAGGCTCTAGGCTGAGACGTGCTGGGCCAGGGCAGGGCCTGATCGAGCAATAATAAAAGCTCGCATTGTGTTGATTTCACTGCGGGCGTCAGTATAATTCGCAATCTCTCCGATGCCAGCGTGGTGAAATTGGTAGACACAGGGGATTCAAAATCCCCCGCCTTCACGGGCGTGGCGGTTCGAGTCCGCCCGCTGGTACCATTTTTTCAAACAAGACTTATGCCGTGGCCTGCCTGTCGAGCCGAACGTCTTCGCTCCGGGTACCCAAAGCCTCCGGCTACATTGAACTGTCCTTCCGATGAATGTCTCCGATTTTCATTTTGATCTGCCGGACGAACTCATCGCCCGCTACCCGTTGCCTGAACGCACGTCCTCGCGCCTGTTGACCCTGGATGGGTTGAGCGGTCAAACCCGGCATCTGCATTTCCGCGACTTGCCCACGCTGCTGCAGCCGGATGACCTGCTGGTATTCAATAACACCCGGGTGATTCCCGCGCGGTTGTTTGGTCGCAAGGAGACCGGCGGCCAGGTGGAGATCCTGGTGGAACGGGTGCTGGATGAACACCAGCTACTGGCCCATGTTCGGGCCTCCAAGGCGCCAAAACCCGGGCAGCGTATCCTGGTGGAAGACGGCACGGCGTTGGTGATGCGCGAGCGACGTGATGCCCTGTTCGTGTTGGCCTGCGAGACCTCCGAGCCGGTGATCGAGGTGCTGGAGCGTACCGGTCACATGCCGCTGCCGCCCTATGTGGACCGGCCGGACGAGCAGTCTGACCGGGAACGTTACCAGACCGTGTATGCCCAACAGGCCGGCGCGGTGGCGGCGCCTACGGCCGGCCTGCACTTCGATGATGAGTTGATCAATCAGCTTCGCAAGCGGGGCATCAGCACCGCGTTCGTGACCCTTCATGTGGGTGCCGGCACCTTCCAGCCGGTCCGGGTGGATCGGGTGGAGGAGCACGTGATGCACAGCGAGGTAGTGCACGTGCCGGAGGAAACGGTCGACGCCGTTCGGAGAACCCGGGAGAAGGGGGGGCGGGTCATTGCAGTGGGCACCACGTCGGTCCGTTCGCTGGAGTCCGCCAGTCGTGGTGGCGTGCTGCGGACATTCCGTGGCGAGACAGATATCTTCATTCATCCTGGCTACCGCTTTCAGACGGTGGATGCCATGGTCACCAATTTCCACCTGCCCGAGTCCACGTTGATCATGTTGGTGAGTGCGTTTGCCGGCTATGAGCACGTGATGGCGGCGTACCGGGAAGCAATTCAGGAGCGTTACCGCTTTTTCAGCTACGGTGACGCAATGTTCATTACCGGCCAGGAGCCCAGCCTGGGTTCGCTGGCCGCATCGGCACCGTCGGGAGAGGTAACGTGACTAGTGGCTGTTTTATGTCGTTTGAGAAGCTCGGCGAGGACGGCAAGGCCCGTCGCGGACGGCTGACCTTTCCCAGGGGCGTGGTCGAAACCCCCGCGTTCATGCCGGTAGGCACCTATGGCACGGTCAAGGGCATGCTGCCACGGGATATCAAGGAAATCGGCGCTGACATCATCCTCGGCAATACCTTTCACCTGATGTTGCGTCCCGGCACCGAAGTGGTTCGGGCCCACGGCGATCTGCACGACTTTACCCAGTGGCAGGGCCCGATTCTGACCGACTCCGGTGGTTTTCAAGTGTTCAGTCTGGGCGAGATGCGCAAAATCACCGAGCAGGGGGTGACCTTCCGCTCGCCGGTAGACGGCTCGCCGGTGGAACTGAATCCGGAAATTGCCATGCGCGTGCAGCGGGATCTGGGTTCTGACATCGTGATGATTTTTGATGAGTGCACTCCGTACCCGGCAACGGAAAAGCAGGCTCGCGAGTCCATGGAACTGTCGCTGCGATGGGCGGCTCGCAGTCGTCAGGCTCATGGCGACAACCCTGCCGCCTTGTTCGGCATCGTGCAGGGGGGGATGTACCCGCAGCTGCGGCAGCGTTCCCTTGAGGGGCTGACTGCCATTGGCTTCGACGGTTACGCCATTGGAGGGCTGTCGGTGGGCGAGCCCAAAGAGGACATGATACGCATCCTCGATCATCTGCCGCCGCAAATGCCTGCCGACAAACCCCGCTATCTGATGGGGGTAGGGCGACCGGAAGACATCGTTGAAGCGGTGCGGCGTGGCGTGGACATGTTCGATTGCGTGATGCCGACCCGCAATGCCCGCAATGGTTACCTGTTTACCTCCACGGGCATTGTTAAAATCCGCAACGCCCGTCATCGTCATGACACCTCCCCGGTGGATGATCAATGTGATTGCTACACCTGCGAGAACTTTTCGAGGAGTTATCTCCATCATCTGGATAAATGTGGAGAAATGCTTGGCTCGCAGCTGAATACCATCCATAACCTGCGGTATTACCAGAACCTGATGGCCGGTTTGCGCGGGGCCATTGAAGCAGGTACATTGTCCGACTTTATTGAGGCCTTTTATGCCCGTCGGGGCGAGGCGGTACCGCCTCTTGGGGATTCCTGATAACGCCCCTATATAGAGGGACGACATTCCTATTTACTGAACGGAGAAACTGAATGAACTTGATCAAACTGTTGGTTGCTGCACTGGGTGTTGTTCTGCCGGGCCTCGCGCTGGCTCAGGAGCCGGCTGCCGGCCAGATGGGTGTCATGGGGCAGATTATCTTCTTTGCCGGTTTCATCCTGATTTTCTACCTGCTGATCTGGCGTCCCCAGTCCAAGCGCGCCAAGGAGCACAAGGCTCTGATGTCTGGCCTGAACAAAGGCGATGAGATCGTGACCTCCGGCGGTGTGGCCGGCAAGATCACCAAGGTGAGCGACGACTTCATCGTGGTTGAGATTGCCGACAACGTCGAAGTCAAGGTTCAGAAGGTTGCGGTAGCCGCTGCACTGCCGAAGGGTACCCTGAAGGACATCTGAGTCGCCGTCTGATACTGACGAAGTGAGTTCGACGACTGGTCAACACAAGGGATCTCATGCTTAACAAGTATCCGTTATGGAAAAACCTGATCATCCTCTTTGCCCTGGTGATCGGGTTCGTATACGCACTGCCCAATCTGTATCCCGATGACTTTGCGGTGCAGATTACCGGTGCCCGTAGTAGCACAGACGTTGACCAGCGCGCGCTTGATCGCGCCCTTGGCGCCCTCGAGGACGCTGGTATCGATATCAAGTCCTCCGACCTGCAGGAACGCAACGGTCTGATTCGTCTGATCAACGCCGAAGATCAGCCGGAAGCGAGAAAACTGGTGCAGGCCACGTTGGGTCGGGAGTACCTGGTGGCGCTGAACATGGCGCCGTCCACCCCGGACTGGCTGCGTAATCTGGGCGCCGGCCCCATGAAGCTGGGCCTGGATCTGCGCGGTGGTGTCCATTTCCTGTTGGAAGTGGATATGGACTCCGCCCTGGAGCAGCGTCTGGAGGCCATGGCCAGCCAGATCAAGCGGGAATTGCGCGACGAGCGGATTCGCTACCGCGGTGGTGAGTTGCAGGGCCAGCGGGACATCGTCTTCAGTTTTCGTGACGAATCGGCGCGAGACGAGGCGTTTAACCTGGTCAAGCGTCAGCACAACCAGTTCCTGCTGGATGAGCGCACCGAGGGTGGTCAGCTCCTGCTGGTTCTGACCCTGTCTGAGGCCGAGGTCAAGTCCATTCAGGACTATGCCCTGGAACAGAACCTAACCACCATCCGCAACCGGGTCAACGAGCTGGGTGTGGCTGAGCCGCTGGTGCAGCGCCAGGGCGCGGATCGCATCATCGTTGAACTCCCTGGAGTGCAGGACACCGCCCAGGCCAAGCGTATCCTGGGGGCGACCGCCAATCTGGAGTTCCGTCTGGAGGCGCGCCCGGATGCGGCCACCAGCACCACCGAAGTCTACCCGTTCCGGGACAATGAAAACCGCACGGCGCGACTCGAGCGGGAAGTGATTGTCACCGGCAACAACGTTTCCAATGCCCAGCAGGCCTTTGACGAAAACGGCCAGCCCCAGGTCAACATCACCATGGACGCCGTCGGTGGTGACTTGATGCATCGGGCTACCCGTAACGCCATCAAGCGCCGAATGGCGGTGCTGTTCATCGAGTTCAAAACTGAAACAGACGAGCAGATTGTTGATGGCGAGGTGCAGACGGTTGAAAAACGCGTCGTTGAGCGCAGCATCATCAGTCTGGCAACGATTCAGTCCGCGTTGGGCAGCAGTTTCCGCATCACCGGACTCGATTCGATCCCGGAGGCTTCCGAACTGGCGCTGTTGTTGCGGGCTGGCTCGCTGGCAGCGCCCATGTATTTCGTTCAGGAGCGGACCATCGGACCGTCCCTGGGACAGAAGAACATCGACGCCGGTGTGATGTCGGTGGCGCTGGGTTTTGCCCTGGTGCTCTTGTACATGCTGGTTTACTACCGGGGCTTCGGTCTGGTGGCGAATATTGCGCTGACCCTGAACCTGATGCTGCTGGTGGCCTGCATGTCGATCCTGTCCGCCACGCTCACCCTGCCGGGGATTGCCGGTATCGTACTGACGGTTGGTATGGCGGTGGACGCCAATGTGCTGATCTTCGAGCGAATACGGGAAGAGCTTCGGGCTGGCGTTCCGCCCCAGTCGGCCATCAACGCCGGTTACTCGCGGGCGTTCGTGTCGATCTTCGATGCCAACATCACCACCTTGCTGGTGGCGGTCATACTGTTTGCCATGGGCTCGGGGCCAGTGAAAGGTTTTGCGGTCACGCTTTGCCTGGGTATCCTGACCTCCATGTTCTCTGGTCTGATGGTCAGCCGCAGCATCGTGAATCTGGTGTATGGCGGGCGTAAGGTTGAAAAGCTGTCGATTGGAGGAAAGCTTGCCAATGTCTGAGTCAGATAAGAAACCTTTCGACTTCATGGGATTGCGGAAGATTGCTTCCGTGATTTCTATCTCTCTGGTGGTGGCTTCGCTGGCGTTGTTGGCCGTGAGGGGGCTCAACCTGGGTCTGGATTTCACCGGCGGTACCTCGGTGGAACTGGAGTACCAGCAGCCGCCAGCACTGGAAGACGTTCGCAGTACCCTCACCGAAGCCGGCTACGAAAAATTCGTGGTACAGAATTTCGGTGACGATAATCTGGTGCTGGTGCGGCTGGCGGAATCCCAGAACGACAAGCTGGCGGAAGAGATTGGGGCCACCCTGGCTGCCGGGGGCGACGAGCTGAAGCTGATCAGTTCCGAGTTCGTCGGTTCCCAGGTGGGTGAGGAGCTCAAGGAAGACAGCGGTCTGGGGCTGTTGATTGCCCTGGCGGTGGTGCTCATCTACGTGGGTATGCGCTTCCAGTTCAAATTCGGTATTGCCTCGGTGCTGCCTCTGGCTCACGACGTCATCATTATTCTGGGAATTTTTTCCCTGTTCCAGTGGACCTTTGATCTGAGTGTTCTGGCGGCCTTGCTGGCGGTGATCGGTTACTCCCTGAACGACACCATCGTGGTGGCGGACCGTATCCGGGAAAACTTCCGCAAGATGCGGGTGGGTAATTCCGAGCAGATCATCAACGAATCCATCCATCAGACCATCGGGCGTACCATCAATACCTCCGGAACCACCTTGGCGGTGTTGTTTGCGCTGTTTTTCCTGGGTGGCGAGGCCATCAACAACTTTGCCATTGCCTTGATCATTGGTGTGGTTGTCGGTACCTATTCCTCCATCTATGTCTCCGCGAACCTGTTGGTGGCGCTGGGGGTAACCCGCGAGGACATGATCATCCCTCCGAAAGAGGGTGCCGGTGAGGCTGAGGAAGAAGAGCAGCCGCCGGAATGGCTTAATCGGATGTAGATTCAAAGCCACTAAAAAGGCCGCTCCGGTATGACCAGGGCGGCCTTTTTGTTGGCTGGCAGTTGCACTCAGGGCTGGGTAGCCCCGAGAGCGCCCCTGCTACCTAGCGCGGCAGGCGGCTTTGGTAGGGGTGCAGGGTCTTCAGCATTTCCTTGAACAGCTTGGGGTTGGCAATCAC
>JBFHLR010000018.1:0-26603 GCA_041594735.1 Marinobacter sp.
CTCGAACAGGCGGTCGTAGGCCGCCGACCCGGTCCGTCCCATGCCCATCACCAGAATCCGGGTGTCGCCCAACGAGATGGGCTGTTCGTCGGGATGGCGTCGATGGCCTTCGAACGGGGTTAGCCTGGCGGCATGGCGCTCGTAGAGCCCGTGGGCGATGCGGTTGATCGGTGCGGAAATGACGAACGACAGCGATACCGCGATGGCCAGCGGAACCAGCCACTGGGGCAGGGCGACGCTGGCGACGATCAACCCGAACTCGCTGTAGTTGGACAGCGACAGGGTGGTCAGGAAACTGCTGCGAGCTCTTAACCGAAACGTCAGCAGCAGGAAGAAAAACAGCACGCCCTTGAGCGGCAGCGCCAGCGCCGCCACCAGCGCGAAGACCAGGGCCTGCTGATCGGGCAAGCCATTGATGCCGATCTGTACAAAGAACGCCACCAGGAACACTTCCTTCACGCTCCACAGGGACTTTGACAGTTCGATCGCCCGTGGGTGGTTGGCCAGCATGGCGCCGAACAGCAGCGCCCCCAATTCCGCACTGAGGCCGAGCTTTTCAAAACAGAGCCCACCCAGCACCAGTGCCAGCAGCAACCCCAGCAGGACCAGCAGTTCGTCGTGACCGCTGGCGTCCAGCAGGCGGAACAGCACCGGGCGCAATAACGGCAGCCCGAACAGCAGCAAGGACCAGGGCGACGGCGACTCACCGGAGGCAATACTTATGACGCCCAGTGCGATCAAGTCCTGCATGATCAGGATGCCGATGGCAACCCGGCCATGAAAGGCCCTCAGCTCACGCTTGCTTTCCAGTACCTTGGCGGCCAGTACCGTGCTGGAGAACGACAAAGCGATGGCCAGCAGCAGCGCAGTGAGCCATTCGCCCCCCAGTAGCAACCAGATGGCCGGAGTGAACACCACGCAGGTGATGCTGAAATGCAGCAGTCCCCCGCCGATCACTTCGGGGCTGAGGATGGAGCGCAGCTTGAGCTTGAGGCCCACGGTAAACAGTAGCAGCAGTACGCCCAGGTGGGCCAGGTGATCGAGTGCAGTCGAGTGTTCCAGCGCCACACCGGTCACCGTGGCCAGGCCGCTCAGGGCAAAGCCGGCGGCCAGATAGCCCACCAGCGGAGGCAGGCCAACAGTCTTGGCCAGCAGTCCCAGCACGAAGGCAAAAGAAATCCACAGAGCTTCTGACATGCGCTAAGCGCCCTAACGGTTGGTAATGCGCGCTTCCTATTGGCCGATCGAGGCTGCCGTCGCGTGGTGGCGGAGGACAAACGATCGGATGAGTTCGGCCGATCGTTCCGGGTCTTCTATCATCGGTACGTGGCCGATCTGCTCCAGCAACGCCGTATCAGCGTTTGGGATACGGGCCGCGAACACCTCGGCGTTGCGATAATCGATCACCCGATCCTCGGTGCCCCAGATGATCAGTACCGGATCGCTGATCCGGGTCAGTGCCTGTTGGAAACCCAGGTCATCGCTGCTCTCCCGCAGGGTCGCGAATATGTGTTCGTACACGGGGCGGTTGGCCAGGGCCATCTCTTCCAGTACCTGGTAGATCGGCCAGGGTACGAAGGGCTTCTCTTCCATCACGAAATCCACCAGCGCTTTCAGGTCTCCTGGCTGTCTCACGATGAGCGGGTTATGGCCCTGGCGCTGCTTTACGGTGAATTCGCTGTCGTGCTCGAACACACCAGCGGGATTGAACAGGGCGACGGATTGCAGTCGCTCTGGATGCTGCGCCGCGTACAGTGCGGTGATCGCGCCACCCATGGAGTTGCCCATCATGTGCACCCGTTCCAGACCGAGCTGTGCCAGAATGGCCTCGACATAACGCACCTGGTCTGCCAGTCGATAGCCCAGGGTCAGTTCCTTGCTGCTGTCGCCGTGGCCGGGGAGGTCGATGGCGAACACGTTGAACTCGTCGGACAGCGCGCCGGCCATGCGCACCCAGTTGTCCTTGTTACCGCCGAAACCGTGCAACATGACCAGGTTGGGGCCGGCGTTGGGCTGCTGGTTGGTGAGGTAGGCGATGTGAAGACCGTCGGTCTGCAATGCCTGTTGCTGAAGGCCGGCGGCGTCCCGTTCCCAGGCGATGGCGGCATCATAGAGGTCCTGTCGGCTACAGCCGGCCAGAATCAGGCTGAGGCCGGCCAGCCAAAGGGCGGCCAGCAATCGGGGGCGAGTGGGCATGGAGCTCTTGTTCATGGCGGAAAAGTCCTTGGCACGTAAGCTCTTACAGTAGCGCAAAAAAATGCCCGGTCAACAGCCGGGCAGGGTTTGCGAGGGCGGGAATCAGCTTTCCCGGGCGATGGCCCGGTAGGCGATGTCCTTGCGGTAAAAGACACCGTCCCACTGAATGGCTTGCGCCAGTCGGTAGGCCCGCTGTTGTGCCTCAGTCACGGTGTCGCCCAGGGCGGTGGCACACAGCACCCGGCCGCCGCTGGTCACCACCTGGTCACCCGCCAGGGCGGTACCGGCGTGGAACACCTTCTCGCCGTCAATGTCCGTGGTTGGCAAGCCGGTGATGGCGTCGCCCTTATTGTAGTTGCCGGGGTAGCCACCGGCGGCGAGCACCACGCCCACGGATGCCCGCGAGTCCCATTCCGACTCGCATTGGTCCAGCTTACCATCGACGGCGGCGCCGCACAGGGCCACCAGGTCGGATTTCATCCGCAACATGATGGGCTGGGTTTCCGGGTCGCCGAAGCGGCAGTTGAACTCGATCACCTTGGGGGCGCCATCGGCGTCGATCATCAGGCCGGCGTAAAGGAAGCCGGTGTAGGGGTGGCCTTCGGCGGCCATGCCCCGCACCGTCGGGTAGATCACTTCGTCCATGATGCGCTGATGCACGGCATCGGTGACCACCGGCGCCGGTGAGTAGGCACCCATGCCGCCGGTGTTGGGGCCGGTGTCGCCATCGCCGACGCGCTTGTGGTCCTGGGAGGTGGCCATGGGCAGCACATGCTCGCCGTCCACCATGACGATGAAGCTGGCCTCTTCGCCCTCGAGGAATTCCTCGATCACCACCCGGCTGCCGGCGTCGCCGAAGGCATTGCCCGCCAGCATGTCGCGAATGGCGTCCTCGGCCTCGGCCAGGGTCATGGCGACGATCACGCCCTTGCCGGCGGCCAGGCCATCGGCCTTGACCACGATCGGCGCGCCCTGTTCACGGACGTAGGCCAGGGCCAGGTCGACGTCGGTGAAGTTGGCGTAGGCGGCAGTGGGGATGCGGTGTCGGGCCAGGAAGTCCTTGGTGAAGGCCTTGGAGCCCTCCAGCTGGGCCGCGCCTTCGGACGGGCCGAAGACCTTGAGGCCGCGGCTCTGGAACAGGTCCACCACGCCGGCCACCAGCGGTGCTTCCGGGCCGACAATGGTCAGGCCTACCTGGTTCTGCTCGGCAAATTCCGCCAGGCCGTTGAGGTCCATAACGTCGATGTTGACGTTCTCCAGCGTGGGCTCTTTCGCGGTGCCGGCATTGCCAGGAGCCACGAAGACTTTGTCGGCGTCGGGTGACTGCGCCGCTTTCCAGGCCAGGGCGTGTTCGCGTCCGCCGCTACCAATTACCAGAATGTTCATGATCGGAATCCTTATCTCTAAAATCTCGTCACCAAACAATCAGTGGCGGAAATGGCGCATGCCGGTGAAGACCATGGCGATGCCGTGTTCATTGGCGGCGTCGATCACTTCCTGATCGCGCATGGAGCCACCGGGCTGGATCACCGCCGTGATGCCGGCTTCGGCGGCGGCGTCGATGCCGTCGCGGAACGGGAAGAAGGCGTCGGAGGCCATCACCGAACCTTTCACCTCGAGGCCTTCGTCGGCGGCCTTGATGCCGGCGATTTTGGCGCTGTACACCCGGCTCATCTGGCCGGCGCCGATGCCGATGGTGCGACCGGTCTTGGCGTAGACAATGGCGTTGGACTTGACGTACTTGGCCACTTCCCAGGCAAACAGCAAATCGTTGAGTTCGTCGGCGCTGGGGTGACGCTCGGTGACCACCTTGACGTCGTCCATGGACACCATGCCCAGGTCACGGTCCTGCACCAGCAGGCCGCCGGTGACTCGCTTGTAGTCCATGGCGTGGGCGCGTTCGGTGTCGAACTCGCCGCAGGCCAGCAGACGCACGTTCTTCTTCGCGGCTACCAGTTCCGCCGCCTCGGCGGCAACGGAGGGGGCGATGATCACCTCCACGAACTGGCGGTCGATGATGGCCTTGGCGGTGGCGGCATCGAGTTCGCGGTTGAAGGCGATGATGCCGCCAAACGCCGAGGTGGGGTCAGTGGCGAAGGCCAGGTCATAGGCCTGCTGGATGTCGGCGCCGATGGCCACGCCACAGGGGTTGGCGTGCTTGACGATGACACAGGCCGGATCCGCGAACGGCTTGACGCATTCCAGGGCGGCGTCGGTGTCGGCCACGTTGTTGTAGGACAGCTCCTTGCCCTGCAACTGCTTGGCGGTGGCGACACAGGCTTCCTGCGGGTTGCGCTCGGCGTAGAAGGCCGCCCGTTGGTGCGGGTTCTCGCCATAACGCATGTCCTGCACCTTGACGAACTGGCTGTTGAAGGTGCGGGGGAAGTCGGCGTTGTCGTTGTCCGCAGTGCGACCGCCCAGGTAGTTGGCGATGGCGCCATCGTAACCGGCGGTGTGCTCGAACGCCTTCACCGCCAGGTCGAAACGGGTGGGGTAGCTCAGCGTGCCGTTGTTGTCGGAGAGCTCCGCCAGTACCCGGTCGTAGTCGCTGGCGTTGACCACAATGGCGACGTCGTTGTGGTTCTTGGCGGCGGCACGCACCATGGTGGGGCCACCGATGTCGATGTTTTCGATGGCGGTGGCCAGGTCGCAGTCCGGGTTGGCGATGGTGGCTTCAAAGGGGTACAGGTTGACCACCACCATGTCGATCGGATTGATCTGGTGCTGCGCCATCACGCTGTCGTCGGTGCCGCGACGGCCCAGAATGCCGCCGTGAATCTTCGGGTGCAGGGTCTTTACACGACCGTCCATCATTTCCGGGAAGCCGGTGTAGTCGCTGACTTCGGTGACTGCGATGCCGTTTTCTTTCAGTAGCCGGAAGGTACCGCCGGTGGAGAGCAGCTCCACACCCAGACCGGTCAGGGAGTTGGCAAATTCGACGATGCCGGTTTTATCGGAAACGCTGATCAGCGCGCGACGGACGGGAGTATTTACCTGATTAGCCATGATTCACATTTTCATCGGATATGAACGAAGGAAGGCCTCGCGAATGGTGTCCGGGAGGCCCTCGTAAGGGTGGGGAGGCTCGGTGAGCTTCCCAGTGCCTGGATTATAGCAGACCGTACTGCTTGAGTTTCTTGCGCAGGGTTCCGCGATTCAGCCCAAGCATGGTGGAGGCTTTGGTCTGATTGTTGCGAGTGTACTTCATCACCTGCTCCAGCAGCGGGGCTTCGACCTCGGACAGCACCAGTTGGTAGACGTCGGTAACCGGGGCGCCGTCGAGCTGGGCGAAATAGTTTTTCAGGGCCACTTCCACGCTGTCACGCAGGGTGACGGAAGTTCCGCTGGTGGTGATGGTCTGCAACTGGTTTGTCTCGTCGCCTGCACCAGGAATCCGGTTGTCGTTTGCCAAAGTCTCAGCGGTCATGCTGCGAATACCTCTCCATTTCGTAAGCCTGCAAAATACTGTTGAATACTGTCTTTCTGCTCCAACGGATCGTCGATGGCGTTGAAGCGCTTCCTGAAGGTTTTGCTCTCATCATGGGTCTGCAAGTACCAGCCCACATGCTTGCGTGCGATTCTCGGGCCCATCACGTCGCCATAGAAATCGTGCAAGGCGGCCAGGTGATCGGTCAGGATCTGCTCCACCTCATCCAGTGCCGGTGGGGGCAGGTGTTCTCCGGTGTCCAGATAGTGCAGGATTTCCCGGAAAATCCATGGCCGGCCCTGGGCGGCCCGTCCGATCAACAAGCCATCGGCCCCGGTGTGCTGGAGCACCCGCTGGGCCTCTTCCGGGGACGTGATATCGCCATTGGCAAACACCGGGATGCCGACCCGGGCTTTGACCTCGGCGATGGTGTCGTACTCGGCGCTTCCTTTATAGGCATCGGCTCGGGTGCGACCGTGAATGGCCAGTGCCTGGATACCCGCGTCTTCGGCCATGCGCGCGATCAGCGGCGCATTGCGATGGTCCCTGTCCCAGCCGGTTCGCATTTTGAGCGTCACCGGAATATCCACCGCTGCCACCACCGCCTGCAGAATGTCACGGACCAGGGGCTCGTCCTTCATCAGTGCGGAGCCGGCGGCCTTGTTGCACACCTTCTTGGCCGGACAACCCATATTGATGTCGATGATTTGAGCCCCGTGCTCGGCATTCAGGCGCGCGGCATTGGCCAGCATGTCCGGGTCGCCCCCGGCGATCTGCACCGAGCGGGGTTCCGGTTCGCCGTCGTGGTCGAGGCGTAACCGGGACTTGCGCGTGTGCCAGAGCCTGCTGTCGGCAATCACCATCTCGGATACCGCCAGACCCGCCCCGAGACGTCGGCACAGGAGCCGAAACGGACGATCGGTCACGCCGGCCATGGGCGCAACCACCAGCGGATTGGGCAGTGTGTACGGCCCGATAATTGCCGTGGGCAGCATGATCTGAGTCCGTTTCACAAGGGTTCAAGAGATGGTTCGGCGGGCAGTGGCTGGCTGATCCAGGGCCCGATTTCCGAAGGGCGACAATGATACCGCCGAGATTTCCGCTATTGAAGAGGGGGAAGAGCGAAAAAACTGATTATTTTTCGCTCTCATTGGTTGACTTTTGGTCTATCTGGTTTCCGGCGGTCAATCCGATAAAGTCAGCACTCGCTTACGGGGTGTAAGGCCGGAAGACGATGTTGTAGTTCACCGCGTCCCGGCCTGGGTCGCGAATCTGGATGGCGATGCGTACCGGGACGCCCTTGGGCATGGTGCTCAGTTCCTGAGCCTGGCCGGCCAGATAGGTTTCCGGCGGAAACACTCGCTGGGCCACCACGTCGCCGTTCAGATTGGAAAACGTGAGGGCGATGGCGGGGAAGGGCTGCTCAAATGGCGCCTGATTGATGATTTCCGCGTCGACGATCAGTGCCGTGCGGTTGTCTGGAGCGGTCCGCACCACCAGTTTGCGGCTTTGAATCTGGTTGACATCAACCAGCGGTTTCAGCTCGCAGCCGACATTCCGACAGGCCAGTTCGTAGTAAGGCCGCAGTTCCGGAACTGCCGACAGTCGGTCGAACTGGTAGTAGCCGACCTGAGCACCCAGAGCGGCGAGCAGGCCAAGGACCAGCAAGCTCCAGAAGGTTGTGCGCAGCCAGCCGCCCCGGGGCCGGCGAGCGACAGCAATGGGCTCTCGACCCAGGTCCTGATAGGGCTCGAAGGACTTGGCGGGCTCCGGTTCCGCGGCGTGCTCGCCCTCTTTGGAGGCCATCGCCAGCGGCGGCTCCGATGGTGCCGCCGGTGTCGGTTCCGGGCTTGGTTTGGGTTTCGGTGGCGGAGTCTGTGCTGGCGCTGGAGTATCCGTGGGCTTGGGCTCAAGCTCAAGCGGGGGCTCATCGAAAGGCGGCTCGCGTCGCACCGGCGCCGCCGCTTTTTCGCTGACAGGCTGAGGGGCGCTGACCGATTCCGGCTTGGCCGGTGGCTGAGTGTCGGCCGCCGGCTCGGGCGCCGTTGGGGTCTCCTCCAGAATGGCTTCCGCCCAGCTTTCGTCCACCTCGGACGGAGATTCGTCCTGATCGGCCGCGGCAAACCCGGTGAACGAGCCCTCCTGGGCCTCGCGGAAGCTGTCACTCAGTTCATCGTTGCTAAACGCCAGATGGCTGCCGGTGTAGCCCCTTTCGGTTGCGTCTTCCTCCGGGTTGTCCTCGAAAACGAAGTCGTCAGCGGTGAAGCCGCTGGCGGGCGCCGGTGCGGGCGTCTCCGGTTCCGGTTGAGCGGGGGCGGGACGGCTGCCCGGCATCGCGGTTTGATGCTGCACCGCATTGAAGATTTCCATGCAGTTGCCGCACCGGACTTTGCCGTTGGCGATGCTCAGCTGCTCTTCGGTTACGCGAAACTGGGTCTGGCAGTTGGGGCAGCGGGTGAGCAAACTACTGTGGGGCATCCTTTGGTCCTGTAAGGGGTTTTGCCTTGGCTTGGGGCAGTTTAGACGTTCGTCGGGGCTTCGTCACCTGCTGGTGCGTCGTCCTGTGAGCCGGATCCAATCTTCCTGCTGAACCGGTTCGTCCATGGTGAACCAGGGCTCGTAGGCCGCCATGACATCCCGGGCCTGGTTGGACAATATGCCGGACAGTACCAGATGGCCGCCGGGCCTGACGCGATCGGCGAGGTGGCTGGCCAGGGAAATGAGCGGCTGGGCCAGGATATTGGCCAGCAGTACGTCAGCCTGGGTGGTGGGCTCATCCGCCGGCAGGTACAGATCCAGTTTGCTGTCTTCGATCTGATTGCGGCGGGCGTTGTCGCGGCTGGCCTCCAGCGCCTGGGCATCGGTATCCACGCCGATCACGTGGCGGGCGCCCAGCAGCAGCGCGGCCAGCCCGAGAATGCCGGAACCGCAGCCGTAGTCGATCACCTGTTGGTCGGTGAGCGTCATGCCGTCCAGCCACTGCAGGCAGAGGGCGGTGGTCGGGTGGGTGCCGGTGCCGAACGCCAGGCCGGGGTCCAGCAGCAGGTTGGCGGCCTTGGGGTCGGGCGCGCCGTGCCAGCTAGGCACGATCCACAGGCGTTCGCCAAACTTCATGGGCTTGAAGTCATCCATCCAGGCGCGCTCCCAGTCCTTGTCCTCGACCAGGGTCACGTCGATGTCGGCGAGGGTTTGCTGGGTCTGTTGGTGCCAGGCCTGGCGCAGGGTGGCACACAGTTGGTCGATGTGGGTGTCGGCGTCGAACAGGCCGGTGACCCGGGTCTGCTGCCACAGGGGCGTGGTGCCCGGGTCCGGCTCGTACAGCGGCTGGTCGGCGGCGTCTTCCATGGAGACGGCATCCGCCCCCAGTTCCATCAGCAGGTCCTCCAGCTGATCGGCACTGTGCGGATCAGCGGGGATCTGGAGTTGTATCCAGGGCATAGTCGTGTCCCTTGTGGTGCTGGCTTGGCCCTGGAGGTGAGGGTTCTAGTCCCGAATCAGCTTCTCCAGGTAGTGAATGGTGAAGTCTACCTTTTTAAAGCTGGCATCGCGTACCAGTTTTCGGTGCAGTGGCTGATTGGTCTTGATGCCTTCGACTACCAGTTCGTCCAGGGCGTTCTGCATCCGTCGGCGGGCGATGTCGCGATCGTCACCCCAGGTGATGACCTTGCTGACCAGCGAGTCGTAATACGGCGGTACGGTATACCCACTGTACAGGTGCGAGTCCACCCTGACGCCATTGCCGCCGGGGGCATGAAAGTGCTTGACCTTGCCCGGGCTGGGAATGAAGGTGACCGGGTCTTCGGCGTTGATGCGACACTCCAGGGCGTGGCCGGTGATCTTGATGTCGTTCTGGCTGTACTCCAGGGGCAGGCCGCTGGCGATGCGCAGCTGTTCCCGTACGATATCGACGCCGGTGACCATTTCGGAGACCGGATGCTCCACCTGGACCCGGGTGTTCATCTCGATGAAGTAGAAGCGACCGTCCTGGTACAGGAACTCGAAAGTACCGGCGCCAACGTAGCCGATCTCCTTGCAAGCCTGCACGCAGGCGGCGAGCGTCTGCTCGCGCGCAGCCGGGTCGATGTTGGGGGCCGGTGCCTCTTCCAGTACCTTCTGATGGCGGCGCTGCATGGAGCAATCCCGGTCACCCAGGTGAATCACGTTGCCATGGGTATCCGCCAGCACCTGCACCTCGACGTGGCGGGGGTGCTCCAGGTACTTCTCCAGGTAGACGGTGGGGTCGCCAAAGGCATTGCGGGCTTCTGATTGGGTGATCTGGATGCTCTTGAGCAGGGCTGCTTCGGCGTGGACCACCTGCATGCCCCGTCCGCCACCGCCGGAGGCGGCCTTGATGATCACCGGGTAACCGATGTCCCGGGCGATTTGCAGGGTGCGCTCGTCGTCATCGGTGATCGGACCGTCGGAGCCGGGCACGGTGGGGACACCGGCGCGGGTCATCGCATTGATGGCGGAGACCTTGTTGCCCATCAGGCGGATGGTTTCGGCGTTGGGGCCGATGAAGCGGAAGCCGCTTTTTTCCACCTGCTCGGCGAAATCCGCGTTTTCGGCGAGGAAGCCGTAGCCCGGGTGGATGCCGACGGAGTCGGTCACCTCGGCGGCGCTGATGATCGCGGGAATGTTGAGATAACTGTCTACCGGACTGTTGGGGCCGATGCATACCGATTCGTCCGCCAGGCGTACGTGCATCAGGTCCCGGTCAACCTTGGAGTGAACCGCCACGGTGCGGATGCCCAGCTCCTTGCAGGCGCGGAGAATCCGCAGGGCAATTTCACCCCGGTTGGCGATCAGAACTTTTTCAATCATGGCCATGATGTCGCCTCGCTGTGATCAGGAAATGACAATCAGGGGCTGATCAAACTCGACCGGCTGGCCGTTGTCGACCAGGATCTCGCTCACCGTGCCGCTCTTGTCGGCTTCGATCTGGTTCATCATCTTCATCGCTTCAACAATGCAGATCACGTCGCCGGCGCTGACGGTCTGGCCGACTTCGACGAAGGACTTGGCGGTGGGCGACGGTGCGCGATAGAAAGTGCCAACCATCGGCGATTTGACCGCATGGCCGTTGAGCGCGGCGGGCGCCGGTGCTTCGCTGGGGGCCGGAGCCGCCGGTGCTACCGGTTGCGGAGCGGGTGCGGCAAACTGGGCAACCGTCGCGGTGGCAGCCTGTTCGCGGCGACGGGAAATCCGTACCGAGTCGTCGCCTTCGTGGATTTCCAGCTCTTCAACGTCTGATTCTTCCAGCAGCTCAATCAATTTTTTGATTTTGCGAATATCCATAGTCAGTCCAGTCCCGTTCTAGTTCGGTGGTCTATTGTTGAATTCGGCTAATGGCAGCCTGCAGCGCCAGGTCGTAACCCTGGCTGCCGAGTCCACAGATAACGCCCACGGCGATATCGGAGAAATAGGAGTGATGCCGGAAGCTTTCCCGGGCATGCACATTCGACAGATGCAC
This sequence comes from Marinobacter sp., assembly GCA_041594735.1. Lineage (GTDB taxonomy): Bacteria > Pseudomonadota > Gammaproteobacteria > Pseudomonadales > Oleiphilaceae > Marinobacter. The sequence continues at coordinate 11,097 of JBFHLR010000018.1, forward strand.
CTCGATAAATGGAATGTCCGAAGCCAGGATCGCGTCCCGCAGCGCCACACTGGTGTGGGTAAAGGCGGCGGGATTGATGATCACAAAGTCCACGCCCTCGGCCCGGGCTTCATGGAGGCGTTCGATCAGCTCGTATTCGGCGTTCGACTGCAGGTGCATCAGGTGATGGCCCCGTGCGGCGGCCTGTTGGTGCAGCCGGTCGTTGATGTCGGCCAGGGTTTCGTGGCCATACACCTCCGGTTCCCGGGTGCCGAGCATGTTCAGGTTGGGGCCGTGGAGAACCAGGATTGTGGACATAGTTCACATTTGCCTTGCGGTTGTTATTTGGTGTTTTTTGACAGGATTGCCGAACTTAGCGACATTTTCCAGGAATACTGCGTATTTACACCATTAAATTCAATACATTTTGACTTTCTGGTTGTGACAATTCCAAGACGCCTGGTGTCCGATCGGGCCGAATAGCCTTTTCGGCATCCTCCCGGTGCTGCAGCCAGCGTGCCTATTGTGGGAAGTGGGGCGAGGGACGTCCATAAGACGTTGGTTTCATAACCTCAAGGCTAGGGAACCTAGGAGTGTCGTTAGGGTGGGCCATGCCGGCGAGCGCCGGCACTTTGCTGTTTGGCTGCAACTGTCCTCAACTATCTGTACTCGGCGTTGCAGGGGCAGCGCACGGGTGAGTTGACGGGGCCCTTCACCTTCGGCGAGGTGGTCTATCAGCTGCTCAACCAGGCCGCGGTGTTCGTTACCCTGGACGAGGCCCGGGCGTAAGCCCTGCGCCAACCCGGGAGAGCAGGCGCGTTAGGCCTGGGCAGACAGCACGCAGTTGCGGCCTTCGCCTTTGGCCCGATAGAGCGCGCGGTCGGCCCGCTCGCACAGCACCTGGGCGGATTCGCTGTCCCAGCTGGCAATGCCGCAACTGAAGGTGACATTGAATTCCCGGTCGCCGGCCGGCTGGTTCAGTTGCGAGAAGCGTTCGCGAATATCGTTCAGAACCGCGCGGGCATCGCTTTCGTGGGTGCCCGGGAAAATGATGGCGAATTCCTCGCCGCCGTACCGCCCGATGTGATCGGTCTTGCGTAGGCGCTGCTTGAGGAACATCGACAGACTGCGCAGCACCCGGTCACCAATGGGATGGCCGTAGGTGTCGTTGACCTTCTTGAAGTAATCGATGTCGAGCATCGCAAAACACAGCGGTTGGTGCTTCTGGCGAGCCTTGCCGATTTCCTGTTCCAGCAGGTGCAGGGTGTGGGTGTGGTTGTACAGTCCGGTCAGGCTGTCGCGGATCATCAGCGCCAGCAGCGAGCGGGCTCGACGTCCGCGATTATGCAGGGTAGCTACCAGGTGCTTGGGGTCGATGGGTTTGGTCAGGAAATCGTCCCCGCCAAGACTCATGGCGTGCAGCTGTTTGCCGACATCGTCTTCGGCGGACAGGTAGATGATGGGCACACTGTGGAAGCGGTCCTGCTGGCGGATGACTCGGGCGATCTCCATGCCGGTGCAGCCGGGCATGTACATGTCCAGGATGATGATCTCCGGTGAAAACTGCTCAAGGGCATGGATGATCTGCATCGGGTCGGTGATGATGTGGGCCTTCATGCCGGCTTTTCTAAGCACGGTTTCCATGAACTTGGCCTGGGCCCGTGAATCGTCCAGCACCAGCACCCGATAAGGCTCGACGGTGTTGCCGTGGGTGTAGGCTTCGATTTTCTCGATCAGCTGGCCGGGGTCCACCGCCGGATAGAAGTATTCTTCGCCCCCGCACCGGGACGCCCTCAGTCGGGTCTCGATGCTGCCGTCCTCGTCGCTCATGAAAATGACCGGAATCGAGGTCTCGTGCCGCTTTTGCAGCTGTTCGACCGTGTCCAGGCCGGTGGTGGCGCCGCCGCTGAACCCCACGTCCATCAGGATGGTTTCCGGTTTGTGCATGGCGCAGGCCGCCAGCAGTGGTTCCGGGCTCTCGAAAGCGGCTGCACGGAAACCGAAGAACTCCAGCTGCTTGATCAGTCGGTTGGCCATCTCGCTGTTGCTCAGTGCGATGTAGACCGGGGTGCGGCGATAGGTGCGGGGCGGCTCGGCCAGGTCCTGGTCGGTGCGGCGCAGGGTGTTGCGGGACAGCTCCTCCAGGGTGGCCTGGATCTGTGGTTGCAGCGTCGCCGGCATCGCGGCGTCGGCCGGCCACTGGGCCAGCAGCGCCGTCAGCCGCTGGCCGGCGGTGGCGTGCTTGTCCATGTCGAAACGTCGGGCGTAACGCTCCAGCTTGTCGATGGCGGTGTGGAAGTCCGTTTGCCAGGCTGCGGCCGTCTCCGGGGAGGCCTGGATTTTCTGCCAGGTGTCCAGGACAACCCGGGCCTGAGTTGTCACTCGGCGGGCAAAGTGTTGCCGCAGCTTATCCTGTTGGGTGTCATCGCTCATGTCTGTCTGGCCTGTCCTTTTTTAATTATTGGGTACAGATACTGGCAGGGAACTCAGGCTCGCCCCCGTCCCGCTCCGGTTTGCACTCGGGATTTTCCAGCCTTTGAACCGCTTTTTTCAACACTAGTCGGATTAGAGAGTCTATAGTGTTTAATGTTGTCGGCGTAGGTCACGCTATGTAAATGTTTGTCATTTATTATCATCGGCTAAGGAGCCGTGGACGACGAATTTCGATCGGGTGCAGCGAACCATGGAGAGCACGGGCTTTGATCTTCAGCGACAATCCGGCGCGGTCACGCTGCGCGCGGTGTTGCTGGTGTTCACCGGCAGCCTGCTTCTGCTGTTGCTGCTTGCCAGTATCGGCTTGAGCCTGAACAGTTTCCGGGATTACATCTCCGGCCAGCTGGCCGATCATGCTCAGGATGGCGCAACCGCCCTGGGCATGTCCCTGTCCCACGCCATCGACGGCCGTGACCCGGTGGCGTCGTCGTCGCTGATCGATGCCGCCTTCGACAGCAGCCGATACCTCAGCGTTCAATACCTCGACAGCCGTGAAAACACCATTGCCGGTCGGGCCGTGCCGCTGCAGAACATGGGGGTGCCGGGCTGGTTTGTCCGCCTAGCCAATATCCCGCTCACCGAGGGGCGGGCCGAAGTGACTCGTGGCTGGCAGCTGCTGGGCACCGTTCGTGTCATCAGCAACCCGAAGATCGCCTATCAGGACCTGTGGAACATCACCCTGGCAATCATTGCGCTCAATGCCATCGTGGGCGGCCTGGGACTGGTGCTGCTGTATTTCATCCTGACCCATAACCTGGCGCCGCTGCGGCAGCTGGAAGCCCAGGCCCAGGCGGTGCGCCGTCGGGACTTCAGCCGCCGGGTGCCGCGCTCTTCCACCCGCGAGCTGAACCGGGTCACCCACGCCATGAATCAGATGGCGGACGATCTGGGGGTGCTGTTCGAGGGTCAGGGCAAGCTGATCCAGCACTTGCGGCAGATCAACAATGAGGACCCTATCACCGGTCTCGCCAGCCGTCTGGCCTTCGACCAGCGCCTGCGGGTGGAGGTGGAGTCGGAGGAGCGGGCTTCCCCGGGTGGCTTGCTGCTGATGCAGTTGGGGGACTTCTCGGACTTCAATCAACGATTTGGCCGTGAGGCCGGAGACCAGCTGCTGAGGCGGGTGGCCGACATGGTTAAGGGCTTTGTGCTGGATCACGCCGGCGCCTTTGGCGGCCGGCGCATCGGTGCCGAATTCGCCATTTACGTGCCCGGGGTGTCCATGGCGGACATGCTGTACTGGGCCAAGGGGCTGGCGAACACCGTGGACAGCACTTACTCCGACGCTGCGGTGCCGCTGGATGTGGCGGTGTTTGGCGGTGTCGCGCAGGCGGTCGAAGGCATGACCATCGATGAGTTGCTGTCGGCGGCGGATGAGGCCATGCGCCAGGCCCAGGACGAAGGCGTCACCGGGTGCCACGGTACCGAGCCGAGTCGGGCCGGCCATCATGGCATCGAGACCTGGCGCGAGCTGATCACCGAGGCGGTGCGCACTCAGGCGGTCGAGTTGTGGCAACAGCCGGTGATGCGCTCCGGCGACGGCGGGGCGGCGTTTCATCAGGTCTTCTCTCGCATTCGTTGCGAGGGTGAGTGGGTCAAGGCCGGGGTTTACGTGCCCATGGCGGAGCGGTTCGGATTGATGTCGGAGGTGGATCTGATGGTGACCGACAAGGCACTGGCGTGGCTGCGGGCGGACCCGCAGCGACAACTGGCACTGACCATCGGCCACTCCTCCGTGGCCGATGCCGCCTTCCGGGAGGCCTTTTTCGACGTGCTTGAGGCCGCCGAAGACGTGCGCCAACGCTTGTGGGTGGGGGTCTCGGAGCAGACCATCCACCACCACCGCAAGCCGGCGACGGCGTTGGCACTGGCGTTGCGCAAACTGGGGGTGGGGATGGTGGTGGATCACTTCGGGGTCGGCGGGGTGCCATTCAGCTATCTGCAGGGCTTGCCCATTCGCGCCTTGCGCATTGACAACAGCTTTGTCCACGCCATCGACACCCACCATGACAACCGCTTTTATCTGGAATCGGTCATCTCCATTGCCCACAGTCTGGGGGTGCAGGTGTTCGCCACCGGCGTGGAAACCGCCGATGAGTGGCGTGAGCTCCAGGCCATCGATGTGGATGGCGCCATGGGTTACCACCTGGGCCGGCCCGAGCGGGCAAACGGTCAGATCCCGGGCTAGGCGAACCTTGCCGCCGCGCCACCGGCCTGACGGAATTTCCCGGCATTGCAGATCGGTGATGATTGCGTCATCGTAACGGCTGGATGTACACCTGCGCCCCCGCTGAAGGGGCGCTATTGGCGAGCACACGAGCACAGAAGAAGGAACAGGGGCGGCATGCTGAGTCGAACAAAAGAGTATTTGCGGGACCGACGGGACGATGTGCAGGACTACGCCGGCGGCTTCGGCAAGTGGGTCCTGGTCCTGATCGCACTTTACCTGCTGGTCAGTCTGGTGCTGGGGATGATCTGGAGCAGCGAGCCAGACACCTTTTCGGTGCGGGAACACACCCGTACCGTGGCGGCCCAGATGAGCCGGGAGCCGGTGACCGGGTTCGCCACCACGGTCACCATGATTCGCATCGCCGAAACCCTGCTGGACAAGTCGGGAGGCTACCTCTCCAACGATATTTTCCCGCCGGGGCTGTGGCTGGACAACATGCCCTCCTGGGAGTACGGGGCGCTCGTGCAGTTGCGGGATCTGTCCCGGGCCATGCGCAAAGACATCAGTCGCTCCCAGAGCCAGTCTTCGGAAGATCCCGATCTGGTGGTGGCGGAGCCCCAGTTCCATTTTGATAGCGGCAGTTGGGCGATCCCATCCACCGAAGCGGAGTACCGCCGGGGCATCACCGCGCTGTACCGTTACCTGGATCGCCTGTCGAGCCCGGCTCAGCCTAGTGCCCAGTTCTTCGCGCGGGCCGATAACCTTAACAACTGGTTAGCAGATCTGGAAACCCGCCTGGGCAGCCTGTCGCGGTTGCTGGGCGAGAGTGTCGGGAAGGCCTCGGTCTCCGAATCCCTGGCCATCGACGCCGATCAGGATCCGCTCACCGATACCGCCAACGGTGAGGAGATCAAGACCGCCTGGACCCAGCTGGACGATGCCTTCTATGAGGCGCGGGGTACCGCCTGGGCGTTGCTGCATATCTTTCGCGCCATCGAAGTGGATTTTCGCAAGGTGCTGAATGACAAGAACGCCTCGGCCAGCGTGCGGCAGATCATCATCGAGCTGGAGGGCAGTCAGGGCGCCATGTGGAGCCCGGTGATCCTCAACGGCAGCGGTTTTGGGGTGCTGGCCAACCATTCGCTGACCATGGCGGCCTATTTGTCCCGGGCCAATGCGGCCATCATTGATCTGCGGGAGTTGCTTTCCCAGGGGTAGGGCGTCGACTCAACAAAAAAAGAGGCCGGTCGGCCTCTTTTTTTGTCATTCAGAGCGTTGCCTAAAAGAACAGCGTCACCCCGGAGGATAACTCGATGTTGTGGGTGAGCTGGGATTCCCGTATCAGGTCGCTATTGAACATGTGGTCGCGAAAGTCCACATGCACCGTCAGCCAGTCCAGCAGCACGATGCGATAGCCCGTGCCCAGGGTGGTGGTGAAATTGCTCTCACCACCAAACTCGGTGCTGCCGACCCCGGCCACCAGGTAAAAGGCCGAGTTGAAGGTCAGCTTGTCGGTAAAGAACACTTCGCCGGGGAAGATGTTGTAACCCACCAGGAAATTGTAGAACGTGTAGTCCCGGTCTGAGTCCGTCAACAGGCGTACGTTGCTGCCGCTGAGTTCCTCGAAGGAGGTCAGGCCGGCCTCGGACATGCCGAAGTTGGCCTGGATGAAGAAGTCCTCGGTGGCATGGAAGGCCGCACTGACCCCGTACACCGGTTCACTGCTGAAGTTGTCGATGGAGAGCATGCCGGCGAAGGCGCCAACCTCGAAAAACTCCGAATCGATGTCGGATTCCCGCACCGTGCGCGGTTTGACTTCCGGGGCGATCACCTGCACCGGTGCCGGCCTGGCGGCGGTGTCGCCGGTCTCTTGCGCCAGCGCGGTGTGCGGTACGCTGGCGGCCAGCGCCAGCATCAGGGCGCCGGCGCCCTTGCGCACTTTGGCCTGGGTTGGAACAAAGTTGGCCGGGGTCAGAAGAAAGTGTTCAGTCCAATTTTCCATTCGCTTAGCCCTGTGGTTTCAGAGTCGTTCGATACCGAATAGCGCCGGTAATCCGCACGGATCAGAAAGTTTCGCCCAATGTAGTAACTGGCACCGCCACCGACGCTGTAGCCGTCGGCGTCCTCAAGATCGTTCAGCAGCACCTTGTGCCGCGCGTCGAAGGAGAAACGGGACGCCCCCACCAGCAGGAAAGGGGTGACATCCCAACGGTGCAGCGGCTCGATGATGAGGTTGGCGTTGTAGTAGTCGCTGGTGACCGATTCGTTATAGAACTTGCCCGCCTCCAGCTCCACGCCGGCCCAGGTGAGTGGCCGATAGCCGACGGTCAGGCTGAAGCTTGGGGAGCTCTCAAACTGCCCGGCGGTAAACCCGACCCGCCACATGGACGCCAGGTATTCGCCGTGCCCCACGTCCGGCAGGTCCGCCGGAATGCCGGTGGGTTCCAGGGTTCGGCCCAGTTGGCTGGCCTTGGTCCAGCCGGTTTCGCCGTTGCTGGTGCGCACCTGGTACCAGTTCGTTCGGCGTTTCAGAACCTCCACCGACTCTCCCTGCTCGATGACATGAAAAATCGGATAGCCGCGCCCAGGTGCCGTGTGCAGTTCAATGTACGGATCCACGACTTGCAGCTGCGGACCCGCATCCTCGGCTTGGGTGGGCCCGGCCAACACCGATCCTGCGGCTACCAAGGCAATACCCAGCTTCCCACGCATCGTGGCAGCGATGCGTTTTCGTGTAGTGGTTGGTTTGGAAGGACCGGTCATAGTGTTCTCGTTCGTCGACAAGCGTGGTTCAGCCCGAATTGGCTGACCAAATGTTAAATTCGTTTCGAGGCAAGGGCGCAGGATGGATTATTTTACGATAGCTGTAGTTATGCTAAACGAACTCTCGAAAACAAGTTTTCCGAATAAAATCAACGCCGAGACCTCTGGTTGTAAATAAATGTAAAACAATGTAACCAGCTGTTATAAAAGGATTAATTTTCCTGGTTTTGACGAATCCTGGCCCGATAAGCGGTGGAGGACAAGTGTTGGTCACTCTTTTTATGCAGCGGTTCACAGAATCATTAACAAGGCGCAATGCTCCGGTATTAATGGAGAAAACTTGTGGTAGCGTATTTAACAATCTTTGACGAGAGAGCTGTGCCAAGAAGAAATCTGACCAACCGGAAGCCCGGGGCAATGACGCTTCCCTTCCGGTCATCAACGCAGAGTCAGAGTCCTCAAAAGTCAGTTCCCCGAGTTGTCACGATCCGGCCGTTGGCCGTCGTAGGTGGAGGAGCGCCATGCGAACAATCAAACCTTTTCGAGCCTTCGGCCCGTTGGCTGTCAGCGCATTTCGCGGCCTCCTGGCTGGGGTGTCGCTGCTGATTGGGTTGGGGTGCGCCGTCGCCAATGCGACGGAAGCGGCTCCCCAGGGGCCCGCGGTTCGTGCCATTGAGCAGATCATTGAGACGCCGCTGTCCATTCGTGAGAGCCGGCGTCAGGCCCAGCAGGCGGTGAACGACCTGTCCCGGGACATCCAGAACCTGAAAACGTCGGTAATTGCGCTGAATAAAGACCTGCGGGTGTTGGAGGAGGACCTGTTGTTTCCGGCCAACACCCAATTCAGTGTCTTCGTATCCCTCGATGTGGGCGAATTCTTCCAGTTGGAGGGGGTTGAGCTGAAGGTGGATAGCGAGACAGTGACCAGCTACCTGTATAACGCGTCTGAGCGCCAGGCCCTGGCCAAGGGCGGTATGCACCGGCTGCACCTGGGTAATCTGAGCGAAGGCGAGCACACCGTCTCCGCCTTCTTTGTCGGGCTGGGGCCCAATGGCCGCGAATACAAGCGGGGCACAACCCTGACCATCGCCAAGGAGGCCGGTCCAAAGTACATCGAGCTGAGCATTGCCGATTCCGAGGCGCGTCAGCAGCCAGAGTTCAGCGTGCGGGAATGGTGATGCCATGAACGGTACCGGATTCAACAGGAAGGCGGGGCGACTCCGCCTGCTGGCCAAGTGCCTGACCGGCGTCGCTGCGGTTTCCCTGTTCGTTGCTGCCAGTGCCCACGAGGTCAAGGACCTCAAGTACGGGGCGATTCTTTATGAGTTTCATCAGCAAAACTATTTCGATGCGCTGGTGGAGTACGCCTACGCCGAGGACAAGGGGGGCATTATCGGCCACGGCAGCTACGCGGAATTGCTGAAAGGGGGCGTCAGCCTGTCCTACGGCCTGGATGCTCAGGCAGAAGACATTTTCACCCGGGTGGTGGCGGGCAATGTCGGCGAGGAAGCCCGCAATCGCGCCTGGTTCTATCTTGGCAAGATGCAGTACCTGCGCGGCGATGCCGAACGGGCGGCCCGCAACCTGGCCAATATCCAGGGCGCCATGCCGGCGGAGCTGGATGCGGAGTACCGCTATCTGGCGGCGTTGGTGAACATCAAGCTGGGCTACTTCGAGGCGGGGGAGGGCATTGCCCAAACCATCGATGATGACAGCCCTTATGCCCCCTATTTTCATTTCAATCTCGGTATCGCCTACGGCAAGCAGCAGGAGCTGAGTCGTGCCATTGGTGCCCTTGACGAGGTGGTCGAGTTTGGCGACGGCAGCGAAGAGCTGGCGCGTCTGGCGGATCGGGCCCGGATGGCGCTGTCGTTCCTGTACGCCCAGAACGACGATCTGCAAGGCTCCAAGTTTCAGTTGACCCAACTTCGCACCAGCGGCGCCTACTCCAACCGGGGGCTGCTGGGTGCCAGTTGGCTGGCGGTGAACGAAGGTGATTATCGCGACGCCCTGGGGCCGCTGGGTGAGCTGGAACAGCGCTCCATCGCCCTGCCGGAAGTACAGGAAGCGTTATTGCTCAAACCCCACGTCTACGAACAGCTGGGGCTGGACGGACGCGCCGCTCGCGGCTTCATCGACGCCGACCGCAAGTACCGGGAAGCCCTGAGCTGGCTCGCCCGTGCCCGCGCATCTCTGCAGGGCAGTGACATGCTGGAGCTGTTCGTGCGCAACCTGGACGCCGTGCTGGGCGACAGCGACTGGTTCGGTCAGGCGCCGTCGGTGTCGGTGAATCATCTGTCGCCGTTTTTGGTGGAGCTGATGTCCGATCACAGCTTCCAGTCGGTGATGAAGGACCTGCGGGATCTGTACGCCATCCGTAATAACCTGGCGGTGTGGAAAAACAAGCAGGATGATTTTGCCGTCATTCTCGAGGCCCGCGGTGAAAGCCTGGGGGCGGATGGCCGCGGTCACAGTCTGACCCGGCTGGCCGGTGATACCGCGGACGCCGATGCCCGGTACCGCCAGCTGCTTGAGCGAGCCAGCATCCTTCCGGATGAAAAGCAGGAACACATCCAGTGGCTGCTGGAGGGGCTGGCAACGGAGCTGGATCGCTCTCGCACCATCGTCAGTGGCCTTCAGGGCGCGGATCGCGCCGATCGCGGGGGCGTAGCCTATGCCGGCGATGTCGAGCGGATGATGCGGGCGGTGGATGCGGAGGTTGCGCGCACCGGTGCCCTGATCGAACAGCTGGAGCAGGTCATGCTCACGCTGGTGTCCACCGAGCTGGATATCCATGAACAGCGCCTGAAGCACTACCAGGTGGAGGCTCAGTTGGCGAAGGTTCGTATCCTCGATCGTTCCCTCATTGAACTCGATGGCACTGAGCAGGCCGCAGCCCCAGCTGTCGAAGACGCAACAGGAGTGCCTGCCGCGGAGGCGGGTGCCGGGGAGGACAGTGATGCGATATAGCGTCTTGATGTTGGCCGTGGTGCTGGGCGGCTGCAGTTCGCTCAACGACACCACCATCGGCCGTCTGCAGAGCTCCGGGGAAGAACTCACCGATCTGCCGCTGCCGAGGGTGATGCACGCCGATGTTCGCGAGGAGTATCGCCAGCTGCTGGAAACCGTCGAAGAGCAGGAGCTGAAAGAGCAGATCGAACGTCGGATCGCCAGTGTCTACATGCTGGAGGCCGACTACAACCAGCTGCTGGGCACCCTGCCGACCGAGCAGGGCTACTTCCCGGACGCCATCGAGGCCTATCACGACCTGCTGCAGAAATACCCGGACGACCCGGATAACGATGAGGCCCTGTACCAGCTGGCCAAGGCCTACGATCTCGACGGCCGCGACAAGGAAGCGTTGGAAGTGCTCAATCGCTTCATCGTGGAACAGCCCCATTCCGGACGGCTGGCGGAAGTCTATTTCCGCAAGGGCGACATCCACTTCCGCCATGAACAGTACGAAGACGCCGAAAGCGCCTACAAGTCCGTGGTGGCGTTGGGGGCGGATCCCTCATTCCTCAACAACTCCTGGTACCTGCTGGGCTGGGCCCAGTACAAACTGAGCGATTACGACAGCAGCCTGGCGTCGCTGTCCAAGGTGCTCGATCGCCTGGTGCCGGACGATGGCCGGATCGAGACCCTGGAAAATGTCGACCGCTCACTGGTGGACGACACCCTGCGGATCATGAGCATCGGCCTGGCCCACGCCGGCGGCGCTGCCAAGATCTCCGCCATGTTTGATCACCGGCCGGAGGCCGCCAAGTACAGCTGGATTCTGTATTCCAGCCTGGGGCAGCACTTCCTGGAGAAGGAACGCTATGAAGACTCCGCCGCCTCGTTCCGGGCGTTCGTCGCCCAGAACCCGGAGTCGGACCGGGCGCCGGAAATGCACGCCGAGATGATCCGGGCCTACGTGGATGGCGAGTTTTCCCAGCAGGTGCTGGCGGAGAAAGAAAGCTACGTTCGCAACTACGGCATCCGCTCCCAGTACTGGCAGACCCAGTCGGCTGACGCCAAGGGCCGGGTCACGCCGAACCTCAAGGTCTATATCGACGAGCTGGCCCGGCACCACCACGCCACCGGCCAGCGTCTGAAGCGGGAACTGGCGGAGGCCACCGAACTGGAGGTCAGCCCGGAGGTCATGCAAAGCCAGATGCAGGTCAGCTTCCTCAAGGCCGCCGAGTTCTATGGCGAGTATGAGCAGACCTTCCCCACCGACCCGAAGGTGCCGGAAATGGTGTTCATGAGCGCCGAGGCTTCCTTTGACGGGGAAGACTACCCCAATGCGATCCGGGGCTATGAGCGGACCGCCTACGAATTCCGTAATCCGGAATACGGTGCCGACTCTGGTTACGCCGCCATTATCGCCTATCAGAAACAGCTGGAGCTGGTCATGGCCAGTGCCGGCGAGGGCAGTGAACAGCTCAACGCCTGGCGGGCCAAGGGTGTCGATAGCCAGCTGCGGTTCGTTCAGGAATACCGGGAAGACGAGCGCTCCGGCGCTGTCCTGGCCAAGGCCGCCGAGGAGATGTTTGCCCTGGGCCGCTACGAGCGGGCGCTGGAAATCGCCACCGCCGTGGTCAGTCGCGAGGGCGAGATCGATCGCGAGTTGAACCGCACCGCCTATGGCGTGATCGCCCACTGCCAGTTCGAGCTGGGTAATCTGGTGGCCGCCGAGCAGGGCTATCGGGATCAGCTGAACTACATCGGGGCCGGCACCGAGGAAGCCGCCAGGGTCACCGAACGTCTGGCCGTGACCATCTACAAGCAGGGCGAACAGGCTCAGCAGGCGGATGACCTCAACCTGGCGGTGGAACATTTCCTGCGCATCAAGACCGAAGCGCCGGCCACCGACGTGCGGGTGATTGCCCAGTTCGATGCGGCGACGCATCTGATGACCCTGGAGTTCTGGGAGCGGGCTCTGGCCGAAATGAACGAACTGCTGCGGCTGTACCCGAATCACCGCCTGTCGTCACAGTTGCCGGGCAAAATTGCCTACGCCTACGAGCAGGATGAGCAGTGGCTCAAGGCCGCCCAGGCCTACCAGGACATCCATCGCGACACCGGCGCGAGCGCCGACCAGCGTCGGGATGCCCTGTTCCTGTCCGCCGAGATGTACGAAAAGGCCGGCGAGGAGATGCAGGCGCTGGAGTACTTCAAGCAATGGGCGTTTGCCTACGAGCAGCCCTTCGACACCCGCATGGAGGCCCGCTACCACATTGCCTACCTGTACAAGCGGCATAACGACCTGAATCGTCACCTGTACTGGCTGCGCCGGGTCATTGACGGCCATAACAAGGCACCGTCCGACTGGCAGAGCGATCGCTCCGCCTGGCTGGCGGCCTGGGCCAACAACGAGTACGGCGATTACTGGCGGATCGAGTTCGACCGGGTGCGCCTGCGCGCGCCCCTCAACGTCAGCATCCCGCGCAAGAACGAAAAGCTGAAAAACGCCCTCGACCGCTACCAGAAGGCGGCGGCCTACGGCATCGCGGGGCAGACCACCCGGGCAACGTTCAACATTGCCGACCTGTATGGTCAGTTCGCCCAGGAGTTGATGGACGCGCCTCGTCCGCAGGGCCTGAGCCCGCTTGAGGCGGCCCAGTATGAAATCGTGCTGGAGGAACAGGCGATTCCGTTCGAGGAACTGGCGATTGAGGTCCACCAGGCCAACATCGAACGCTCCTGGGGCGGTGTCTTTGATCAGTGGGTGGAGGAGAGCTTTGGTGCCATGGCCAAGCTGAACCCCGCCCGATTCGACAAGCAGGAAGTACAGGTGGCCTATGGCGATGGTATCCGTTAAAGCAAGACGTACCGCTGGCCTGTTGGCGGTGTTGCTGGTCTCCGGCTGCGCCTCCCTTCAGCAATTCGCGCCCGGACTGGCGAGCGCGCCGAGCGAGTCCGACGCCACGGTGGTGACCGCGGAGCAGCCGGTGATTGGGCCCTCCACGTCCCGACCGATGACCCTCGCCGAATCCGGGGCACCGCTGCCGAAACAGCTCTACGATGCCGCGGGGCAGAAAATCGCCTATGTGCCGGCGGCCAACCCCTATACCGCGGATCAGGCCCCGGTGCCGCCGCAGGCGGTGGCCGATTTCCGCGCCGCCAGCGCGTTGCTGGACGCCGAGAAATACCGCGATGCCCGCATCGCCTTTCGCCAGATGACCCGGGATTTTCCGGCACTTTCCGGCCCCTGGGTCAAACTGGGCGACATTGCCGACACCCGGGGCTACCAGGACAAAGCGGAAGAAGCCTACCGTCAGGCCCTGGCGGTCAATGCCAGTAACGTCAACGCCTATCTGTCGCTGGCGTTGCACCTGCGCAAGAAAGGCGAGTTTGTCCAGGCCCAGCAGGTGTACATCGATGCGCTGACACTCTGGAAAGATTTCCCTGGCGCTCACCTGAACCTGGCCATTCTCTACGACCTGTACCTTAACCGACCGGAACTGGCCCAGCCCCATTACGAGGCTTATGACTTCCTCACCGATGGCAGCAATCCGGAAGTTGCCAATTGGCTGATCGAGGTTCGCCGCCGCACCGGCATTGAGACCCGGTTTGTCGATGCGCCGCCGCAGGAACCGGCCGCCGCCGACACGCCGGTGGCGTCGGAACAGAACGCGGACGTCGAGCCATCCGATAAAGGCTAGGAGATTCCAAATGACGATTCAGACGCTGCGCAAGCCGTTATTGGCGGTTGCGGCCGGGGGGCTGCTGTGCCTGATCAGCGGATCCCTGGCTCTCGCTCAGGACCATTTAGCTCAGGGCAATATTGACCTGGAAAGTACCTTCGTAGGGGACAAGGAGCAGCCGTCGGTGAGTTACTTCATCCCCTGGAAGCCGCCGGAAGGACCGGGAAAGCTCTACCGCTCGATCACTTCGGTGTCGGGCAAGGTGTTTGATGTGGTGGACCGGGATGTCCACGCCAGAACCATGCAGTTCTACAACGAGCTGCAACTGGAGGAGCCCATGGGGGGCTCTGGCCAGTAACTTCCATAACTCAATGAACGAAAAGACTAGCCACGCTGTGGGGTGACGATCATGACTGCGTATTCAACTATTGTTTCTTTCTTCCAGGAAGGTGGTGCGTTTATGTACCCCATCGCTCTGGTGCTGCTGGTTGGGCTGGCCATTGCCGCCGAGCGCTGGATCTTCCTGAAGCGCGCCCTGGTGGCCAACAAGAGTGCCTACGGCGAGTTGCTGCCGCTGGTCAGCAAGAGGCAGTACGACCAGGCGGAAAAGGTGGCTCAGGACAACGTCTCCGCCATCGGCCGCCTGATGTCGGTGGCGCTGGACACCATGCGCTCGTCCCCCCGTCGTGACGATATCCACGCGGCCATGCAGGAAGGGGTGATGGAATCCATTCCCCGCCTGTCCAAGCGCACCAACTACCTGTCCATCCTCGCCAATGTGTCCACCCTGCTGGGCCTGCTGGGTACCATCATCGGTCTGATTGCGGCCTTCACCGCGGTCGCCAACGCCGATCCGGCGGACAAGGCCACCCTGCTGTCCCAGTCCATTTCGGTGGCCATGAACACCACGGCCTTTGGTCTGATCGCAGCCATTCCGCTGCTGCTGATTCACTCCCTGCTCCAGAACAAGACCCTGGAAATCGTCGAAAGCATTGAAATGGCGGGCGTGAAGTTCCTGAACTCCATCGTTCGTGGCAACCGCGCGGCGGTCCTGACCCGCGAGACCGACGCCTAACCGGTAAAGGGTGGCTAGCGATGTTTGCAAAACGAAGAGAACTTGAAGAAGGCGACATCGACATCACCGCGTTCATGAACCTCATGATCGTGCTGGTTCCGGTGCTGCTGATGAGCATGGTGTTCAATCACATTGCCATTCTCGAACTCAACCTGCCGGATTTGACCGGGGCTCAGACCGCCAGTGCGGAGCAGAACCGGCAGCTGGAGGTGGTGGTGCGGGAGTCGGCGATCGAAGTCTATTACCCCAGTGGCAACCTGGTGAAAACCATTGCCAACCTTGACGAAGACGGCCGCAGCGATCTGCACGACTACGCGACACTGTCCAAGGTGCTGCAGGAGATCAAGCGCCAGCTGGTGGCGAAGTCCATCGACAAGCGCGATGCCCTGTTGCTGTCC
>JBFHLR010000019.1:0-26571 GCA_041594735.1 Marinobacter sp.
GCCCAGCCATAGAGACCGAGATCGAGGATTTCCTGCACGCCGCTGGGATTGAGCACCGGCATGGACGCATCCATGAAGCCGTAATCGCTCTGGTGCGGCAGGGTGGAGGACTTGCAGGAGTGGTCATCGCCGGCCACTGCCAGCACGCCGCCAAACTGGGAGGTACCGGCCGCATTGGCGTGTTTGAACACGTCGCCGGTGCGGTCGACACCGGGGCCCTTGCCATACCAGAGGCCAAAGACGCCGTCGTACTTGGCGCCTTCAAAAATGTTGACTTGCTGGGAGCCCCAGACAGCGGTTGCGCCGAGGTCTTCGTTGACGCCGGGCAAGAAGTGTATGTTGCGCTGTTTGAGGTATTCCTTGGCTTTCCAGAGTACCTGATCGAATCCGCCCAGGGGCGACCCACGGTAGCCGGAAATGAAACCTGCGGTGTTCAAACCGTTTTGTTGATCGAGTTGGGCCTGTAGTAAGGGAAGGCGTGCGAGCGCCTGGCTGCCGGTCATGTATACCGGGCCGGAATCGCGTTCCCACACGTCGTTGAGGCTGACATCACGCATAGCTATTCACCTTTTTCCGGTTAAGGCGATTCAACGTTGGCGATCGTTATCGGCCAACTGTCGAAATCAATTCGATATGGAACTCGAAATCAGAAACGCAATCAGGATCGAGTCAGCTGCAGGCGGCCGAGCGCCGGAGTTGCAGAACCCGGAACGATGGTCTGTACGGAAAAAGGGGAATAACGGTGGTGGTGCCGATGGCCGGGTGCAGGGCGCCGGCCAGCATGGGCAAATGCTGTCTGAGACATGGTTGAAATCCTCTCCCACCTGACCGGATCACGGTACGAGTGGTGGTCTTGTTGTTGTATTCCGGCTTTTGGCCGGCTGTCCGATTTCAGTGGTCGTGGCCCTTATGGGGCACGAACAAGGCCACAAGCTAGATGCTTTTTCGGAACGGGTCAATGAATATTTTCTCGCCAAAAAGTCGAAGCTGGCGCACGGATTTTTCGTGAGTCAAACAATTTCAACCGCTTAACGGGGCAGGCCCTAAGGCGGTTGTTTCGGTTTACGCGTAGGCGGCCACCCCGGGTGTCCGGTACACTCTCCCCTTTGCCCGTCCCTCCCCGGAGCCCATCAGGAGCGTCATGTCCGACCTGTCGATACTGCAATACTTCCTCATTGGCGTGATCTTCATCTGGAGCGGTTTCGTCCGATCCGGGCTCGGTTTCGGCGGCGCGGTGTTGTCGCTGCCCTTCCTGTTGTTGGTGTACAACGCCCCGCTGGTTTACCTGCCGATCATTTCCGTGCATCTGCTGGTTTTTTCGTCCCTCACCATTGTTATGAACAACCGCAAGGTCAAGAACAACAGCAGACACGCCGCGTCGCTGCCGGCCGGGGAAGGGACGGTGGACTGGCGCTATCTGTGGCGTATCCTGGGGATCATGATCGTGCCCAAACTGATCGGGGTCTTTGGGCTGATTACCCTGCCGGCCAGTGTGATGAGCGGCATCATCTTCGCCATTGTGTCGGTGTACTCACTGTCGTACATCCTCAACCGACCGTTTCGCAGCAACAGCAAGACGGTGGATACCCTGTTTCTGATGTTGGGGGGCTACATCAGCGGGACCTCGCTGATCGGTGCGCCGCTGATCATTGCGGTCGTCGCCCAGCAGTTGCCCAAGGAGCGGCTGCGGGACACCCTGTTCGCACTCTGGTTTATCCTGGTGACCATCAAAATGGCAGCCTTCATCTGGGCGGGGGTCGATCTGCAGCTGGTCCACCACTTATGGCTGTTGCCTTGTGCAGCCGTCGGCCATGTGATTGGGTTACGTTTTCACGACCGCATGTTGCAGGCTGAGACTCCGGTATTTTTCCGGGTACTCGGGAGCATCCTGCTGGTGATCAGCGCCATCGGTCTGTGGAGCGGAGTTGTGGCGCCCATGCTGGCCTGACCGGGAGTGGGCGGCGCCTTTAGCGCTTGCCGGGCTAAGCCGGCCCAGGTTATGGCGACACGGTCTTAGGGACTCGGCTTGGTTGGCATTTGACCATCGTATAATGGCCGGTGAGGTGGTGAAACGTTCTCTGCGAGAGCGGAGGTGAGTTATGAGACGGTTATTCTATCTGGTTGACCACATTGACGATGTACAGGACATCTCGGATGACCTGCATGCCCGTGGCATCGGCGATTGGCACTTCCACATTGTGAGTAAAGACGAAGCCGGGCTGTATACCCACCGGCTGCATCGGGCCAGCGTTCTGGACCGGACCGACCTGGTTCGCTACGTTGAGCGGGGTTTGTTGATCGGCCTGGTCATTGGCTTGTCGTTCATCCTGCCCGCCGCCCTGTATGGCGGCGTGGAATGGCCCACTCTGGCCTGGGTGGCCCTGGGTGCGTTCGCCGTGATGGCGGGCGGTTGGCTAGGGGGATTTGGCGGGATATCCGCCGAAAACTACCGAATTCGCAAGTTCCACAACGCGATAGAAGCCGGTAAGTACCTGGTCATGGTGGATGTGCCACGCAAATACGCGGCCGAAATTGAACAGGAAATGCTTGAAAACCATCCCGAAGCCATTCTTGGTGGAGAGGGGAGCAGTATCAACAATCCGTTCGCCGGCCGGGATGGCCATGTTCATGTGGTTTAAGCCGATCTAGCGCTGGGAATGGGTTAGGCTGTACGGCAACGGAAGTGCGATGCGCCGCAACGGAATCCCAGCCCCAGCAGTGCCAGGGCAAACAGGCCCAGGGTCGAGGGTTCCGGTACCCGAACCAGGGTTGGTGCGGGCATGAAGTGTTCTTGGCTCCCATTGCTGTTCACCACGTTCAAGGTGAACCAGCTTGTCTCGTTAATCAGGCCCACATCGGGTGGTGTCAGGGGCAGTTGGTCGCTCTCTACCAGCATGGGGGTCGGGGGAAGTACAAAGAACTGCTCAAAGTGTATGGACGCCGATAGCTCGGAAAAACCCAGGGTTGGTTCGATATCCCACCAGACATCGTATTGATTGACGAAGCCGAGTGGCCCTTGATCGGAATGGACGGTCTGAATGCCGTTGGGGCCCGTTGGGTCCAGTTCAAAAATATGCCCGCCCGCCATGATGGTTGCCGCTGTAATAGCCGAGGGAAAAAGACCGAACTCGGGGGAGCCGTCGGAATCCGGTGTCAGCGAATCGAACGTAAAATGACCGGTGATAGCTTCACCCGGCATCAGGAAGGCATCCAGTGCGGTTGACGGTCCGAAGTTATGGTATTGGGTATTGAGTTCAAACGTGATCAGTTCTCCGTGGGTGTCGGTGCTCCCGAGCAATAGGGGGATGGCTAAGGCTGCAACCCACCGTCCCGAAGTAGTTGACTGGTGCATGGTTCCCTCCTTGGCGCAAATAGGGCGTTTAGCGATCATTATGGATTCACAAGCGCATCCGATGCGCAAACTGTGCGTTCCCGGTGTATAAAAGATGGATTACGCATAATTCGTACCAGCCATCCGGCCAGGACCGTCTATCAGCGTGCTAATGGCGGGCGTTCAAGACGCCCGCCTCAAAGTGTGAAAAGAAAGCTGACGCTCCAGACTGTCGTATTGGTATACGGTTGCGTGTCTGCAGTGTCGACTGGCAATGTCTTGGGTTGATTGGCTGCCCCAAGCGAACCGGTCGGGCTCTGGTGACGGCTGTAGTCAATACTGACAGCCTGGGCCAAGGCGATTTCGGAGTTAAGCCAAAGCTGCTTCACGCTGGCAGCCGCTCATTCCGAGCGGCGGTATTCACGGAGAGAAGTGCATGAACGTTTTACTGTTGGGGGCTACGGGCCTCACGGGTAGCCAATGCCTGCAGGGCCTGCTCGCAACCCCCGAGGTCCAGCGGGTGGTCGCGCTGACGCGGCGGCCGTTGGCGCTGAACCATCCCCGCCTGGTGGCCGAGGTGGCGGACTTCGATCATCTGGAAGCCTCCGCCAAGCACTTCGAGGTGGACGTGGTGCTTTGTTGTCTGGGGACAACCCTGAAACAGGCGGGTTCCCGCTCTGCGTTTCGCAAGGTGGATTACGACTATTGTCTGGCGGCGGCCCGCCAGGGCAAGGCGCACGGGGCCAAGGCGTTCATTCTGATGTCTGCGGTGGGCGCCAGTGCCCGCTCACCGGTGTTCTATAACCGGGTCAAGGGCGAATTGGAGCGGGACCTGGCTGCGCTACAGTATCCCTACCTGTCCATCTATCACCCCGGTCTGTTGCTGGGAGAACGGGCCGAGCACCGCGCTGGCGAGGCGGCCATGGGCACCTTGATGCCGGCCTTGAACTGCCTGTTACCGGGCCCCCTGTCCAGGTACCGTGGTGTTGCCTCAGCCGATGTAGCCCAGGCCATGGTCAATGAGATTCGTGGCCTGACCCTGGACCGCTCCATGGAACCCGTGGTGTGGCTCCGCCATTACGATGACATCATGGCGCTAGCCCATGCGGCACCAGTGGCCATGGGGGGCTGACAGGGGACTTTCGCGAATAACGGTAGGCCCTTCGGGATCTACCTATAGGCCCATCAGGCCAACTTAACTAGTGTCCTGACATTCCGTCTTTCCACTGATGCTTGCAGGATTCAGCGGATGCCGGTTTGGTTTCGATTCAGCCCTTCAGGACACCGGTTCGCCACCATGGACACGCTTTCTTCCAGTTACCAGTTGCAGCCCGCCAGAGTGCGGGCTGAGTTTATCCGGCTGCTGCCCATTGCTTTATTCGTGGTGGCATTTGGTGCAGCGTTTGGGCTGGCCGCGGTACAAGCCGGGCTGACGCCAGCCCAGGCCTTGCTGATGAGCACCACGGTGTTTGCCGGGGCCTCCCAGTTTGCCGCTCTGGACATGTGGGGATCGGCGGTGGCCCTGGTGCCGTTGATGGTGGTGGTGTTTGCCATCAATTCACGGCACCTGCTGATGGGGGCTTCGCTTTACCCGCTGCTGAAGGAACTGCCCGCGACTCAGCGCTACGGCATTCTACTGGTGCTCACCGATGCCAACTGGGCGGTGGCAGCGCAGGACTACCAGAACGGTCAGCGCAATCTGGAAGTGATTCTCGGCGGCGGGCTGGTGCTCTGGTTGGCCTGGCTGCTCGGTACGGCAGTGGGCGTCTACTTCGGCGGCCTGCTGCAGCAACCGGAAGCCCTGGGCCTGGATATGGTTCTTGGCTGCTTCCTGCTGGCCATGGCGCTGGGCGGTAAAAAGTCGCCACGGGTGCTGGTGGCCTGGGGGATATCGGCGGTGGCGGCGATGGTTGCCTACCTGTGGTTGCCACCCCATACCCACGTGGTGGTAGGGGCGCTTGCAGGGGGCGTGGTGGGATACTTCTGGTTGGAGCAAAAACCGGCATGAGCATCGAAACATCCACCCTGGGCACCTTGGTGCTGATT
This sequence comes from Marinobacter sp., assembly GCA_041594735.1. Lineage (GTDB taxonomy): Bacteria > Pseudomonadota > Gammaproteobacteria > Pseudomonadales > Oleiphilaceae > Marinobacter. The sequence goes on from JBFHLR010000019.1 coordinate 5,378, forward strand.
GCTGTGATGACCGGTGTGACTCTGCTCACCCGTTATGGCGGTGTCTTCCTGATGTCGTTTGTCCGCATCAGCCCCCGCATTGAGAGCTTTATCAATGCCATGGCCAGTTCGGTACTTATCGCCATCATCGTGCCCATGGCCTACGAAGGCGATCTGGGGGCCCGGGTGGCGCTGCTGGCCACCGCCGGGGTGATCCTGGTGACCCGCAAGCCTCTGCCGGCCATTACCGCGGGTCTTGTTGCCGCCGCGGCCTGTCGCTATCTGATTCCGGGGGGCTGAGGCCGTCCTTTTGTCCGCTCCTGTTGCCGGGCGGTGGGATCAAGGCCCGGTATTATCTGACATTCCCGCGAACCTTGGACTAGGCTCAAGTAACAACCGTTACTGATTGAGCGGAGGTTCTCATGTCCAACCATCACACCTACAAGAAAGTGGAAGTCGTCGGTTCATCCAAGGCGGGTATCGAAGACGCCATCAATAACGCCCTGGAGGAATGCAGTAAAAGCATTCGCAACATCGAGTGGTTTGAAGTGCAGGAAACCCGGGGGCATGTCGTTGAGGGCAAGGTTGGCCATTATCAGGTGGTCATGAAGGTTGGCTTCCGCATTGAGGGTAGTTGACACTAGGGAGCCTGCCCTGCGGATAAGGCGATGACTTCGTAGTGTGAACCCTGCTGTCCCTGGCTGCTGGCGAACAGCGCAGCCTGGTGGACCTCGAAGGGGAAGGACTGGAAATCGCTCTGGGCCTCCAGATAATGGCTACAGTCGCTGTTCCGGCCCAGTCTGGCCACGGTGACATGGGGCCGGAAGCGCCGCCTTTCCGTCGGCCACCCCTGTGCTTCGAGACGTTCCCTGAGTGCCTGATGAAGCTGGATTACCGGCTCCTGCGGGGCAACGCTGAGCCACAGCGCATGCGCGCCAAAGTGACCTGCGCCTGCCAGTTGCAGGCTGAACGGCGTGAAGCTGAAATCTGAGACGAGGCGGCACAGGGCCGGGGCCTGATCCTCGGCAACCTGACCAAGGAAATTCAGCGTCAGATGGAGCTGGTTGGCGTTCTGCCAGCGGGCGCCGGGACATCGGTGCTGGGTTGCCAGAACCTGCTGTTTGATGTCTGGTGGCAGGGCGAGCCCGATGAATAATCTCATGGTGACGGCGATCTCGTCCGATGTGTTGCTGTCCAGTGTATGAGGTCAGCGGACCGGGTCAAGATCCGTTCTCGGCATGGCGGCGTGCACCGAGCCCGCTTCAGTCGCCGCGGCGAACGCTGCGACGCCGGATCGCCTCGATCAGTTCGCTCATCAGCTCCGGCACTTCCCCCTCGTAAAGCAGCCGAAACTTTTGGTGTTGAATTTCCTGTTCGTGGCCGGTTTCGTTGGCGTCGCTATCCCGCTGCAACTCCTGGTATTGGCAGCCGGCAAGATGGGCCTTGATTTCGCTGTCGATCAGCTGGGTCGCCAGCTCCTCCACCCGTGCATGGCAAAATGGCCGCACCTGATTCAGGACGGATCGTGCCTCCAGGGCGGCATTGCGTGCGCTCAGCCGGCTGTCGTTGGCGGGTTCCTGTGCCTCCACGGCACGCAGGAAGATGCCCAGCTTGTCGTGCAGATCGTAAATCGGAGGCCAGAGCTGCTCATAGGCCGAGCGCTCAATGGCCAGGTGTTCCCTTGCCAAACCGTCGGAACTGTGGCCAGCCGCTACGTAAGGCGTCTCGGCCTGGCCTACACGCAGATCGTCCAGTTCCTGCCAGAGCGTGTCCAGCCGCTGTTTTTGCGCTTCGTGCTCCGACTCCGACTGTTGCTGGTAACGATGGACGATGAGTATCAGTGTCAGCGCCACCACCAAAGCGCCGCAGGAAATCAGGACCGCCAGGTGATCATCCGCGAAGAGGGCCAAAAGACTGCTTGAATCCATGTATACCGCTCCGCTGGGACATAGTGGGTTAAGTATTGAATGACATCCCCGACGCACCTAAAGTGTAGTCCATGGAGTGCCAGCGGGGCGGAGTCGTTCACGGCTGCGATGTTTCTGTCCGGTACGGCAGGGCGTCCCGGGCGTCGTCCCGATACTGGATGACCTGAGCTGCTTCTTCGTCGCAAAAGCGCTGGATGGCGGCGCGAAAACCAGGGTGGGCGATGCCGTGCCAGGAGTGGGTCAGCTCCGGGGCGAAGCCGCGAATCAGCTTGTGTTCGCCCTGGGCGCCGGCATCAAAGGTGTTCAGTCCACGAGCGATCGCCAGTTCGATACCCTGGTAGTAACAGGTTTCGAAGTGCAGGTGATTGAATTCTTCCAGGCAGCCCCAGTAACGCCCGTAGAGGGTATCGCTGCCCAGCAGGAACAGTGAGCCGGCAATGAAGCGACCGTCCTGCTCCGCCATCACCAGGTGAAGCTGTTCGCCCTGGCGCTCCCGCAGCAGGTGGAAGAACGCCGGGTTGAGGTAGGGTCGTTGCCCACGTTTGAGGTAGGTGGCCTGGTAGAACTGGTAAAACGAGTCCAGCACCGTATCCGGCACCTCCTTCCCGGGATAGTGGCGAAAACGGATACCCTGGTCTTCCACCTGGCGTCGTTCCCGTTTGATGGATTTACGCTTTCGAGAGGTTAATTTGGCCAGGAAATCGTCAAAATCGGCATAGCCCCGATTGTGCCAGTGGAACTGGCACCCCAGCCGGTGGATGCTCCGGGGATGCTGCAGCAGCGCCTGATCGTCGGCATCCGGGAACAATAGGTGCCAGGAGTGAGCCCCAAGCTCGTGGATCAGGGTATCCAGTGCCTGATGCACCATGGCGGCATTTATCCTGGTGCGAGCCTGGGGTGCCAACAGCAGCCGCGGTCCCTGGGACGGCGTGAAGGGCACCGCAAGCAGCAGTTTGGGATAGTAGTCCTGGCCGTGGTGCCGGTAGGCGTCGGCCCAGGCCCAGTCGAACACGTACTCGCCCATGGAGTGGGTTTTGAGATATCCCGGTGCCAGGCCGACCAGCTCGCCATCCAGCAGGATCTTCAGGTGACAGGGCGCCCAGCCGGTGCTCGGGCTGGTGCAACCACTTTCCTCCAGGGCCTGCAGGAACTGATGGCGCAGAAACGGCGATGCGGTTCCGCTGAAACGCTCCCAGGTGGCCTGGGGAATAGCGTTGATGGAGCTGACGGTGCGCAGGGTCAGGTCGGGCATGGGGGATGTCACGATGGCGAGGGAAGGCGGTGGCCAGGGCGTGCGGGTCACCTTACCGGTGTTTTCCGCAGGTTGATCGCAGGAACGGGGTCTGGTGGGCTATCTTCATCGGTAGGTCGGAGTTGAACTGCCTTCGAAAAATCAATACCTTCGTGCAACTCATCCGGCTCGAACCGGATTCCGCAGGCGGCTTTCCGAATTTTTGCGGGAGGTACGGTTCCCGGGCTGGTACGTTCGTTGCCGGACACGGTGCTCTACCTCCTGTCGGGTGCCAATGGTTCATCAGGTACAGTGTTGTGGCAAAAGATTATCCCATACCTGCCGGCGTGATAGAACGCGAGACGGAGGTCAAGAAGAGCCGTTTCATTGCCCGGGTCGCGCCGGTATCGAACCGGGACGAGGTGCGGCAATGGCTCGACCAGGCCCATCGGGATCACCCCGATGCCCGTCATATCTGCTGGGCCTACCAGATTGGCCGACCTGGCTCCGCGGCGGAAGCGGCCATGAACGATGACGGTGAGCCCTCCGGCACCGCGGGCAAGCCGATCCTCAACGTCATCCAGCACAAGGACATGGGCGATGTTCTTGTGCTGGTGATCCGCTATTTTGGTGGCATCAAGTTGGGCGCTGGCGGTTTGGTGAGAGCCTACGCGGGGGCTGCGGAAAGCGTATTGTCGCAAGTGCAGCGGGTGGTCCAACCGGCGCTTGCAACCGTGACCGTGGCCATGACCTATGCAGACGAACAGGTGGTGCGTCACTGGTGTGATGTGCATGCCGCCGAGGTGGTCTCGGTGGACTACAGCACCGGCGTGCAGGCGGTGGTCAGGTTGCCGCTTGCCCGCCTGGCGGAGTTCGAGGGATTTTGCGAGGCGCAGAAATTGCGGTGTCGGCCGAATGAACGCTGACGATAATTGCGGTCAAAAAGATCATCCACACTGACACTGATGAGGTAAGAGCCCATGCGAACGCTACCGATCATCGTCGCTTTATTCCTGCTGGCTGGCTGTGCCGGTAAGGTGGTGACGGATTACGATGCCGCTGCCCGTTTCGAAAGCTACCAGTCCTGGGCGTTTGCGCCAGGATTACAGCCCCAGGGGTTTACCTCGCTGGACAGTGCCCGGGTGGAGAGTGCGGTGACCCGGGAAATGGCGGCCAAGCAGTTCCAGCGCCTGCCAACCGAGCAGGCCGATCTGCTGGTGTTCTATCAGGTGGTCGAGGAGGAACGCCTGGAGAGTTACGGCTTCAGCTATGGCGTCGGTTTTGGTCACCGCCCATTTGGCTGGGGCATCGCGTCAGCGCCGCCGGTGCGGGAGGTGAAGGAGGGAAAATTGGTGGTTGAACTGGTCGACACCGACAGCGAGCGTGTCGTCTGGCGTGCAGCCAGCAAGCGCTACCTCAATGAAAACCAGTCCCCGGAATATCGCAGCGAGCTGATCGACGAGGTGGTCGAGGCGATGTTCGCCAGGTTCCCACCGGAAAACCGCTGAGCTCATCCCGATAATTTGGAGTTTGCATGAAAAAACAATCCCAGGGCGGCCTGGTCTATTCGACCGACCAGGGCCGGATGTGTCCCGACTGTCGGCAACCGGTGGAAGCCTGTCAATGTGGCCAGTCTCAGCCGCCGGCCGGCGACGGGGTAGTACGTGTCAGCCGGGAAACCAAGGGCCGTAAGGGTAAGGGGGTGACGCTGGTGACCGGTATCCCCCTGGCCGACAAGGAGCTCAAGGCTCTGGCCAAGGTGCTGAAAGCCCGTTGTGGCACTGGTGGCACGGTTAAGGACGGTGTGGTGGAAATTCAGGGGGACCAGCGGGACATCCTGGTGCCCCTGCTTGAGCAAAAGGGTTGGGTGGTCAAGCGCGCCGGAGGTTGACCCCTCCTCGTCCCCATCTTGAAGGATAAATCCCGGTAAATTTGCCGAATCTGGCCGAAAGTCGCCACCATTTCGGGGTGGTGAACGGGTACAATGCCGGGGAGCCGAATCGCGGCTCGACACGTCGCACTCTTACTTTCCAGCGGAGGGTTACTATGCACGTCCTGGTTATGGGCGCCGGAGTTGTTGGTATCACGTCGGCCTGGTTCCTGCGCAAGGCCGGTTACGAGGTCACAGTGGTGGACCGCCAGAACAAGGCTGGTCTGGAAACCAGTTATGCCAATGGTGGCCAGATCTCGGTATCCCACGCCGAACCCTGGGCCAATCCGGGGGCACCCCTGAAGGTGCTCAAGTGGCTCACCCAGCCGGACGCGCCGCTGTTGTTCAAACCCCGCCTGGATTTGGCCCAATGGCGTTGGGCCATCAGTTTTCTGTCCCAGTGCACCGCCGCCAAGGCCGCTTACAATATTCGCCAGATGGTGCACCTGGGGACCTACAGCCGGGCCCAGTTGCAGGCCTTGCGTGAGGAAACCGGCATCGAGTATGACTGCCTGTCCAAAGGCATCCTGCATTTTTACACCAACCCCCGGGAATTTGAGGCCGCGCTGGAACCCACGCGGCTGATGCGCGAGCTCGGTTGTGACCGCCAGATCATCGATGCTGATCGTGCCATTGAGCTGGAACCGGCACTGGCACCGGCCCGTCATCGCATTGCCGGCGCCACCTACACCCCGGAGGACGAATCCGGCGACGCCCGCAAGTTTACTCAAGCGCTGGCCGGATTGGCCGAGGCGGCCGGTGTGAGGTTCCGCTACGGTACCGAGGTGCTGGGCTTTGAGCACACCCGCGACCGTATCCTGGGTGTGCGCACCTTGCATGAAGGCTTGCATGAGACCCTCCATGCCGACAGCTATGTGCTCAGCCTGGGCTGTTTCAGTGCGGTACTGGCGCGACAGCTGGGTTTGTTCCTGAACATTTACCCAGCCAAGGGCTACTCCATCACCGTCCCGGTGAAGGATGAGAAGGCGGCTTACCAGGTCAGTCTGACGGATGATGAGTACAAACTGGTTTACTCAAGACTGGGGGACCGGATTCGGGTTGCAGGCACCGCTGAACTGAACGGCTATGACCGTCGGCTGAATCTCACCCGCTGTCGGGCCATCGTTCGGCGCAGCGCCGAGTTGATGCCGGATGCGGGGCTGTGGGAGCAAGCGGAGTTCTGGACCGGACTGCGTCCGGCGACGCCGTCGAACATTCCCTACATCGGCAGGAGCCATTTCGGCAACCTGTATCTCAACACTGGCCACGGTACTTTGGGCTGGACCCATTCCTGCGGCTCCGCTGCCGCGCTGGCCGACATCGTCTCCGGCAAGCGTCCGGAGGTGGACTTCGCCTTCGCCGGGTTCTGACCCGGCAAAGGCCAGGAAATGGCATTGAAAAAACGGGGTCGTTCAGACCCCGTTTTTGCTTCGATCATTGGGACACATCGTAGGATGCCGGTGAGCGCCGCGAACCGCATCATTCTTGTTGCGCGCACAGAGTGGCCTTTGATGTGATTCGCTTTGCTCACCGGCATCCTACGTATCCACTGAGACTACTCGCCAGGTTGAAGGTTCAAGCTGGCATGCGATGACGGTTCTTCCGACATGGTGTGCTTGAACGCCATCAGCCCAGCTGGTCCCGGATCAGCTTCTTGTTGATCTTGCCAACGCTGGTCTTGGGGATGTCGTCGACAAAGTCGATCTGGGCCGGTATCGCCCACTTGTTGATCTCACCGCTGTCGACAAACTGCCGCAGGTGGTCCTGGATCTCCGCCAGAGTGGCCTCCTGGCCGGGTTTCAGGGTGACCAGGGCGTGGGGGCGTTCGCCCCACTTGTCATCCGGCACACCCACGACGGCGGCGGCTGCAACGGCAGGGTGCTGGGAAATGAGATTTTCCAGGTCGAGTGACGATAGCCACTCGCCACCGGTCTTGATCACGTCCTTGATGCGGTCCTTGATGACTAGCGTGTGGTCGGGCTCGATACTGGCGACATCGCCGGTGTGCAGCCAGCCGCCTTCCCACAGCTCCCGGCCTTTCTCGGGTTCCTTGAAATAGCTCTGGGTCAGCCAGGGGGCGCGCGCCACCACTTCACCCTTGGTGGTGCCGTCATGGGGCAGTGGGGTGCCGGTGGGGTCGACAATCTGCACGTCCACCAAGGGCACCGCCACCCCGGTTTTAACGCGCTTGCCGGCCTGCTGCGCCAGCGGCAACGCCAGATCCTCCGGTTGCAGGTGGGTGGTGGTCAGCAGGGGGCCGGTCTCGGACATGCCATAGCCAGTGTACAGGCGGATGCCCAGCTCGGCGCCGGCTTTGCACAGGCTTTCGGTGAGGGCGCTGCCGCCAATCAGCACATGCCAGTTGCTGAGGTCGGCGGTCTTGATGGCGTCGGTGGCCAGCATCATTTGCATGATGGTGGGCACGCAGTGGGAAAAGGTCACCTGGTGTTCCTTAAGCAGGTTCACCAACAGTTCCGGCTCATAACGACCGGGATAAACCTGCTTGATGCCCAGCATGGTGGCGGCATAGGGCACACCCCAGGCGTGCACATGGAACATCGGGGTGATGGGCATGTACACCGATGACGACCGCAACATGGGCATTTCGTCATAGGCGGACAGGCCGCTGGCCATGGTCAGGGTATGCAGCACCAGCTGTCGATGACTGAAAAAGACGCCCTTGGGATTGCCGGTGGTCCCGGTGGTGTAGAACGTGGTGGCGACACTGTTCTCGTCAAAATCCGGAAAGTCGAACTGTTCAGAAGCCTGTTCCAGCAGCGCCTCGTAATTGCCCAGGCTTGGCAGCTTGGTGTCGCCAGGGGCGGCGTTGTCGGTGAGCTGGATGTAGCCTTTCACCGTCTCAATCTGGTCCCGGACGCTTTCCAGTATCGGCAGGAAATCATCATGCACCAGCACAAAGTCGTCTTCGGCGTGGTTCATGGTGTAGACGATCTGGTCCGGGGACAGGCGCACATTGACGGTATGCAACACGGCGCCAAGCATGGGCACGGCGAAAAAGCATTCGAGGTAGCGGGGCGTGTCCCAGTCCATCACCGCCACGGTGTCTCCGGCTTTTACGCCGGCTTTGGTGAGCGCGTCGGCCAGCCGGTTGACCCGTTTGACCAGATCGGCGTAGGTGTACTTGCTGCGATTGCCATACACAATTTCCTGGTCGGGGGCATAGCGTGGCCCGGATAGCAGCAGCTGTTTGATCAACAGGGGGTAAGGATAGGCATTCTCAGCCGCGGGCAGAATCTTGGTCTGAACCATGTGACGCAGTCTCCATGCTTTTGTTGGTATTGAGGGGCATGACTGGCCTCAAGTGTATCCGCTAAGCATGGAGCAGAATGTAAACTGATTTACAGTTGAAGGGTGTTGTTGGGCAGGCATCGAATGGGGTGACACAAAGGCCACCCCGCCCGATGGTGAATGCCGGACGGCATCTTCGCAGGTACCTGCCTGCAGGAGCTGACTAGCAGGGACGTAGGCGTGGTTACTTATTCGTAAGTACAGAGGTAGGCAGTGTCGATATCGGTTTTCGCCTTGAAGCTGGCTTGTGCGGCCACTTCAAAGGCTTCGCCTGCACCGTAGGTCATCCATTCGCTCATGCCGGGCAGCAACACCGTCAGGGCGCCGCTGATCACCGTCATGGTTTCCTTCTGGCTGGTGCCGAACTCGTACTCGCCCGGGCTGATAACGCCAACGGTGGCGGGCAGGGTGGCGGTCTGGAAAGCAATGGACTTTGCCTTTCCGTCAAAATACTCGTTAACTTGCAGCATCATTTAGGCTCCGTGATTCATTTGGGGGCTTACTATACGGCAAAAATACCAGCAGGGAATGACAAAATTGACGAAGGTTTCTGACACTTCTTTGACCGACAGCGACTCTGAACGTTATCAGCAGGCGTTGGCCAGACTCGACCGCTATGCCCGCATCCTGGACAGTCAGTTCAGGGTGCCGTTCACCCGCATCCGCTTTGGACTCGATCCGCTGATCGGCCTGGTACCGGTCATTGGCGATGTGATTGGGCTGCTGCTGTCACTTTATCTGGTGATCGAAGCCATCCGGCTCGGGGCCGGCCCCGGGTTGGTGCTGAAAATGCTGGGCAATCTGCTCGCCGAGTTTGTGATCGGCCTGGTGCCAGTGCTGGGCGACGCCTTCGATTTGATGTGGCGGGCGAACGACCGGAACGCCGCCTTGTTAAGGGAATACATACAACGAAAGTTGCAGCCCCGCAAACCAGCGCGTCCCTGGTTGTCCTACATCCTGATGGGCGGTTTTGCGGCCCTCATGCTGTTGCTGCTCGGATTGGTGGTTTACTCGTTGCTGGCTCCCACCGTCGAACCGGCCCTGACGACTCACTGATCCCAGGGGTTGCCACGGGTCTGCGGGGTTCGATCCACGCCCAGGTGCATGGCCGCTTTGGCGAGAATGTTGGCGCTGACCGGTGCCGTGAGGAACAGAAACACGGTGATCAGGATTTCCGCGACGTGTACTCCGGGCCCGCTTGCACTGAAGTACGCCACCGAACCCAGCATGATCGCGCCCACACCAAGGGTGGTCGCCTTGGTTGGCGCGTGCAGGCGGGTGAAAAAATCCGGCAGGCGGACCAGGCCGATGGCGCCAACCAGGGTAAACAGGCCGCCGGTCAGCAGCAGTGCGGCAATGACGTACTCGTAAATTGGCTGCATGGCTCGTTGCTCCCAGTCAGTGCTTATTCAATGACGCTGCCGCGCTTGAGGTATTTGGCCAGCGCCACGGTGCCGACAAAGCCCATGACGGCGATCAGCAGTGCCGACTCCATGTACAGCCGCGTGTCGAGGGCGATCCCCAGCAGGATGATCAGCGCAATGGCGTTGATGTAGAGGGTATCCAGCGCCAATACCCGGTCGGGTGCGTCGGGCCCTTTGAGCAGGCGATAGACATTCAGCAGAATGGCCAGCGCCACCATGCCGATGGTGATGTGCAAGGCCCAGCTGAGGATGGGGAGATCGGCAATCATTGGAAAATCTCCTCCAGCGGCTGTTCGTAACGTTTCCTGATGGTGTCGATCACTTCCTGCTCATCTTCGGCGTCGAGAGCGTGAATCAGCAGCATGCGGTTGTCGTCGCTGACATCGGCACTGACGGTGCCTGGCGTCAGGGAAATGGTGCTGGCCAGCATGGTGATGGCCAGCGGGTGTTCCAGGCTGAGGGGGTAGGAAATGAACACCGGTTGTGGCTGCCGGGTGCTCAGGACCAGGCGGGCGACCACCACGCTGGCGGTGATGATGTCCCAGACCACACGAAGGAGATACATGGGTAACAGCCAGCCTTTCACGATTGCCGGGCGTTCAGGCCAGAAGCTACTGGTGAGCCGCGGCAACAGCCAGGCCAGAATCAGGCCCATGACCACACTGCCGCCAGAAACGCCATCACTGAGCAGCTGCCAGACCAGGAACAGGATCAGGCTGAGAAACGGCTGTGGAAATCCCAATCGCGCCAGCATCAGAGTCCTCCCACCACGACCGGAGTGTGCAGGGTCGTCAGGTATTCTGCGGAATTGAATAGTTGCTGGGCGGTGGCATCCACGTAGGCACTGATGGGGCCGGCCAGCAACACGATCACCACCGCCATGGCCACCAGCCCGCCGGCGGCCACCGTCACCGGCAGCGTCAGCCGCTCCGACTGGGCCACATGGCCCTCAACGGTACGCCAGAACACGATGGACCCTGCCCGGCTGTAGGCAACCAGCGTAAAGAAACTGCCAATAATGAGAACGCTCCACAGCCAGGCCATTTGAGGGCCAGGAGTGGTGGCCTGCAGAATCAGCAGCTTGGCAAAGAAACCACTGAGCGGCGGCAGGCCTGCGGCAGCGACGGCTCCGAGCATGAACAGCACGCTGAGCAGTGTGCGATTGTGCATGGGCGGTGCCGTGACGATCTTGTCTGCCGCCGCACCGCGCTGGCCGGCGATCAAGTCCACCACCAGGAACAGGCCAGCGACAATCCAGGTGGTGTTCAGCAGGTAGAACAGGGCGGCAGAGGTGCCCTGCTCGGTGCCCAGGCCCACCGCCGCCAGCAGCGTGCCGATGGAGATGATGACCTGCCAGGTAATCAGGGTGCGCAGGTTTCTGGCGCCGATCGCCCCTACCACGCCCATGGCGAGGGTTGCCAGGGCAACCGGGAACAGCCAGTCGAGACCGAGATTTGCCAGTGGTCCGGCGTCTGCGCCAAAGACCAGGGTGAATACCCGCACAATGGCGTAAAAGCCCACCTTGGTCATCACCGCGAACAGCGCGGCCACCGGCGCGGTTGCGCTGCCATAGGCCTTGGGCAACCAGAAGCACAGTGGCAGGATGGCGGCCTTGAGACCGAATACCACCAGCAGCATTAGGCCGCCGGCCTTCACCAAAGGCAGGTCCTCGGCGCTTACCTGGGGCACCTTGACCGCCAGATCCGCCATGTTAAGAGTGCCGGTCACGCTGTACAGCATACCCACGCTGATCAGGAACAAGGCCGACCCCGCCAGGTTAAGCACCACGTAGTGCAGGCTGGGAATGGTCCGCTTGGTTCCATTGCCCTGCATGAGCAGGCCATAGGATGCAATCAACAGGACTTCGAAGGCGACGAACAGGTTGAACAGATCGCCAGTGAGGAAGGCGATGTTCAGGCCCAGCAACTGGAACAGGAACAGCGCATGGAATTGGCGACTGCTCTCGTCGGTTTTGTGGATGGCGAACAGGTGACAAAAGAAGGCCAGGATGGCGGTCATCAGCAACATCAGGGCCGCCAGCCGATCCAGCACCAGCACGATGCCAAACGGTGGAGCCCAGTTTCCAAAGGTGTACACCCGGTAGCTGCCATCACTGGCGAGGGCCAGCAGGGCGACGGTGGACACCAGCAGCAGCACGGTAGTGGCAAGCGCCAGGGTCCGTCGCAGGGAGATCGGGGCATAGCCGATAAAGATCTGAATGATCCCGCCCAACAAGGGAATCAGAATGGGGGCGGTGAGCCAGTGGTTCATCGGTCGTACTCCTCCTCGTCGTCTTCCCGAATCAGGCGAGCGGAGCTTTCGCGACCGTCGACATGGTCGTCGTGATGGTCAGCCTGTTTACGCAGCGCCAGCACCACGACAAAGGCGGTCATCGCAAAGCCGATAACGATGGCGGTCAACACCAGTGCCTGGGGCAGTGGGTCGGAATAGCTGTCGGTGCTGCCAAGAATGGGCTGGCCACCGGTGGCCAGGCGACCGGTGGAGAACAGGAACAGGTTGACGCCGTAAGACAGTAGTGTCAGGCCGACAATCACTGGGAAGGTGCGGGCGCGCAGCAACAGATAGACACCGGAGGCGGTCAGTGCACCAATGGTCAGGGCGTAGGCGAGTTCCATCACAGGCCTCCTTTGAGTTGGCTGGTGGCCGAATGGGGCGACAGGTTACCCAGGCTGACCAATGCCAGCAGGGTGGCGCCGATCACAGTGAGGTAAACCCCTAAATCGAAGACCAGGGCGGATGCCACCTCAAACTTGCCCACCACCGGCCAGGTAATGTAACCGAAAGTGGAGGTCAGGAAGGGGTAGCCAAAGGCATAACTGCCGGCGCCGGCAACCGCCGCGAACAGCAGGCCAAGACCGATCACGTTGTGATAGCGGATGGGAATTCGGGCCTGGGTCCACTGTATGCCGCTGGCGATATACTGCAGCACCAGCGCCACCGAGGTGATCAGGCCGGCAATGAAGCCACCGCCGGGCATGTTGTGACCCCGCAGGAAGATATAAAGCGAGATCATCAGGGCGAGCGGTAGCATCGGGCGGGCAATTTGCCGCAGCATGACCGGGTAGGCATCCCGGGTCCAGGCATGGCCGTGGCCGTCGCCGGGGGGCGGTGTCAGCTGGATGTTCTTCAGCAGGGTGTAAATGCCGAGAGCGGCAATGGCCAGCACGGTGATTTCACCCAAGGTATCGAAGCCCCGGAAGTCCACCAGGATCACGTTCACCACGTTGGTGCCGCCACCGCCGCTCTTGCTGTGTTCCAGGAAGTAGCCGGAGATCGACTCGAACGGCTGAGTCAGCATCGCCAAAGTGATCAGCGTCATACCCACGCCGGCCACCAGGGCAATGGCGATGTCCCGCAACCGCCGTGGCCAGGACTCCTCAATGGGGGTCCAGGAGGGCATGTAGTACAGCGCCATCATCAACAGTACGATGGTCACCACCTCTACCGACAACTGGGTCATCGCCAAATCCGGCGCCGAGAAGCGGGCAAAGGCCAGCGCCACCATCAGGCCCACCACACTGAGCAGGATCAGGGCGTCGAAACGGGAGCGGTGTATGGCTGCGGTGCCGATGGCGCAGAGAATCAGCACCGCGGCGCCGATCAGGGTGGGGGTGTCAATGGGTGACAAGCCATTAGCCCCGATGAACCAGCCCAGTTCTTCAATCGGTCCCCAGGCAACCGCAATCGCGCTGAGCACGAAGAGCATGGCGTAGCGTTGCAGGGAGCCGCTTTCCAGCTTGCTGGTGAAGGCGTTCGCCAGGTCTTCCATACGCATGGCCACCTTCTCGAACACCGCCTTCTCGTCGATTTCCTTGAAACGGGCATGGAAATCGAAGAAGCGCTGGCGTTGGCTGTACATCAGCAGGCCGCCGAAGAACGCCAGGAAGCTCATCAGCAGGGGCAGGTTGAAGCCGTGCATTACTGCCAGCTGGTAGTCCGGCACATCGCCGGCCAGGGTGGCGGAGGCGGCGGCGTACAGCAGTGGACCGATGGAGATCGCCGGGAACATGCCCACCATGATGCAGGCGAACACCAGAATCTCCACCGGGATTTTCATATACCGCGGCGGCTCATGGGGCGGATAGATAGGCAGATCCACTGGCTTGCCATTAAAGAACACGTCATGGATGAAACGTGCGGAGTAGGCCACCGCGAATATCCCCGCCAGGGTGGCAACCAGCGGCGGCACGTAGGCCCAGAAGCCGGGCAGGTTGAGGGCCAGGGATTCGGCGAAAAACATTTCCTTACTGAGGAAGCCGTTGAGCAGCGGCACCCCTGCCATGGACGATGCCGCCACCATGGCCAGCGTGGCGGTGTGGGGCATGAAACGCCAAAGACCGTTGATGCGCCGCATATCACGCGTGCCGGTTTCATGGTCAATGATGCCGGCCGCCATGAACAGTGAGGCCTTGAAGGTGGCGTGGTTGATGACGTGGAACAACGCCGCTACCGCCGCCAGACGGGTGCCCATACCGAATAACAGGGTGATCAGTCCCAGGTGACTGACGGTGGAGTGGGCCAGCAGGCCCTTGAGATCATGTTTGAACAGGGCGACGTAAGCGCCGATGAGCAGGGTCGCCATGCCGGTAAAACTGACCATGTAGAACCACTGCTCGGTGCCTGCCAGGGCCGGGTACAGTCTTGCCATCAGGAAGATGCCGGCCTTCACCATGGTGGCGGAGTGCAGGTAGGCGGAGACCGGGGTTGGTGCCTGCATGGCATGGGGCAGCCAGAAGTGGAAGGGGAACTGGGCCGACTTGGTAAAGGCGCCCAGCAATACCAGGGTCAGGGCGAAGGGGTACAGCGCGTGGGCCTTGATCAGGTCGGCCGCCGCGAGCACGTCATCAAGCTCGTAGCTGCCCACAATACGGCCGATGAGCAGGATGCCGGCGAGCAGGGCGAGACCGCCGCCCCCGGTGACAGCCAGCGCCATCCGGGCACCGCGACGAGCATCCTTCTTGTGGTTCCAGAAGCTGATCAACAGGAACGACACCAGGCTGGTCAGTTCCCAGAATACCAACATCAACAACAGGTTGCTGGAAAGCACGATACCGAGCATCGCGCCTTTGAAGCACAGCAGCAAGGCGTAGAACTTGCCGACGTTCTCATGGGGTTTGAGGTAGTAACGGGCGTACAGAATGATCAGTAAGCCAATGACCAGAATCAGCAATGCGAACAGCAGCGACAGACCGTCGAGACGGAAGCTGAGTGAGAGGCCAATAGAAGGCATCCAGTCGTAAGTCTGGACCAGAACGCCGCCTTCGGACAGACGTTCCCAATATGGGAACAAAGCCATTAGCGCGACCACTGCCGGCACCGACGACGCAATGGCTATGGCCGTTCGGCCTGCCTGGGCAAATAAAGGCGCAGCAATGGCGCCGAGAAACGGTAGTAGAACGACCAGCGATAGAGTCATCGCAACCTCGTTGTTGAATCCATGTCACTGTTGTGACTGAGTAAATTACTTTGGTTGCCTGAGTTTAGTAGCCGCTATTCAGGCTTGCCTGACGTGGCTGCCGGCTACTGGGATTTGGCGGGGTGGGTCTGGAAAATACGGAAGCCTTCCCCAGCGCACGCCCGTGCACGCCAAGGATCGATATGGAACTGGGCCAGGAAATAAGCTGGGCCAAACAGTCATGAACGCTCCGCAATCAATTCGCGAAGTGTGATGATACGTACCCCGCCTTTCAGGTCAAGACTTTGGGGTGATTATCCGTTCTCGTGTTTCTCGACCCAGGGTCGTTTCATCTACCCTTTTTGGTTACATATTAATCAGATTTCACTGGATAAACCCGGACTCTCGGTCCTTAATAGTTACATCGGGTGGCGGGCGCAAATCGCCTATCCCAAGGGCATTAGCCCGCTGGATCTGAGCCCGATCGCCGGTAATTCCAGTGTGCAACGGCGCCTCAGGCGCAGGCTGGAAACAACCGGTTTGAGACCGGCGACTCCGGAAACCGTTCCGAAAACGCCAGGCTTGTGGTCAATAACAGATCGAAACAAGGCATCTACACAGGAGATATCTTATGAAGATCAAGACCTTGACCTTTGCCACCGCAGTATCGCTCGCGATGATGTCGCCGTGGGCGCTGGCCGCGACGGATGAAACCAAGGCCGGCGAGGACACCATGATGGAAGATCAGGGCATGACTGGTTTGCATTCGCCGCAGTTCGAAGAACTGGATACCGATGGCAATGGCCTGATCAGTGCCGAAGAACTGAATGTGTATGGCAGCACCGCTGCCGGTCAGGCTGCAGAAGCGGCCGGAGAATCCATCACACTGGAAGTCAGCGACGCGAATCAGGATGGCAGCATTGATAGGGATGAATTTGAGCAAAGCGTGATGCCCATGGAGTAACGCTTCGTTCGCGACCAAAGCCCCGGCAGGGAATGTTGGGGCTTTTTCGTATCTACAGCGTCAGAAGCTTCGGCGGTCCTGATACGTCCGTTCCGGATCGCTGGTGTTGCGCAGCACCGCCGTGCGCTGGTTGGTGCGAGCCAGGATTTTCTTCTGAAGTCGGGTTTCCCAGTCCAGCGCGGTTTTGTCAGACGCCGTCCAGGTACGGTTAAACAGCAGCTTGCTGGCGGCCACTGCATCGGGGGAGCGGTCTGCCAGTTCGCGGGCAAAGGCCTGGGCCTGTTCCAGCGGATTGGCGCACACCCGCGTCACCAACCCCATGGCTTTGGCTTCCTCGCCGCTGAAGCGGCGGGCCGTCATGGTCAGTTCTTTGGCCAGATCGATGCTGATCAACTCGCGCAAGGTCACGGTCAGGCTCATGTCTGGAATCAGCCCCCACTTGCTCTCCATAATGGAGAATTCGCAGTCCGGCGTGGCGAATCGGAAATCGGCACCCAGGGCTATCTGGAAGCCACCGCCGAAACAGTAACCGTGAGTCACCGCGATCACCGGGGCCGGCACGTCACGCCAAAGATAGCCGACGTCCTGCGCCAGATTGCTGATCTTGCGTCCTGGTTTGACCAGCAGTTTCAGGAAATTCACCGGATTTTTGGACACCTTGCCCACATCCAGTCCAGAGCAGAATGCCTCGCCGGCGCCTTTCAGGATGATGGCCCGAACGCTCCTGTCTTTCTTCAGTTGCCGGGCAACGCGGGTGATCGCTTCAAACATCGGCATGTCCAGGCCATTGTATTTGTCTGGACGATTCAAGGTCACCGTGGCGATGCCCTGATCGATCTCCAGCAGCACCCGTTCGTTGTTTGCGTTCATCGTGCAAGCCTACCTTCTGGTTATTGAAGCGAAAGCGGCTATGCTACCACGTTCAATGAGAGTTGGCGGGGCACGCGGTCGCGAGGGCGGGCGTAGCGGCAGACAGTTGCCGTCTTGTCGCGACCGGATTGGAGGACAGGTCGAGCTGGACGGCTTATCTCCTGGCAGCGGAATTGAAACGCCCAGCTCGTTGCACTGAGGTGCTCTTCTAACGTTCTGTTTTCATTGCATCGCTGATGGCTTGGGCTTCGGCCGAAAGAACTCGGTAAAGCAAGCTGTCTGCCTGTTTTCGGGCCTGGAGCAATTGCTTCAGCTTCAGGTCGTAAAGGCGGTTAAGTAAGGCTGTCTGGTCTGCTCGCGCCGGTGTGTTCATGGTCATTACCTCCCACGTAAAACACCTGGTTACCGCTCTAAAAGTACCCTTGTCAGAGTCCTTTACAGTGTTATCGGCAATACCCCGATAATCTTTAATAAGGCATAAAGCATGCCACGGGGGGCAGGACCCCCCATGGTATCGGCACCTACTGCTTATACGCGAAGCCGGTAGCCGATGGACCTGTCAGAAATCTGTCAGCGCCCGAATTTCGCCTTAATGGACTGGTTGGCGAAATGCAGCCCGGTGGACCACACTGAGTTGAGCATAAGCAGGGAACTCCAATTCAGCTGTGTTCTATGCAGTTTCGTCAAGGGGGCCTTTTGGGGTTCATCATGACCAATCATTATCAACCGGTCGGCTGCGCGATCCAGTCAGCACTGAGGGAATACCTGACCTCCGGTCAGCTGGTGGAGTTGGTCTACCGGGATGAGTCCGGCCAGGTTCAGACGGTTCATGACGTGGTTCGGGAGCTTTTCACCCGGGCGGGTGAAGACTTTATGCTCAGTGGGCGCGGCAAGCTGATCCGGCTCGACCATCTGCTTGTGCTGAACGGGCTGCCGCTGACAGGCTAGACCGGTTTAACCAACTGTTTTGGTTGATTAACAATACCGTAACGCCCTAGTAATTGTGTCATTGGCAGCATGTCTCCTAGACTGAAAGCGCCAGGATCATATCTGGCTTAAGAAGCTCCTAATGGATAATGGAAGCCTCCTTAAGGGATGATGACCAATGGAACCAAAAGGAAACACCATGAAACGAATCACGCTTATTTTTATGCTGCTGTTCACTTCCGCGCTGTTTGTCGCATGCAGCGATGACAGTGAACAATCGGTGGATATGGAGAAGGCTGCGGACAACGCAGCGGATATGGTCGAGGATGCCGGTGATGCCGTTGGAGACCAGATGGAAGAGCTCCAGGGAGAGCGGGACAGCACCTGGGACCGGGTAAAGGACAGTGCTGAGGAAACCGCGGAGCGGTTGGAAGAATCGGCCGAAGAAAGTGCCGATGCCGTGAAGGATGGTTATGAGGATATGACCACCAGCGAATAACGGCCGTTCCGAAGGATACCAGGGCCTGCCCCACGTGTGGAGCAGGCCTTTTTTGTTTCGGGTATAGGGTCTGGCTGTCATTAATCGGTCACCGGGTTGTCTTGCGTGCTTAACCTGTCAGTCAAGTTCGATCGGGACACTGAGCGTGCCGGAAGCCGTTTTGAGAATTTCCGGTCCAACCTATAACTCAGAGATACGCTCGCTATGGCCAGGAAAGATTTGAATCCCCATTATCAGGACCCGAATTACGAACCGGTTGTCAATGAATCCGGAAACACGCCGTTTGCTTCGGTACTCGCCAGCCGCATGCAGCGTCGGACCGTGATGAAAGGCAGTGTGGGAGCCGCATTGGCTGGCCTGATGGCGGGCGCTCTGGTGGGCTGCAGCGATGACGACGACAGCGCAGAGGATGGCACCGGTAATTCCGCGCAGGTACCACAGTCGGAACGGGGGCTGGGCTTTACGGCGGTCGCGGTATCCGCCCTGAACGAAGTCGTAGTGCCGGAAGGTTATAGCGCCAAGGCCTTTGTGCCCTGGGGGACACCGTTGACCCGCAGCTTGCCGGAGTTCCTCGCGGATGGCAGCAACACCGGCGCCGATCAGGAGCATCAGGTGGGTATGCATCACGACGGTGTCCACTTCTTCCCCATTGACCTGCAGGCCGGTGGCGACAGTTCCGCTGAAGGTTTGCTGGTGATGAACCACGAATACATCAATCAGGACGCCCTCCATGCCGCCGGTGCCACTTACGTCGCCGGCGCCCGCCCGGAAGACGAGGTGCGTAAAGAGGTGGCCGCCCACGGGGTGTCGGTCATTCACATCAAGCGTAATGGCGGTGGCGAATGGACCGTGGTTCACGGCAGTCCCTATCATCGGCGCATCACCGGTGGTACGGAGATGGAGATTCGTGGTCCGCTGCGAGGCTTTGAGAAGCTGTACACCAAGTTCAGCACGGATGGCACTCGCACCCGTGGGACGCTCAACAACTGCGCCATGGGACCGACGCCCTGGGGGACCTACCTGGCCGCTGAAGAGAATTGGCATGGCTACTTTGCCAATGGCGACGCCAATCCGCCCAAGGAGCATCAGCGCCACGGAGTGGGGAACGCCTCGCGGTACGATTGGGAGCTGGTCGAAGGCGGTGCCGACGAGTATGTGCGCTTCAATGCTTCGAGCCTCGGAGCCTCCGCCGTCAAGGACTACCGCAACGAACCCAATACCTACGGCTACATGGTGGAAATTGATCCCTTTGACCCGGCCAGCAAGCCCCAGAAACGCACTGCTCTGGGACGCTTTGGTCATGAGGGGGTGATCTTCGCGCCGGTGACCGAGGGCCAACCGGTGGTGTGTTACTCCGGCGACGATTCGCGGTTTGAGTACATCTACAAGTTTGTGTCCGCCAAGCCCTATTACGCCGCCTCAGCGGACGGAACCCTGCTGGATGAAGGCATGCTGTATGTGGCGCGATTCCGCGACGACGGGACCGGGGAATGGCTGCCACTGTCAATGGATGATGCCGATTTTGTCGCCAAGATGAACGCCGCAGTCACGGTGGGGATGGTCGGCGACATTGCCTTTGACGCGCCCTTTGCCAGTCAGGCGGATCTGCTGGTGAACACCCGTCTGGCGGCCGACATCGCCGGGGCCACGCCGATGGATCGACCGGAATGGGGCGCGGTCGATCCGTTCAGCGGCGAGGTGTACTTCACCCTGACCAATAACTCCCGGCGGACCGAGCACCAAACCAACGCCGCGAACCCTCAGGGGCCGAACCCCAACGGCCATATCATTCGCTGGCAGGAACTGGGGGGTAACTATGCCGCAACAGACTTCGAATGGGATATCTTCGTCTTTGCGGGCGAAGCGGGCACCGAGACGGTGGTCGATGGCGAAGCGGTGGTGACGCTCAATGCCGATAACCATTTCAACAGCCCTGACGGCTTGTGGTTCGACTACAAGGGCAGGTTGTGGATCCAGACCGATGGCTCCGACGCACCACCGTACCAGAACAACATGATGCTGGCGGCCGATCCGTCTACCCGGGATATCCGGCGCTTCTTCGTGGGGCCGGTCGGTTGCGAGGTGACCGGCGTGGTGACTACTCCGGATTGCAAAACCATGTTCGTCAATATCCAGCACCCGGACGGCTTCTGGCCGGACGCCAGCTCTGAGCGACCGCGAGACGCCACCGTGATCGTCACCAAGGACGATGGCGGCGTTATCGGCAGCTGACCTCTCACGCTTCGTCGATAGACGCCCTAAACCAGTAGCTGGGCTGCATGGCTCACCAGCGCCTTGGTGAGCCGGTCCATAAAGGCGCCTCCGTGACGCCAGAAATGCCAGAACAGCTCCACCTGAAGCGGGTTCTCAGGTGCCAGTTCCTGGAGTTCTCCCTGGGTAAGCAGCGATTTGCCCTGATGGTCTGGAATCATGCCATACCCCATGCCGGCCCTGGCCAGTTGCACAAACCCCTCGGACGACGGGCACAGGTGGTAAGGAAATTGGCCGTGATACCCGCACTGCGCCAGGAACCGGTGTTGCAGTTGGTCGTGTGGTCCAAACACCACGGCGGGGGCGTGACGGAAGCGGCGAATCTCAAGGCCATTGGGAAAATGGTGCGCCAGGTAATCCGGTCGCGCCAGGGCCCGGTAGGTCATTCTCCCCAGCGCCAGACAGCGGCCGCCGGCGACTGGCTGATCGCTGGCGCACAGGCAGGC
>JBFHLR010000020.1:0-26549 GCA_041594735.1 Marinobacter sp.
GTTTTGTGATTGTCGTGTGCAAGTGGATAGAAAAAACAAGCAAGTTTTAACAACAAGGCCATTCATGAAGGGGATTGCGATGAAAGGACTGGGGAAAAAAACACTATTGACGGCACTGGCAGTGGCCGCGGCGGCACCCGGACATGCCTCCGATAGTGTACAGCACACCAATGAGATTTCTGTGATGGGGGTCTACATTGAGCCGGACGATGATCGAACTGATGAATACGGTACCGCAGTGCGCGCCACTTACGGTCTGAGACTCGACCGGCACTGGTGGCTGGAGCCGACATTTTTTGCCGGCGTCATCGAAACTGGCGAGCAGGGTGGCCCGGATTTTTTCCAGCAGGGACTGGGCCTGGATATCTCCTACCGCCTGTTTGGTGATGCTGAGTTCACCCCCTATGGCCTGGTTGGCCTGGGCGTTTCCCGCAACGACGTCGCAAATAATCCCGCCAGTGAGTTTGATGGCTACGCCAACGTCGGTCTGGGCGTACTGACGTCGCCGCTGACCGAATCCGGACTTCGTCTGCGTGGCGAAGTGCGTTACCTGTACGACAACTACGACGATGGCCTGTTTGATTGGCACTTCGGGGTGGGGATTACCGTGCCCATCGGTGTCACCCGTCGCCAGGTCGTTGAGAAGGTGACCGTGATTGAACGGCCTGTGGTGGTGGAATCACAGCGGGTCATCGAGCTGGCGGATTCCGATAACGACGGCGTGGTGGACGGTGTTGACCAGTGCCCGAACACCCTGGCCGGGTTGCAAGTGGATGCCTTGGGTTGCGTAAAAACCGATCAGTTGCAGTCGGTGGTGCTAAGCGGTGTCAAATTCGAACTTAATTCCGATCGGCTGACAGCAAACGCCCGTGACATCTTGATCCGTGCGGCCGAAGCGCTGAAGGGGCAGGAAGGACTGAACGTGGAGGTTGCTGGCCACACCGATGCGTCGGGCTCGGACAGCTACAACCTGAGATTGTCTCAGGCACGTGCGGAATCGGTCAGGAACTACCTGATTGAGAATGGGGTTAACCCTGGGCGGCTGACAGCGGTTGGCTATGGCGAAACTCAGCCTATCCAGAGTAATGAGACCGAGGAAGGTCGCGAAAGGAATCGTCGTGTTGAATTCAACATCATTTCCGAGTGATGAGAGGGGAAGGTAGTACGATATGAAAACAAAACTAAATTGGCCTTTGATTGTACTGGTAACGTTTTTGTTGGCGTTGGCGGGGTGTCAGTCGGACAGTTCGTCCGGTACCGGCAGCGTTGCTGGCGATAATTTGACTTTTGACACTGATGGGGACGGTATTCCCGACAATGAAGATTCCTGCCCGACGGCGGTTAACAGTGGCGTGGATGCCGATGGTGACGGCATTGACGATGCTTGTGATGACGACAGTTCTGGTAGCAATGACTTGGACGGCGATGGTGTCCTGAACGGTGTTGACAACTGTCCGCTGGTTGCGAACTCCGGCCAAGAGAACGTTGATTCCGATCTCTACGGCGATGTATGCGATACCGATGCGGACGGGGACGGCGTTGCCGACAAAGTCGACAACGGTGACGGAACCTTCACGTCAATTCCTGTCGATCCGGATGGTGGTGACAACTGTCCGCTGGTTTCCAATGCGGGCCAGGGCGATCGCGACGGTGACAACATCGGCAACGCCTGCGACAACGATGACGACGGCGACGGCATTGACGACGAGAATGATAACTGCCCGCTGGCGGCCAATCCTGCCCAGACTGACTCCGATGGTGATGGCGTAGGGGATGCCTGTGAAGCCGATGACGATGGCGACGGTATTCCCAACGGCGACGACAACTGTCAGGCGGTGGTGAATCCCGAGCAGGAGGACCTGGATGGTGACGGTATCGGTGACGCCTGTGATGACGATACCGACGGCGACGGCATTAACGATGAGAATATCCTCGGCCAGCCCCTCGATAACTGTCCGCGTACGGTCAATGCCGATCAGGCGGATAGCGATGGCGACGGCATTGGCGATGCCTGCGACCTGGTGAATGATATTGAGTTCGCTTGCGCTACTTCCGGCGAGCAGTTCAGCCCGATGCTGGCTAGCGACAGCGATGTTGCCGCAGTGGCCTCTAAGGATATTTCCGGCTGTCTCCTGGGCCTGGGTCTGCTCTGTGATGTTGAGAGCCCGGAAAATGTCGTTGACGATGTGCTGAGCAATTTCGCTACCATGCGCAATACCGACCTTTTGGGGCTGTCGACGATCTCCCTGAGCGTCTCTGCGACGACTGGTTTCGCCTATCCGGGAAGCAATGTGATCGGTGTAGGTTTCCAGGAAAGTCCGCAGCTCCTTCAGCTTGATTTGGTTGGTGGTGCCCTGGTGGTCCGTACTCTGTTGAATAACGAAATCCAGGAACAGAGCGACGGAGGCATTGGCTTCGACTTGGATTTGCTCGGCGCTTCCGGCCTGCTGAATGGTGATGCGCAGAGTTTCCTCGTGTTCCAGACTGCAAAGCGGTTTGACACGGTTGAAGTCAGCTTTGACCCTTCGCTGATCTCCCTGCTGAACGAGGTCAACGTGAACACGGTTTGTGCAAGCAAAACCGATGTTCTCATGCCCTAGGCTCAAGTAAGGCGATAGAATCGGGTGTTATGGCCAGCGGAGGCTGGCCTCACTTAGCAATAAAATAACCGCGATCCAGGTCGCGGTTATTTTGTTTCGGGAAGGTAATATCTGAAAGTATGGGGTACCGCCGGATGGAGGGTCGCTCACCACCCGGAATTCATTTTCTGCGCCATGGCGTCCGCCTCTGCACAGCGCCCGCAATTGATCTTGTGACACATCTGGGGGTCGTGCAGGTAAAAGCCGGAGAACGAGGCGTAAGGCGATCGATTGGCGACGCGCTCGTGTTGCTTCAAATGGCGGGACAGAGCTCGTTTAGCCTCGGACAGAGACGTATAGGGACCAAGGTCCGCTCTCTCCCGGGTCAGTACGTACCAACCAACGGACGTTTCAACGAAACGATTCGGTAGCGCGGCCACCTTCGAAGAATGCTGCCGTTCGGCAATGAGCTGTGAATTCTGTTGCATAGTTAACCCTGTAACCCCAGCCACCAACACGCTCCATAACGGGCTTCGTGTGAAAGAGAGCGAGCACTCGTACACCCAGCCTGAAAAACGGTGGCTTGCTGATTGAAAAAGCAGTTTCAAGCAATACAGATACCCTCTTCCTGAAGGTTAGAGTCTTTAAGTTTAACATCCATTTTGTGAATCTGGTCACGCCTCAGGGTGAATGCCAGTGGTGCTGTGCGGCCGCCGACCGGTTGCGACAAGTCCGGTTCCTGGCCAATGCCGCAGCCGGTTACCAGATCAGAGCTGAGATGGCGGCGACCAGGGGAGTGCGGGAAACGCTGGCAATCATGGTGCGGCTCCGTGTAGCAGGTTTAGGAAGATGAATAGGGGTGATTGGCATTCAGGTCAAAAAGAGGTGAGCGCGAACTTGGCAACGCCTGGCCTTGTCCTATGGCGGGCTAATGAGGCCTAATGCAGGGGAGGCCGTGGGCCAGCAGTGGGGCGGGCAAAAACCATTGAAGGAGGTTGATCCTTTGGAGGGGATTATAAGGGCAAAATCGGTACAGGAGGAATGCCGTTGACGGCGCCGGAGCAGGACATCAATACCGATGCGGCTTTTCCGGGAGGACTGATTTCCCTGGCGGATTGGAAGCTGCCGTCAGCTTCGGTCAAGCATACCCTTAAGGACGCTTTGCGTTCGGCTTGGGTGCGATTGCACCAGGGATACAGGCATGAAGCGAACGACTTCGCCCGCCAGCCAGAGATGGCGGCTGTGACCCAGTTGCAGTTGAGAAGGCTGGCGCCGGGGCCGGATTGGGAGGTGCGCGCCAGTGCCCTGGGGAGCGCGTTGAAGCATTTTACCCCGGGCCAGGCGCCCTCCAACTCCGTGTTATTGGTGGCGCCGCCGTTCTCAGGGCTTCGTCAGCCGTTGAATGTGCTGGCTGAGCGGCATGGCTGGCAGATTATCGCCCCTCCCGAAGACTTGTTGATGAGCCAGGACGCGGCAGCTGCCTGGTGGGATCGGCAACCGCTCGAGCAGCCATGGGTGATTCCGGAATTGGCGAAGTTCTGGCTTCGAAATTATGCCGGCTTAGCGGTAATCAGGGAGCTGCTGAGCCGAGTGGCCAGTGCGCACTGCGCCCCCGGTGTTATCGGCTGTTCAAGCTGGTGCTGGAGTTTCTGGCAGCGTTACCTGCCCGATCTGCCAGTCCCGATTCAGACCCTCGCTCCCATGGGGGCGGAGGAGCTGGCCATTTGGCTGGAGGCCCTGCCCGGCAATGCCAGCCGGCCTCCACTACGGGTCCGTATGGCTAATAATGGTGATTGGGTGATCCCCCTCAAGGAAGGTCCGGATCTCGGCGCCGGTCGCAGCAGCAGCTACCTTAGGGACCTGGCGGCGCTGTCGCGAGGCAACCCGGGCGTCGCCCTGGCAATCTGGCAGCGGGCACTACGGGCCAGGCCGGATGATGACCAGCTGGCGGGTGATGACGAAACGCCATCGACTACCGGAGCGGCAACCCGGGACTGTTGGGTCGTTCCCCTGGATCAGGTGAATCTGCCGACTTTGTCGACTGTGTCCCGGCCGATGACGAGCGTGCTTCACTCGCTCCTGCTACACGACCGTCTGACAGCGGACCGAGTTGCACTGGTGACTGGATTGGGCAGCCTTGATACGCTCCGTGCCCTTCGCTGGCTGGAGCGGTACGAGCTGGTTTCAAGTGATGGCGTTGGCTGGCAGGTAACACCACAGGGCTATCCTTGGGTCCGTCGCCAGTTGCAGGGCGATGGCTATCCGGTGGACAGTTTCTAGAAGGAGATTGCGATGGGGGATTTTGGGCTTAAGGAGGCGCTGTCCTCGCTGACGTCGGAGTCGGTGTTCCAGGCGATCATGCTGGTGCTGGCGGCCGTCGTATTAATTACCTTTATTCAGAAATTCCTGCCCAGATTGGCCTACTCACTGGGGGGCAAAGCCAGGCTGTACTTGCTGGCGTCGGTGCCATTACTGCGCCTGCTGATTATTGGTGCCTCTATTGTGTTGGTGGTGCCGGTACTGATCGAGCCATCGTTCGAGAACATGTTTGCGGTATTTGGCGCCCTCGCATTGGCACTCGGTTTTGCGTTCAAGGACTATGCTAACAGCCTCATTGCCGGCATTGTTACGCTGTACGAGATGCCCTATCGGCCCGGTGACTGGATCGAAATTAACGGCCAGTATGGTGAGGTTCGGCGCATCGGAACCCGGGCCGCCGAAATCGTCACCCCGGACGACACGGTGGTGGTGATTCCCCACAGCGTACTGTGGGATGCGCTGATAGCCAATAGCACCGATGGCAGCGATAACCTGATGTGTGTCACTGAGCTTTGTCTGCATCCAGACCACGATGTCGGTCGGGTGAGGGCATTGCTGAGAGACGTCGCCTACACCAGCCCGCTGGTGAAAACCTGGCAGCCGGTGGTGGTCAATGTGAACAACCGGCCCTACGGCATGTGCTACAAGATTAAAGCCTACCCGTTGGCTCCCAGTGATCAGTTCGCGTTCCAGAGTGACCTGGTTACCCGCAGTGCGGATGCCCTGGCGAAGGAAGGGGTTCGCTTTACCAGCGTTGATAAGGTGGCGGGTTAACGGAGCCGGGTATTATGAAAAACCAGACTCACGCGATGCTGTTTGGTCTTGGTGCTGTTTTGCTATGGTCGACGGTGGCCACCGCGTTCAAGTTATCGTTGCGGGAGCTGAGCCCGGTTCAGATGTTGCTGGTGGCCTGCCTGGCGTCCATTGCGGTGATAGCTGCTGTGGTGACGATCCAGGGGCGCTGGCAACAGGTGTTCAATCTGAGCGGTCGTCAATATCTGTTGTCGTTGCTGCTGGGGCTGATTAACCCCGGTCTCTATTATCTGTTGCTGTTCGGCGCGTTCGATCGCCTGCCGGCCCAGGAGGCCCAACCGCTGAATTACACCTGGGCCCTGGTATTGGCCTATCTGTCGGTGCCATTTCTGGGCCAGCGACTGCGAACGGCGGATATCCTGGCCGGGCTGGTGTGCTATGGCGGGGTGGTGGTGATCGCCACCCGGGGCGAGGTGTTGTCGCTGTCGTTTTCCAATCCCGTGGGCGTGGCGTTTGCGCTGGGCAGCACCCTGGTGTGGGCAAGCTATTGGATAGTGGCAACCCGGGATACCCGTGAACCGGTGATCGGCCTGTTGCTCAATTTTGTCTGTGGACTGCCGTTTATCATTGCTGCCTGTGCCCTGACGGACGGCTTTGAGTTTGAGCCGGGCGTCGCCCTGTACAGCGCGATCTATGTCGGTGTGTTTGAGATGGGATTGGCGTTTGTGTTGTGGTCCTACGCCATGAAAAAGGCCGAGAATACCGCCCGGGTCAGTAACCTGATCTTTATCTCTCCCTTCCTGTCCCTGGTGTTTATCTCCTGGATTCTGGGTGAGGTGATCCTCGGGTCTACCTACGTCGGCCTGGTGCTGATCGTGGCGGGGCTCTGGATTCAGCAGCGTAAGGTGCGCAGCCGCATGATCGAGGCGGCCACGTCGTGAAGCTCTGGCATCTCTATCTGGTTCGAACGGCGGCCGGGAACCTGTATACCGGGGTGACCACGGATGTGGCGCGCCGGTTCTCCGAACACCAGGCGGGGGCACCCAAGGGCGCCCGTAGCCTGCGAGGCAAGGGCCCGCTGTCGTTGGCTTACGCGGCGGCCGTGGGAGACCGGTCCGATGCCTTGCGGCTGGAATGGCAGGTCAAGCGCTGGTCCCGGCAACGCAAGGAGCGCCTGATCAGCGGCGACGCCAGCCTGCCGGCCTTGTCCACTGGAGACAAAGACACGGCTGGCGACGAGCCATCCTCAGTGACTGAGTGCAGCCATGATGCCTCGGGTAAAGAAATTGGGTAGCCACTTGCTGGCCAGGGCCAGCGATTTGAACTGAAGCCCGACCAGGTGGTGTACTTCATGGGTCTGTGAGGCCCGCCAGACCTCATCCGCCAGGTTGTCCGCCGACAGATTGACCCCCAGTCGCTCGATAACCGGCGCCTTGAAGGCCTGACTGTCCACCATGGGAGTTTTTACAAACGGGGTCATGATGTCCTGCACCAGGATATCGTGCGCTTTCCACTCGATGTTCAGCGCTTCCGTCAGGCCCCGAACGGCGAATTTTGAGGCCGAGTAGCTGGCGAAATGCGGCGTACCGTACATCGCCGAAGCCGAACTCATGTTAATCACTCGCGCACCAGTCGTCTGCTGCAGTAGCGGAAAAGCCGCTCGGCACATGCGAATCAGGCCGGTGACGTTGATGTCGATGATGCGGGCGTGGTCTTCGACTGGAATATCTTCGAATTGGCCAATACGCAGGATACCTGCGCAGTTGAACAGCAAATCCAGCTGACCTTTGTTGAAGCGGGTGAACTCAGCCAGGGCCTTTTCCACCGACCGGCCATCGGTTACATCCACCTCGCAGGTCCAGTGCTGTCCGCCCAGGGATTCGTTAAGGCTGTTCAGCGCTGCCCCATTCACGTCCAGCAAGCCCAGTCGCCAGCCCTCGCGGGCGAATTTGCGTGCAGTGGCGGCGCCGATACCGGAAGCGGCACCGGTAATAAGGATGGTTTTCATAGGGCCTGATTTCTCCGTATGTGTTCGCCCGCCGTGGTCATGGCCTCGGTGGCGCGGGACAGTTGTCCGGCGTGGACCTGAAAGACGTGCCAGAGACTGTTGTAAACCTCCAGGGTGACGTCGGTGTTTTGTCGGCGGGCTTTCTCGGCCAAGCGTTGAGAGTCGTTCAGCAAAATTTCGTCGCTGCCGACCTGGATCAGTATGGGGGGGAGCCCGCTGAGGTCACCGTAGACCGGTGAAATGTAAGGATTGGTACGGGATTCGCCAGCGCAGTACAGGCCGGCGGCATTTTCGATCCAGCCTTTCTGCAACACCGGTTCGCTTTCGGGTGTGCACAGCTCGGCGTGGGAGAGGTCGGCCCATGGGGAGAACAGCGTCAGGGAGCCCGGCAGCGCGAGGCCTTCGTCCCGCAGGCGCATGGCCAGGGCCAGGGACAGTCCGCCGCCTGCGGAATCGCCCGCTATGGCAATGTTCTTCGGCTCATAGCCCTCCGCTAGCAGAGCCTGGTAAACCGCCAAAGCGTCATCAAGCGCTGCCGGATAGGGGTTTTCCGGAGCCAGTCGGTAGTCTGGCGCATAGACGGTCGCCCTGGTCGCTTTCGCCAGGTGGCCGGTAATACCCTTGTGTGTCTTGGGAGAACCGATAACATAGGCGCCGCCGTGCAGGTAAAGGATGGCTTGTTTCGTTTCGCTGCCATACTGGGTCCGCAGTACCGGCACCTCTGCCAGGCGGATTTCGCTGAAACGGCAGCCCAGCGGCGGCACGGAACTGCGATAGGCTTGCCGAATCAGACCACGCTGCAGGGGCACTGGAATGGCCGGATTTAGAAGCGGCTTGACCAGCCGTTGCATGGTTTGGCGCAGTCCAGTGGTTAGGACAAGTTGCAGCATCGGGGTTCTCCTGGGAATCCGGAATTTAGTAGCCAGCCAGCATAGTCAGAGACTTGCGAGGGGCCAATGGCAAATATGACGGCGAGTTCCCGGCGCTGGATGGAACCGGACACCGAGCGCCAGCGATGTTGCCGAAGGCGCCGGCAGCTCCCAGGGCAGTGCTACTGCACCGGGTATGCTAATCTTTTCCATATTTCGACCAACCTATCATGACAGGCGTTTAATCCTACGTGTATTGGAAAACCGATAACATAGACATACCGGATTGGGACAGAAACTCGCTCCTGGCGGCGATGCCGTTATTCGATCCGGAACAGCCGGTGTCGCTGTGCGAGGAGGCAACCGCTTACTGCCGCTACTACGGTCTGGACCTGTGGGTCGAGCATCCAGAGATCGTATACCAGCAAGGCTATTTGATGGCCGGTGGCCACAAGGTGGTGGCGCATTACTACCGTCAGCCCGGCAGCGGCTCCAAGGGCACGGTGTTTATCATGCACGGCTATTTCGACCACATTGGCCTCTACAGCCAATTGATCGATCGTTGTTTGGGCGCCGGTTACGACGTGCTGGCCTATGACCAGCCGGGGCATGGACTGTCCAGCGGGACGCCGGCGGCCATTGGCAGCTTTATGGAATACCAGACCGTGCTGTGTGACGTAATGGCGCGGTTGCGCAAGCGCATTCCGGAACCCTGGTATGCGGTTGGGCAAAGCACGGGCGGTGCGATCCTGTTGGATTACCTGCTCTCGAACCACCACAGTGAACGCACGTCGGATTTCCGTCGTGTGGTACTGCTGGCGCCGTTGGTGCGGCCCATGGGGTGGTTGGGGGCGAAGATGCTGCACAGCCTGGTGCGGCCGTTCCTGAAACGGTGGCGTCGGATTTTTTCGGAAAACAGCGGTAATAGCCGGTTTCTGAGATTCCTGAAGGAGCATGACCCCTTGCAGGCCAGAGCTGTGCATGTTGACTGGGTGTCGGCGCTCCGTCAGTGGGTGCCGCACATCGAATCCTGCCGACCGATTCAGTTTCCGGTCACAGTAGTACAGGGTGAAAAAGACTTAACCGTTGACTGGCAACATAACTTGAGGATTATACGAAACAAGTTTTCGTCAGTTGAGGAAATACGGATTCCCGATGGTCGACACCATCTGGTGAATGAAGCAAAGGATCTGCAGGCGACGGTGTTCAATAGCATTATCGATGCGTTCGATAATGTGGAGCCGGGGCATTACTCGGAGGCCTGCTGAATCATCAATTCTCACAACATAACCAAAGTGCAGAGGTGTATGGTGAAGAAAACAATACTGGCAGTCACAGTCGCAACAGTAGGATTCGCGGGTTGCATGACCTACGACCCCTATACCGGTGAAGAAAAAGTATCCAGTGCCACCAAAGGCAGCATCATTGGCGCCATCGGTGGTGCGGCGGTGGGCGCAGCCACCTCCAGCAGCAGTGACCGGGCCAAGGGCGCGCTCATCGGTGCGGCGGCTGGTGGTGCCGTCGGCGGCGGTATTGGCTACTACATGGACCGCCAGGAAGCGCAGCTGCGCCAGAAATTGGAAGGTTCCGGTGTACGGGTGGTGCGCAATGGCGACCAGATTGAGCTGATCATGCCGGGCAACATCACCTTTGACGTTAACCAGTCCACCATCAAGCCAAGTTTCACCGGCGTGCTGGAGTCTGTTGCGCTGGTATTGCAGGAATTTGACCAGACCGTGATTGGTATTGAAGGGCACACTGACAGCACCGGCTCCCAGAATTACAACCAGTTGCTGAGCGAGCGCCGTGCCGGATCGGTTCGGGATTTCCTGCTGAATCAGGGCGTTCAGCCCAACCGTACCCGTGCTGTAGGTTACGGCCCCCGTTACCCGATCGCCTCCAACGACACCGCTGCCGGCCGCGAGCAGAACCGTCGTGTCGAGCTGACGCTGGCTCCCATCCAGTAATCGGCTGACCACAACCAGCGCCCGCCGCCCCGAAATGGTGTGGCGGCGGGGCTCATGTCCTGGTGTTAAGCGGCGCTAGTTGGTGTTGCTGGGCAACCACTCGTCGATCCGTTCCTTAAGATCCTTCAACATGTCTTCACCGGCATCGACGATCTTGTTGAGTTCTTCTCGGGATTGCTCAATCTGATCTTCAAGTTCTTTGATCTTGCTGGCGAACTCCTTTTCTATGCGAGCTTCGGCTGCGTCATCCTTGGCCTCGGCAATTTGTTCTTCGGACTCGGCGTAGAGCGCTTCAATCTGCTTGCCCCATTTTCCTGCCTGGGTTTCCAACTTGTTGATGAGTGCGTCTTTGATCGCCATTACTGGTGTCTCCCTGGTAAGTATGTATTCAATACCATGGACACTATTTTTGAGTTAGCAAGTTTTTAGCGGCAGGAAAGATTTACAGATGGTTAATCAGAGGGGGCTAGGGGTACGGATGAACCATTAAAAAGGCCTCGCGAACGAGGCCTTTTTACAGTGCGCAGATCCGGACTGGATCAGAACAGGACGCGGCAGCGAACGGTGCCCTTGACGGACTTCAGTTTCTCCAGCGCCAGTTCACTGTAGGCCTTGTCGACGTCGATGACGACATAGCCAATTTCTTCCTTGGTCTGCAGGTACTGCCCGCAGATGTTGATGCCGTTTTCCGAGAACACCTGGTTGATCTCGGACATCACGCCCGGCACGTTCTCGTGGATGTGCAGCAGGCGATGCTGGTTTGGATGGGAGGGCAGAGCCACTTCCGGGAAGTTGACGGAAGAAACGGAGGTGCCGTTGTCGCTGTACATGGACAGCTTCTCCGCCACTTCGCGGCCAATATTCTCCTGGGCTTCCATGGTGGAACCGCCTACGTGCGGCGTCAGGATCACGTTGTCGAATTCCCGCAGCGGTGATACGAACTCTTCGTCATTGGACTTCGGCTCCACCGGGAAAACGTCCACGGCGGCACCCAGCAACTTGCCGCTGCGGACGGCTTCGGCCAGGGCGTCGATGTCGACAACGGTGCCCCGGGAGGCGTTCATCAGGATGCTGCCTGGCTTCATCTGGGCAAACTGCTCGGCACCGAACATGTATTTGGTGGCCGGGGTTTCAGGAACGTGCAGGCTGACCACATCGGAGATGTTCAGCAGCTCATGCAGGGTGCCCACCTGGGTAGCGTTGCCGAGCGGCAGCTTGGACACCACGTCGTAGAAGAACACGTCCATGCCCAGGGCTTCCGCCAGTACGCTGAACTGGGTGCCAATGCTGCCGTAGCCGATGATGCCCAGCTTCTTGCCGCGAATTTCGTAGCTGTTCTTGGCGGATTTGATCCACTCGCCACGGTGGGCCTTGGCGCTCTTCTCGGGGATGCCGCGCAGCAGCAGGATGGCTTGAGCCAGGACCAGTTCAGCCACGCTGCGGGTGTTGGAGAAGGGCGCGTTAAAGACGGCAATGCCAAGCCGGGTAGCGGCTTTCAGATCGACCTGGTTGGTGCCGATACAGAAGCAGCCCACCGCCACCAGCTTCTTGGCGGCTTCAAATACCCGTTCAGTCAGCTGGGTTCTCGAGCGGATACCCACGAAGTGAGCGTCGGCGATCTTTTCGATCAGATCGTCCTCGGCCAGCGAGTGAGTCAGATACTCAATGTTCGTGTAGCCTGCGGCATTGAGGGTATCAATAGCGGATTGATGCACGCCTTCCAGCAGCAGGATCCGGATTTTGCTCTTTTCGAGAGACGTATTTGACATGGGCTTGCTTCCAGACCTTTCGTCGCGTCGTATGACTGTAATGTCACCTGTGAGACCCCGCGGAACCGCCACCAGCGGCCAGGCTCACAGAACAGGGGCGGTATGATACCATAAACGCAGATTTTCACAGCGCGTCAGATCGTCTGGATCAATTCATCCCGCTGACGGCCCGCCTAACTTAGAATGAGACCGGAAACTGCATGAATCCCGAACAGATCATTGCCACTCTGAAGACCCTGGTGGACGATGGTAAAGTCCTGACTGATCCCGCCAACCTCGACAATTACGGAAAAGACTGGACCAAGATATACCCGCCCAAGCCGCTGGCCATTGTTTTCCCAAAGACCACCGAGCAGGTGCAGGCCGTGGTCCGGTTTGCCAATGACGTCGGGGTGGCACTGGTACCTTCCGGTGGCCGTACCGGGTTGAGTGCCGGTGCCGTCGCGGCCAACGGTGAAGTGGTGGTGGCGTTCGATTACATGAACCAGGTTCTCGATTTCAGCGCCAGCGATCGCACCGTGCGCTGCCAGGCCGGGGTGATCACCGAGCAGCTTCAGGATTTTGCGGAGGCGAATGGCCTCTACTATCCGGTGGACTTTGCTTCCGCCGGCTCCAGCCAGTTGGGTGGGAACCTGTCCACCAACGCCGGTGGCATCAAGGTCATTCGCTACGGTATGAGCCGGGATTGGGTGGCTGGCCTGACCGTGGTGACTGGCAAGGGCGACATCCTGGAACTCAACAAGGATCTGGAAAAGAACAACACCGGGTATGACCTGCGTCACCTGTTTATCGGCGCCGAAGGCACCCTGGGCTTTATTACCGAAGCCACCATGAAGTTGACCCGCAAGCCAGACAACCTCACCGTGCTGGTACTGGGGCTGAACGATCTGACCAACACCATGGATGTGCTGCAGACGTTCCAGAACAGCATCGATTTGACCGCCTACGAATTCTTCTCCCACCAGGCCATGCAGCACGTGCTGGCCCATGGCCAGGTGCAGGCGCCGTTCGAGACCGAGGCACCGTATTACGCTTTGCTGGAGTTCGAAGCGGTGTCCGATCAGGTGATGGACGAAGCCATGCGCCTGTTCGAGCAGTGTGTGGAGAATGGCTGGGTGCTCGATGGGGTCATCAGCCAGAGCGAAACCCAGGCCAAGAACCTGTGGATGCTGCGGGAAGGCATTTCCGAATCCATTGCACCACGCACCCCCTACAAGAACGACATCTCCGTGGTGGTATCCAAGGTGCCGGAGTTCCTCACTGAGATTGATGCGGTGGTGACCGAGCATTACCCGGACTTCGAGATCATCTGGTTCGGCCACATCGGTGACGGCAACCTGCACCTGAACATCCTGAAGCCGGAGGCGCTGGCCAAGGAAGAGTTCTTCGAGAAGTGCCAGCAGGTCAACAAATGGGTGTTCGAAATCGTTGAGCGTCACCAGGGTAGCGTATCCGCCGAACACGGCGTCGGCATGACCAAGAAGCCCTACCTGCATTACACCCGTAGTGAGGCTGAAATCGCCTACCTGCGCGGCATCAAGCAGGTGTTCGACCCGAATGGCGTGATGAACCCTGGCAAAATCTTCGACTGATGAAACCACACATCGTCGTCCTGACCGGTGCGGGTATCAGCGCCGAGAGTGGCCTCTCCACCTTCCGTGACAACGGTGGGCTGTGGGAGGAACACAGCGTCTACGATGTGGCTACACCCGAAGCCTTTGCGCGCAACCCGGAACTGGTGTTGCGCTTCTACAATGATCGCCGCCGGCAGCTGGAAGGTGCACAGCCCAACCGGGCCCACCGGTTGCTGGCGCAACTGGAGGCGGCTTATCGAGTCTCCATCATCACCCAGAATGTCGACGACCTGCACGAACGGGCCGGCTCCAGCGAGGTGATCCACCTGCACGGCGAACTGACCAAGGCTCGCAGTACCCGTTATCCGGAGGACATCTACGACATCGGCTACCAGCCCATCCAGCTGGGGGATACCTGTGAGCACGGCAGTCAGCTGCGCCCGCATATTGTGTGGTTTGGCGAGTTGGTGCCAATGATCGAGGTGGCGGCGGATGTGGCTCGTACCGCCGATCAACTGCTGATCGTGGGTACCTCGTTGCAGGTCTATCCCGCCGCCGGATTGGTCCATGAGGTGGACTTCGACGTGCCGGTGACGGTGATTGATCCGGGTGAGCTGCCCAGCGTGACGCGAGCCAGGATAATCCGGAAAGGCGCTTGCGAGGGTGTTGCGGAGTGGGTCGCTAGTCTAGCTAAGATTTAGGTCTTGGTGAAAGCCCTCGGGAGGGGGAGCCACACTCCACCGCATTGAAGGTACGTCCTGTACCTGCAATGCTACCGGGGCATCCATGCCCCTGCTCCGCAAGGCTCCCCCTCCCGAGGGCCCCGACTGCATGCGGGCCTGAAACCGGCAGGTCATGTAGGATGCTGGTGAGCAACGCGAACCGCATCAATTATTGTGCCGGTATTGACGAACTGTGGCGAAGACCACCGGCCACATCCACAAAACCCTCAGGCTGGGCGCGATCAGCCAGCGCCCTCCAAATACTTCTCCAACTCCGACCGAAACGCCGCCTGTACCCCCAGCCGCTTCAGCATCCAGTAATGCCCGGCAATCATCCGGTCAATGAAGATGCTTTCCACCGGTGGCCGGAAATAGTCCAGATACTTGAACACCGTGCTGGTCTTGGCGGCAACGTCCTTGTGGATGTTCGATTCCGCAAAATCGTAGGGGCCCTGGCTGTCAAAGGGCCGAATCAGAATGTCCCGCCACATGGCGTAGTAGGCCTCATCGATGGCCGGCTTGGATTCCACCCGGGCGCCCAGGTCGATCAGGTGGCGGTCCAGCGCCTGGTAGTCTTCGTGCAGGGCGGCAACCAGCGCCTTGCGATAGGACTCGACGATCTCGGGTTTGAGCTTCTTCACGCAACCGAAATCGTACAGGATGATGGTGCCATCGGGCCGATAGGCGAAGTTGCCGGCATGGGGATCGCCGTGGATGCACTGGAACCGGAACAGCTGGTCCGCCATGGTGGTGAAGATCCGGTGGCCGATGTCGTTGATGGTCTCCTGGCCGTATCGTTCCGGCGTCACCTCGTTGACGTGATCGCCTTCCACCAATTCCAGGGTCAGTACCCGACGGCTGGAATGGCTGTCGACCACCTCGGGGATAATGACCCAGGGATCTTTCTCATGGAACTCCCGAAACAGGCGGATGTTGCGGGCTTCGTTGTCGTAGTCCAGCTCTTCCTTCAGGCGCTCGCGAATCTCGGCAAACAGCTGGTCGACGCTTTCCTTTGGCATCTTCAGCAAACCGCCGAGTTTGAGGGCAAGCCGCAGCTGCTTGAGGTCGGAATCGCAGGATTCATCCACGCCCGGGTACTGCACCTTTACGATGACATCGCGGCCATCGTGCAGACGGGCGCGGTGAACCTGGCCGATGGAGGCGGCGGCATAGGGCGTCTCCTGCAGGTACTCGAATAGCTCGCCCGCCGGTTTTCCGAGTTCGGATTCAATCTGCCCGACAATGACCTCAAAGGGCATGGGGGGCGCTTCTTTCTGGAGCCGCTGGAGGGCGTCGGAGAATTCCTTGGGCAGGAAGTCCTGGGTTTGGGAGGCAATCTGGCCAACTTTCATCACCGCTCCCTTCATCTCCCCCAGGGTATTGGCGATCTGATCCGCCATCCGGCTATAGCCCTCGCTGCGAGCCTGTTCATCCAGTTCACCGGAAAACAGCCGGCGGGCCCGCTGGCCGGCGTATTGACCGGCAACAGAGGCAGTCATGCCCGCCAATTTAAAGAAGCGTCCGCTGCGGGACGTAACCGGTTTTTTGGCCATGGTTGCTAAGGGTGTCCTGACTGATTGGCTGGAGTTAACACGCTCGTTGGAGACAACAGGGTGACAGGGATCAGACGACGGTCGTTTCGACAAACAGCGTGTCTTCCAGTTCCAGTGACAGCACTTGCCCGGATTCCAGTTCACCCACCCCGGCTGGCGTCCCGGTCAATACCACATCGCCTGGTAACAGTGAGAAGTGTTGGCTGATGTGGCTGATCAGTGCCAGGGTTGGCGTCAGCATATTGCGGGTATCGCCAGTTTGGCGACGCTGACCGTTGATGTCGAGGGTGAAGGTCAGGTGGTCCTTTGCCAGGGCTTCCGAAGCCACAAAGGGTGACAGCGGGCAGGCACCATCGAAGGCTTTGGCGCGTTCCCAGGGATGGCCGTTTTCCTTCAACTGGGATTGAACGTCCCGCAGGGTCAGGTCCAGGGCCAGGCCGTAGCCGAGAATGGCGTCCCGGGCCTCTGCTTCCGAGGCGTTGCTCAGCGGCCGTCCGATCAGTACCGCCAGTTCGGTTTCAAAGTGCACCGAGCCCCGGTTCCGGGGAGGGTCAAGGGGGCGGGTGATGTGCATGGCCGACGTGGCGGGTTTGATGAACAGCAGCGGCTCATCCGGAACCGGGTTGTTCAGTTCCCGGGCGTGCTCGGCATAATTGCGGCCAATACAGACAATCTTACCCAATGGCAGGTGGATTGGACTGCCATCCTTCCAGTGGTGTTGGTAGTCAGTCATGGCTGCACTCCTTAGTCGCCGTCAAACGAGCACACAGTATAAACCTGTAACCCTTGGTCCCGCAGTTTTTGTGAGCCGCCCAGATCCGGCAGGTCGATCATCGCCGCCGCCTCCACGATGTCGGCGCCGATCCTTCGGATCAGGCTTGCTGCGGCCAGCATGGTGCCGCCGGTGGCGATCAGGTCGTCCACCAGCACAACCCGGTCGCCGGGGCGGAAGGCGTCTTTATGCAGCTCCACCGAGGCGGTGCCGTATTCCAGTTCGAAGTCTTCCACCAGGGTGTCGAAGGGCAGTTTTCCCTTCTTTCGAACCAGTACCAGTCCGGCATTGATCTCGTAGGCCAGGGCCGAGCCGATGATGAAACCACGGGCGTCCACCGCCGCAATGGCGTCGATGTCCTGGCCGTGATAGCGGTGCACGAAGGCGTCGATCAGCTTGCGGAACGCGGTACGGTCCTGCAGGACCGTGGTGATATCACGAAAGTTCACGCCGGGCTTTGGCCAGTCTGGCACCGTGCGGATGGTTTTCTTGATGCTGTCAGCGAAATAGTCCATAGCGAATCCGATCAGGCTGCGTCCAGGAAGATGAATTTGAGTATAAATACCGCGGCGATAACACTCACGCTGGCACTGAGCTGGGCCCAGCGACCGCTCAGGGCTTTCAGTAAAGCATAGGTGATGAAACCAAGGGCAATACCGTTGGCGATGGAGAAGGTGAGGGGCATCATGATGGCGGTCACCACCGCGGGTGCCGCTTCGGTGAGGTCGTCCCAGTCGATCAGCTTGAGGCCTCCGGCCATCAGCACCGCTACATACAGCAAGGCCGGTGCGGTGGCGTAGGCCGGGATTATGCTGGCAATGGGTGACAACAACAGGCAGGCCAGGAACAGGGCGGCCACAACCACCGCGGTGAGCCCGGTTCGGCCGCCGGCGGCAATGCCCGCGGTGGACTCGATGTAGCTGGTGGTGGTGGAGGTGCCGAGGGCGGCGCCGGACATGGTAGCGACCGAATCACTCATCAGGGCGCGGCCCAGGCGGGGCAGTTTGCCGTCCTTGTCCAGCAGGTTGCCGCGCTGCGCTGCGCCAATAAGGGTGCCTGAGGTGTCGAACAGATCCACGAACAGGAAGGCGAAGATCACGCTGACCATGGCCACATCGAAGGCCCCGGCAATGTCAAGTTGCGCCAGGGTAGGGGTGAGGCTGGGAGGCGCGGACACGAAACCCTGATACTCCACCATGCCCAGGCCCATGGCAGTGCCCGTGACGGCAATAATGCCGATCATCACGGCGCCGGTTACCTGTCGGTAAGCCAGGGCGCAGATCAGCAGGAAGCCGCCAAAGAACAGCAGGCTTTCGGTAGCCTTAAGGTCACCCAGCCCCACCAGCGTGGCGGGATGATCGGTGACAATCCCCGCGTTTTTCAGGGCGATCAGCGCCAGGAAAAAGCCGATGCCCGCGGAAATGCCGAAGCGCAGCGACAGCGGGATGCTGTTAATGATCCACTCCCGCACCCGGAAGATGCTGAGCAGGAAAAACAGCAGGCCGGATATGAACACCGCCCCCAGGGCGACCTGCCAGCTGTAGCCCATGCTGCCCACCACCGTGAAGGAGAAGAAGGCGTTCAGGCCCATGCCGGGGGCCAGGGCAATGGGGTAATTGGCCCAGAGGCCCATGATCAGGGTGCCAATGACAGCGGCGAGGCAGGTGGCCACGAACACCGCACCGAAATCCATGCCGGTGCCCTGTAGCATGCTGGGATTCACCACGATGATGTATGCCATGGTCAGGAACGTGGTGACGCCAGCGACGATTTCTTTACGAACCGTGGTGCCGTGGGCCTTGAGTTGGAACAGTCGTTCAAGCATTGGGGAAGTCTGCCTTTTGGGGGCTGGTCAGGGCGATGTGGTTAGCGGTAACCACACCTGAATGCGGCGGGGTGGTTAAAAAAATGGCAATGGTACCGGCTTGAACTACCGGGGCCAAGTAAGGGAAGGCCCCAGTAGGAAAGCGTTGATCAGGGAGCTAGACGCTGAACGGTCAGTGCTGCGGCCGTTGCAGGCGGATATCGAAGCGAACGGCCAGCAGTCGGGTGATGACGATGAACATCAACCCGATGGTCAGCGCAGCGGTTTCGCTCGCCAACTGCCACTGGCACAGGAAATAGACCCAGCAGCCGGCGAATGAAATGGAGGCATAGACCTGGTCCTTGCGGAAGATGAAGGGCACCTCATTGCACAGGGTATCCCGCAATGCGCCGCCGAAGGTGCCGGTCATGACCCCAAGGAGGGAGGCAATGAACCAGGAGTGGCCGAGATCAAGGGCCAACTGGGCCCCCAGAATCGAGAACACGCCCAGGCCAATGGCATCGGGCACCACAATACGGGACTCCTTGATTCGCCCGAGGCGATGCCAGTAGCTGAAAATAATGGCCAGGATCAGGATGAACACCGGCTGCTCCTGGTGCTTGATCCAGTACAGCGGGTGGTTATCCATCATCAGATCCCGCAGTGTTCCGCCCCCCAGTGCGGTGATGAAGCCGATGGTAAAGACCCCCACCGGGTCCATGTTTTTGGAGCGGGCGGCAATCATGCCTGAAATGGCAAAAGCAACAATGCCAATCATTTCAAGGCCATAAACGATGTCAAACATGGACGGTCGGTTCCGGGTAATCTTCAGTGAAAAGGGCACCACTTCGGGGCGCGCAGCATAGCGAAAATTGGCGGTTGATTCATCCTCAGGCAGAAGGGTAATTGCACTTATATTAGACATTTTTATAGGGAGGCATGAGGGGGTTTTATTTGATTCATGGCAGGTCTGGGATTAGCGTTGACCGATAGCTTCCGAACTAATTAACGGACACAACCAACAGGAAGAGACACGATGCGCGCGATTCTATGCAAAGAGTACGGACCCGCCGATACTCTGGTGATCGAAGAGGTTAAGAGCCCGGAAGCCAAAGGGCGTGGGGTAAAGGTGCGGGTCAAGGCCGCGGGTCTGAACTTTCCCGATACCCTGATCATTGAGGGCAAATACCAGTTCAAACCCACCATGCCGTTTTCCCCGGGCGGTGAAATGTCAGGCGAGGTCATTGCGGTTGGCGACAAGGTGACCGGCTTCAAAGTGGGCGACCGGGTTGCCGGCCTGACCGGCTTCGGGGCTTTTGCCGAGGAAATAGTGGTTGCGGAGGACAACCTGTTACCGGTGCCCGCCACCATGAGCGACGACAAGGCCGCGGCCTTCACCATGGTCTACGGCACCTCCTACTACGCGCTGAAGCAGCGTGCCAACATCCAGCCCGGAGAGTCCCTGCTGGTGCTGGGAGCCAGCGGTGGCGTTGGCCTGGCAACGGTGGAGCTGGGCAAGGCTATGGGCGCCCGGGTCATAGCGGCGGCAAGCAGCGCGGAAAAACTGGCGGTGGCCAAGGCCGCCGGCGCGGACGAGGTGATCAACTACACCGAGGAGCCGCTGAAGGATACCGTCAAGAAGCTGACCGGCGGCAAAGGTGTGGACGTGATTTACGATCCGGTGGGGGGCGATTTTACCGAGCAGGCGCTGCGGGCCATGGCCTGGAATGGCCGCCACCTGATCATCGGCTTTGCCGCCGGTGACATTCCCAAAATCCCCGCCAACCTGACCCTGCTCAAGGGCTGTTCGGTGGTCGGCGTGTTCTGGGGCAACTTTACCCGGATGGAACCGGAAGCCAGCGCCAACAACATGATGGAATTGATGGCACTGTATGAGCAGGGCAAGATTGACCCGAAAGTGAGTGAGGTTTATGAATTCGAGGATTACGTCAACGCCCTCAACGCGCTGACCGAACGCAGGGCGAAGGGCAAAATCGTCTTGAAGGTTGCCGAGTAGCCGCTGATCCCCCTTGGCTCTGCTCCTTCGGGCTACGCTGAACAACAAACAACCGGGCGGTGGAGGCACCGTCCGGTTGTTTGTTCCCAAGAAGCAAATCGTTGCAGTTTAGCGATTCCATAGCGAAGCAGAGGGCCTCGATGCAAACCAGGTTTTCATGAGGGGGCACTCGTAACCATTCACTCCGAGACGTTGCCGGCCAGATACTGCGGCCTGTTGGTGCTGCAAGGTAACATGGGAGGCTTGGGTTGATTGCAAGGGAGGAGCGCACCATGACCACAACCGGAAAACCACTGCCGGACATAGTGTCGCTGGAGGCGTGGCAGGCGGCGATGGATCGACTGCTGGTTAAAGAAAAGGAACTGACCAGGGCCCGGGATGCCCTGAATGCCGAGCGGCGGCGGCTGCCGATGGTGAAGGTGGGCAAGGCCTATGCATTTCAGGGCGATGAGGGTACCAGGAGCTTGCTGGAGCTGTTCGAGGGCTGCCGTCAGCTCATTGTCTATCACTTCATGTTTGCCCCGGATTGGGAGGCCGGCTGCGACGGTTGCTCCTGGGTGGCCGATGCCATGTCTCACCCCGCCCACCTGCAGGCCCGGGACACGACGCTGGTGATGGTGTCACGGGCGCCCCTGGAAAAGTTGCAGCAATACCGGGCGCGGATGGGATGGAACTACCCGATTCCCTGGTATTCCTCCTACGGGAGCGACTTCAACTACGATTTTGGCGCCACCACCAACCAGGGGGAGCGGCACGGCGCGAGCGTGTTCCTGCGTGACGGCGACGACATCTACCGTACCTACTACACTGGTGCGCGGGGCGTGGAGTACCTGGGCAGTCACTGGAGCTATCTGGATCTGACGCCCTATGGCCGTCAGGAGCGCTGGGAGGATTCACCGGCAGGCTGGCCCCAGACCGAGCCTTACACCTGGAATCGCCGGCACGACGAATACGAAGACTGACTCATTGGCCCCACTACCGGCAACAGCCAGGGTGCCGCCGGTAGTGGGGCCGTTTCAGTCAACGGCGGGAGGGGATCAGAACCGCACCTTACCTTCGTTGATGTCTTTCTCCAGTTCCGGCGTCACTAGGGTGTACTCCTGGGTCTTCGGCAGCCAGGCGTAGACATCGTCCTCGGCTTTTGCGGTGGCGTAGGCCATTTTCTGGATATCCACCTTGCGGTACTTGAAGGTGCCGGTCTTTTCGATACCGTCGGTGACCCGGACGAACACGGGAATGGCATAGGGCGGCAGGTTGTCGGTCAGGTAGCGGAACAGCGCCTGGATATCGAAGCCGGCCTTGCCCTGCTGTGGAACCAGCGTCACCATGCCGGCCTTGCCGTTGGTGTTGGGGATCTCGACACCGTAGCCGATGGCTTCTTCCACCAGCCCGGAGCCGTCGATGATGTTTTCCACCTCGGTGGTGGAAACGTTCTCCCCCTTCCAGCGGAAGGTGTCGCCCATGCGGTCCACGAACTGCAGGTGGCGGAAGCCGATCTCCCGCAGCACGTCGCCGGTATTGAACCACTGGTCGCCTTTCTTGAAGGCATCCCGCAGGATGGACTTTTCGGTGGCCTCCTTCTGGGTGTAACCCTCGAAGGACCATTTCTTGGTGATTTCACCCAGCAGCAGGCCCGGCTCGCCGGCGTTCACCTCTTCCATGAAGCCCCTGGCGTTGCGAATGGGGTCGCGGGTGCCTTCGTGGAACTTCACCAGCTTGTAGGGCGCGGTGGAGAAGCCCACGGTGTTGTCCATGTTGAAGAAGTTGCTGAAGCCGATGTTGCCCTCGCTGGAGGCGTACAGCTCGGCCACGGTTTCGATGCCGAAACGATCCTTGAAGGGTTTCCAGATCGACGGCCGCAGGCCGTTGCCAATCATCTTGGTCAGGTTGTGGTTGCGGTCCTGGGCGCTGGCGGGCTGGTTCAGCAGGTAACGACAAAGCTCGCCGACGTAGCCGAAGGTGGTGGCGTTGTAGCGGCGGACATCGTCCCAGAACGCGCTGGCGGAGAATTTACGGCGCAGGGCGATGGCGGACCCCCCGGCAATGACCGAGCCCCAGCACACCAGCAGGGCGGTGCCGTGGTACAGCGGCAGGGTGCAGTACAGGACGTCTTCCGGCTCCATGCTCAGGGACATCAGGCCAAAGCCGCCATAGGCCTTGATGAACTTGCGGTGGGAACCGGGGGCGGCCTTCGGCAGGCCGGTGGTGCCGGAGGTGAACAGGTAGATGGCGGTGTCGCCCAGGGTGGGCGGGTTGACGACCACCGGGTTGACGCCTTTGTAGGCGCTGACTTGTTCCGCCAGGTTGATATAGCCCGCCGGAGTGTCACCGAACACATTCAGGGTATTGGCATCGGCTAGGAACAGGAACGGCCGTTCGTGCTGGAGCTCCAGCCGGTCTTTGATGCCGTCAAAGGATTCGGTCAGCTCTTCGCCGACCACCACCAGCTTGGGTTGAATCAGGTTGATGCTGTGTTCCAGCACCTTGCCCTTCTGGGAGGTGTTGAGCATGGCGCAGGCAATGCCGATCTTGGCGGCGCCGGCGACCACCGCCAGCAGCTCGGGCCGGTTTTCCAGGAACACGGCGATGGCGTCGCCTTTCTGCAGCCCCTGGGACCGGAAATAATGGGCGTAGCGATTCGCCCAGGCATTGAAATCGTGCCAGCTGAGGGTGCGATCTTCGTACAGGATGGCGTTACGGCTGCCAAATTTTTCCGCGTTCTGTTCGATCAGGGTGCCAAGGGTCAACGCCTTCTGCTCGTCTTTCACCGA
Source organism: Marinobacter sp. (assembly GCA_041594735.1). Lineage (GTDB taxonomy): Bacteria > Pseudomonadota > Gammaproteobacteria > Pseudomonadales > Oleiphilaceae > Marinobacter. The sequence goes on from JBFHLR010000020.1 coordinate 23,478, forward strand.
GTAGTAGTAGAAGCCCTTGGCAATGGAAGGAATGCGCCGCAGTATGCCGGGCAGACTGCGGACCAGATCGGTTGCGGTAACGGTTTTATCGGTCATTCGGTTATCCGTTTGGGTGCGTGCAATTCGCGTATCGTGAATTTGCCAAGCCCACGGAAACGTCTTGCCCGGGGCTCAGTCGAGAAACAGGTCCGGCAGCAGCGGCTTGTCGGTCTGGGCGTAGCGGTAATGGTCGAACTCCGTTACCCCCGCCTGCCTCAACACCTCCTCATCGATCAGCGCCTGCCCGGTCAGGGACTGGTCGCTGCGGCTGAGAATGTTGACTGCAGCATCGGCCATGATGTCCGGTTTGCGTCCTTGCTCCATCATTGCCTTGCCGCCCACCTCGAACTCGATGGCGGCGGTGGCAATCAGCGTTTTCGGCCACAGCGCGTTGACGCTGATGCCGAAGCGCCGGAATTCTTCGGCCATGCCCATGGTGAGCATGGTCATCGCGTACTTCGTGGTGGTGTAGGGCCCATATTGAGCGAACCACTTTGGATTCAGGTTCAGCGGTGGCGACAGGCTAAGCACATGGGCCTGTGGCGACTGCTTGAGCCAGGGCAGCGCGGCCTGACTGCAGGCGAACACCGCGCGGGCGTTGACCTGATGCATCAGGTCGTAACGGCTGACCTTGAGGTTTTCGACCCCTTGCAGCCGAATGGCACCGGCGTTGTTGATCAGCATGTCGATGCCACCGAAGTGCTCGGCGGCTTCGTCGATGCGGGTTTTCACCATGCCTTCGTCACGGACGTCCAGCACCAGCGGCAAGGCTTCGCCACCCAGCTGCCGAATCTCGTCGGCCACCGTATGAATGGTGCCGGGCAGCTTGGGGTGGGGGGTGTCTGACTTGGCGGCGATGACAATCCGGGCGCCTTCGCGGGCGCAGGCCAGTGCAATGGCGCGGCCAATCCCGCGACTGCCCCCGGTAATAAACACAGTACGATCGGTGAGTCGGCTCATTGTTCGGTCTCCTTGGCAGCATCCACTTCGGGTGTTGTGAGTTCGGGTTCGACTTCCACCAACAGCTGCTGCCTTCGGACCTGGTCACCTTGTGCGGTATGGACGCCACAGACCCGGCCATTCCGATCCGCTTTGACCGGATGCTCCATCTTCATGGCCTCCAGGATAACCAGCACATCGCCCTGTCGCACCGGTTGACCTTCCTCAACCAGTACGTCGATGATGGCGCCGTCCATGGTGGCCAGAACCTTGCCGGTGCCGGTCAGGCTGTCCACTTCGGGAGGCTGGTGCGTCCGGTCGGTAAACCGCACCGACTGTCCAGACAGCTGTAAATATAGGTGATCGCCGCAGTGCTGATATTGGCAACGATGACGAACCCCATTGTCGATATAGCATAGCTGGCCCTCTCCGATCTGGAGGCCCGCCAGCTCAATTTGGTCGTCGCCGAGGCGCACCCGCAGCGAGTTTTTAAGACGTTGCAGCAGCAGTTCGTGGGTACCCTGGTCGCTGCCCAGTCCCAGCGGGATCACCGTGGCCAGGGCGTTGCTCCAGCCCTCGGTGTGGCCGTGATCGTGGCTCAGCACCGCCGCGGCCAGTGCCAGTTCCCGTAACGAAACGGCGGCTGATTGCATGGATGGATCGTCGGCGAAATGCTGTTCCAGGAAGGCGGTGGTGGCCTCGCCGGCGCCGAAGACGTCATGGCCAATCACTCGGCCGAGGAAATAGCGGTTGGTGACCACACCGTTGACCTGGGTGTCTTCCAGCGCCCGCAGCAGGCGGCGTCTGGCCTCGGCGCGGGTGCTGCCCCAGGCGATCACCTTGGCCAGCATGGGGTCGTAGTGGGGCGTGACGGTGTCACCGGTACGGATGCCACTGTCGATGCGGATGCCATCGCCCAGTGCCGGTGCGAACCGCTCCAGTCGACCAGTCTGCGGGGTGAACCCGCTGGCCGGATCCTCCGCGTACAGGCGCACCTCAATGGCATGGCCGTTGAGCCGGATCTGATCCTGTTGCAAGGGCAACGGCTCGCCTTCGGCGACGGCAAGCTGCCAGGCCACCAGATCCTGGCCGGTGATCAGTTCGGTGACCGGGTGCTCCACCTGGAGACGGGTGTTCATCTCCAGGAAGTAGAAGTTGCGCTCCTGGTCCACCAGAAACTCGACCGTGCCGGCGCCCCGGTAATTGCAGGCCAGGGCGGCCTTGACCGCGGCCTCGCCCATGGCCTGGCGTAGCTCCGGGGTGACAAAGGGCGAGGGTGCCTCTTCCACCACTTTCTGGTGACGGCGCTGGATGGAGCAGTCCCGTTCCCCCAGGTAGACCGCCCGGCCGTGATTATCGGCGAACACCTGAATTTCGATGTGACGGGGCTCCATCACCGCTTTTTCCAGGATCAGTTCGTCATCGCCAAACGCCTGTTTGGCTTCCGAGCGGGCCCGGGCGATGTTGTCGGCCAGGGCGCCTTCGTCATGGACCAGCCGCATGCCGCGGCCACCGCCGCCGGCGGAGGCCTTGATCATCAACGGGTAACCGATGTCCTTGGCGGCGATGATCAGCTGCTCGTCACTGGCGTTGTCGCCCTCAAAGCCGGGCACCACCGGCACGCCGGCCTCCTGCATGGCGATTTTGGAGCGACGCTTGCTGCCCATCAGCTCGATGGCGGCCGCGGGTGGTCCCACAAACACCAGGCCGGCATCGGCGCAGGCGGTGGCAAAGCCGGCGTTTTCCGACAGGAAACCATAGCCGGGGTGGACGCAGTCGGCGCCGGTTTTATGGGCGGCGTCGAGGATGGCGTCGGCGTTGAGGTAGGAGGCGGCCACCTGGGCAGGCCCGATCCGTACCGCCTCGTCGGCTTCCTCAACGTGCAGGGCGTTGGCGTCCGCATCGGAATACACCGCCACAGTGCGATAGCCCAGTGATCGAGCGGTCCGAATCACCCGGACCGCGATCTCGCCCCGGTTGGCAACTAACAGTTTCTTCAGCATGGCGAGTCCTCAGTGATCATCTGCCGGCCTGGCTTGCGCCCAGGCTGGTGGCCGTTTCTGGACACAGGCCAGGGTGCCTTCGGCGCCTTCA
>JBFHLR010000021.1:0-25654 GCA_041594735.1 Marinobacter sp.
ATTCTGGAGTTCAAGGAATCCCTCAGCGTATTGCTGATTTCCGCCCTGTTCATCATCCTGGCCGCGCGCATCGAGTTCGCCTCCATTGCCGATCTGGGCTGGGGACTGGCGGTGGTGCTGGCGGTCCTGATGCTGGTCGCCCGGCCGCTCAGCATCTTCCTTGCCGCCATCGGCACCAATCTGAACTGGCGCGAAAAACTGTTCCTGAGCTGGATCGCCCCCCGCGGCATCGTCGCCGCGGCGGTGTCCGCGCTGTTTGCCTTCCAGTTGCAGAAGCTGGGCTATGACAGTGCCGAAACCCTGGTGCCGCTGGTGTTCATGGTGATCATCGCCACGGTGACCGTGCAAAGCCTCACCGCTCGCCCGGTGGCCCAGCTGCTGCGAGTGGCGGAACCGGCCAACCACGGCTTCCTGATCCTGGGGGCCAATCAGGTCGCCAGGCAGATTGGCCAGGCGCTGCAGAAACACGAGGTACCGGTGATGCTGACCGACACCAACTGGGAAAACGTCCGCCAGGCCCGGATGGACAATCTGCAGGTGTATTTCGGCAATCCGGTGTCGGAGCATGCCAGTAACCACCTGGACTTCACCGGCCTGGGCAACCTGCTGGTCATTTCGCCCTACAAGCATATGAATTCCCTGGCGACCTATCACTTCCTCGACTGGTTCGGCAAAGGCAGCGTCTACAGCTTGTCGGAGGGCGACCAGGATCAGCAGGCCCGTCACCAGACCGCCGAGAAAATCCAGCGCACCCGGGGGCTGTTCGGCGACGTCAGCTACGCCAAGCTGGCCAGTCTGGTGAGCCGGGGCTATACGGTGAAAACCACCCACCTGAGCGACGCCTTCTCGTTCCAGGCGTATCAGGAACAATACGAGTTTCAGGCCATCCTGCTGTTTGTGATCGACGCCCGGGAGCGGCTGCGACCGGTCACCACCGCCACCGAATTGCAACCGGAGAAAGGCTGGATTCTGATCAGTCTGGTGCCGCCGCAGCCGCCAAAGGAACGCAAGGAAAAGGAAACCAATAGCCAGTCGGAAGCAGCCGGGTAGTGCCCGCTCGGGACTCCCACCGCCCGCCAGCGGGATGAAGCCATCGGGAAGGGCCTAGCCGGCCCGGCAGTCAAGCACCAGTTTGCCCTGGACGTGGCCATCCTCGAGCATGCGATGGGCGTCCGCCGCGGCCGCCAGCGGAAACACCCGCTGAAGGTGTACCTTGACGTCGCCGTCTTCAATGAGTTCGGCAATTTCCTCCAGATGGAAGACTTCCGGCCGCACCGTCATGCCATGGGCTCGCAACCCCATGGCTTCGGCGGCGGAGATGATGTCGTCCGCCGTCACCGTGGGAATGGTGACCAGCACGCCGTGTTCACTGAGGGTATGCAGCGAGCGGCGACCGGTGTCGCCCCCCACCAGGTCTAGCACCACGTCCAGGCCGTAGCACTCGTCCACCACGTCGGTTTTGGTGTAATCGATGACCTCATGCACCCCCAGACCGTCCAGGAAGTCCTTGTGTCGTGCCGAGGCGGTGGTAATCACGTGAGCGCCACGGACCAGGGCAAACTGAATGGCAAAATGGCCGACCCCGCCGGCACCGGCGTGAATCAGGATTTTCTGTCCCGGTTCCAGCTCGGCCACCTCAAACAGTGCCTGCCAGGCGGTCAGCGCCGCCAGCGGCACCGCGCCGGCGGTGACCAGATCCAGTTCCTCCGGGACAATGGCCACCTCATCGGCCTGGGCCAGCAGGTACTGGGCGTAGCCGCCACCCACGGAGGGAAAGCCCACCATGCCCATGACCCGGTCCCCGGGCGCCAGGGTTCGCACCTGATCGCCCACCACCACCACTTCACCGGCCATATCGTAGCCCGGCGTCCACGGCAGACGCGCTTCGATCTGACGGGCGGCGAAACCCAGGCCCTTGCGGGTCTTCCAGTCAATGGGATTCACCCCGGCGCCAGCGACCCGGATACAGACCTGACCGGGGCCAGGCCTCGGCACCTCGATTTCCTCCAGCTTCAGCTGGTCGGCGTCGCCAAACCGCTCATAAACGATGCGCAGCATCGCGCCAGTATCCGATTGCACGGCCGGGTTCTCCATCGCGCTCTCCCCTTTACTCGCAGTCCGAGGGCACTCCACTTTCCAGCCTAGCAGATATTTCCGCCTTCGCCGTCAGTCACTCTGGCGCAGCGAGGTCAGGCCTTTGCCACCAGCCACCAGGGCTCCCCCCAAGATCTCGCCATACTCCGCGGGGATCCGCGTCGGCCGCTGGCTCTTGAGGTCGACACAGGCGTGGCTGGACATGGCCCGCACCAGGGTCTTGCCGTCGCTGGCGCGGACCAGCTGGAACTGGCGGGCGGACCGGAAGCGGCCGTCGAAGTCCGTCAGCCAGGTGGCGAGTATGAGCCGGTCACCGGCATTGGCGGAGGCCAGATAATCGATTTCGGTGCGGGTGATGGCCATGGCCTTGCCGGTCGCCTGGTGACGCTCCCAGGTCATGCCCAGACTCTCGATGTGGGCCCAGCTGATCTCTTCCAGCCAGCGCACATAGACCACGTTGTTGGCATGTCCCAAGCGGTCGGTATCGTCCGGGGTCACGTCGATGGTCAGGGTGTACGGATCCGGCAGATCCCAGTCAATGTCCGCCAGCTGCATCATTCGCTCATGTCTCCAAGCCCAGGAATGGACTGCAACGCTAACCGACCGATACGGTCGTTGTGAAGTGAACCAAAGTATAGATAGCCGCCGCTGGGATTCACCGAGGTGATCTCCTGCAGATGGCTGCCCCTGGTGTCGTGGAGACTGGTGATGACCGCGCCCTGGTCGTCCAGTGCCACCACCAGGCCATAGGCGTCCGGTTTCGGTTGCAGTCCGTCCGGCAACTTCGCCACCAGATCCTTCAACCAGGGGTGCAGGTGCAGGGTGTCAATCTGCTCGTTGCGCAGCGAGGGGAAGGCAACCCAGTAACGGCCGCGATGGTCCACCGCCAGGTTATCGGGGAAGCCCGGCAAATTGTCGGCAAACACCTCGGCGCGACCGGGCTCCCGGCCTCCGATCCAGTACTTGAGGATACGGTACTTCCAGGTTTCGTTGACCAGCACATAGCTGCCATCGGGAGACACCGCCACACCGTTGGCGAAATGCAGGTTGCCCAGCAGCACCTCGGTTTTTCCGGTGGCGGGATCGTAGCGCAGCAGGCGGCCATGGGGGCGCATCTCCAGCAGGTCCAGCTTGTAATCCGGCTGGTCGAAGCGGGAGCTGGCATCGGTGAAGTAAATACGACCGTCCGGGGCGATGTCGACGTCGTCGGTGAAGCGGAATGGCAGCCCTTCCGCCTCCCGGCTCAGCACGCGGATCTCACCAGCGGGTGAGACCGCCAGCAACCCCTTCCAGGCATCGGCCACAATCAGGTGGCCGTCGCGGTCAAACACCATCCCCAGGGGCCGCCCTCCGGTCTCCAGCCAATCCTCGACCCGACCGTCCGGCCACACCCGGACTATCTTGCCATCCTGGGTGCCCGCATAGACGCGGCCCTGGCCATCGACGGCGGTATCTTCCGGTCCGTACACCTGGCCCTTGGCCAACAGATCCGCCAGTTGCAGGTGCTGGTTGGCGGAGAGCGGACCGATCATGTCCGGCGGTGGCGGCGGTGCCCAGGCCTGGCTGTCCACCGGCGACGGCGAGAGCAGGAAGCCGCCCAGCAGCAGGAACACCACAAGCACACCCATCAATAGCCATTTCATAATATTTTCCAATCCCTTAGCTTGATTGCGCAGGTACACCCCTGCAATAGCGGCGGCTGGCGCTGCCATTGCAGGGGCGTGGGCTCTCACGTATAGTCACTGCTCATTTTCTGACCGCGCCGCGAACACACCTTTTGGGAAGCCGTCCATGCTGCACGAACTCGCCTCTCCGCTGTTCACCCTGGCCGCACTGCTGGTTCTCGGCGGGGTGACCTACAGCGCCAAAACGTTTTTTGACCATAAGCTCCGCAAACTGCACCGCGCTGGCGATGGCGAAGCCCGCGCCTGAGCATCCGCTGGCGATGGCGAAGCCCGCGCCTGAGCATCCGCTGGCGACTCACTCTGCCAGAAACTGGCGACACAGGGCGGCAAAGGTATCCGGCTTCTCGGCGTGCAGCCAATGGTCGGTACCAGTGATGACTTTCAGGCGGGCATTGGGAAACAGCCGGGCCACTTCGTCCCGGTGCTTCGCCTGGATATAGGCGGAGTCTTCTCCCTTGAGAAACAGCACCGGGCCCGGGTAAGGCTGAGTCGCTTCCGGCGCCGCCGCCAGCCGGTTGTAACATTGCTGAATCACCGGCAGGTTCAGGCGCCAGCGAAACACCGCATCACCGCTGCGCTCGGGCTCCGGAATCCGTTGCAGGTTCTTGAGCAGGAAACTGCGAATCGCTGCGGTCGGCACATACGCCGCGAGGGCCTCGTCGGCCTGCTGCCGGGACGTGATCCGAGTCAGGTCGAGCTGACTCAACCCTTCCAGAATGGCGTCATGGCGGGGTTGATAGGCCACCGGTGCAATATCCGCCACCACCAACCGTTCGACCCGTTCTGGCGCACGCAGCGCCACCTGCATGGCCACCTTGCCACCCATGGAATGCCCCAGCAGGCATGCCTGCGCCAGCCCCTGCTCGTCCATGTAGCCGATGACATCGTCCGCCATCGCGGGGTAATCCATGGTGTCGGTATGGGGCGAACGGCCGTGGTTACGCTGATCAAGTCCGTGAATCTGGAAATGGTCCTGAAGCCGCTGCGACACACCAGCGAGATTTTCCATTGAGCCGAACAGGCCATGGAGCAGGATAAGCGGACGCCCTGTCCCGGTGATGCGATGATTCAAACGGACCTTCATGCCTACTCCTCTTCGTTGTCCTTAATCTGTGGGCGGACCTCAATCAATGGGGGCCACAGGCAACGCCAACCAACCTTAGCCAGCGCGCCATGACTTACTGATTTTGTGGCGTCCATCGCGCACAGCCGTGCGCGTTGCAGGCTACATTATCACTGAATACCCGCAACTCCGAACAGCAGCACCGATTAGCAACCGAGCCGAACGCCAAGATCACACAATTTCTGCAAACCGGCCCCGACACAAGGAAGCGCACCATGGCGAACTCACAGCAACCGGACCGCCGCAAACTCCGCAGAATGCCCGCCGCCAACCTAGCCCTGGAGTGGCGACCACGGAAGGGCCTGTTTGGCAGGTTCCGTCCCGCCGCCGGCTTCGGCTTCGACTTCACCCGCCAGGGCCTGTCAATGGTGGTGAATGGCCAGGATGAACTCAAGGAAGGGGATGCCGTGGAACTTCGGGCTCAGCTGTCGATGGAAGCCGGCGTCCTGAATCTGGACAAAGTAATCGCGACGGTACGCAACCTGCGCCAGAGCGGGCAGGATCAACAGGTCGCCGGCCTGCAGTTCGACTTCGCCGCCAGTAGCGCCAGGAAATCCGACCAGTTGCAGGCACAGCTCGACCGTATCGAGGGCATACTCGAACGCAGCGAGAAGTTACGCCTGCGCATCCAGCCACTGGCTCCGGTGGTCTCCGTGGACTGAGCCCCCGGGGACGATAAATACGCAAATAAAAAAGGCCGATCACTCGGCCTTTTCCGGTCTAACCGGCTACCTAGCAGAAGAACATGCTGTTCAGGTACTCTTCCAGTGCCCGACAGTTCGCACGTTCCATTTCGTTATGGGGAACAAAAATTGTGTTTTCCATACAGACCACCTCCTCGTTGTTGATTGTGCACTGCAGTGTCTCTAATCGGTGGTCTAATGCTATCGTTAAAACGATGACAAACCCTTGACAGGCTGTCCCAGACACTTGACATTTCGTAACAACATTTCGGAGCAGACCCGCTTTGGCAGGACCCGTGACGGTGGATACGAAGGACGAGCAAACCCTGAGCGCAACGCCGCTGGTGGCCGCCTCCAGCGCGCTGGCGCTGGTGCATTACCTGCAACGCCAGGGCCAGGACGACCCGGCCCCGCTGGAACAGTTGCTGAGGGTGTCGCTGAGCCAGCTCCACGGCCCGGATCAGCGCGTGTCGGCCGACGCCTACTACCGCTTGTGGGACTTTGCCGAGCAACTGACCGGCGATCCGGCGGTGGGACTGCACGCCGGGGAAACCGTGGACCCGGAGAGCATGGGTCTGGTCGGCCATGTGTTTTTCAACTGTGACACCCTGGGCGATGCCGTCAGCCAGTACGTCCGCCTACACCGGCTGATCAACGAGTCCATCGCCCTCAGTTTCGAGCAAACCGAAGACCAGGCGATCCTGTGCTGGCAACCGGACACCGCGTCCCATTACTGCCGGCAGGACATGGACCGCACCCTGGCCTCCGCCATCACCCGCACCCGACACTTCATCTTTCCCGACTTTGCGGTGGAGTGGATCGAGCTGGCTCATCCACAACCCAGCTACGCCGCGGAATACCGGCGCCTGTTCGGCGGCGAGGTGCTGTTTGGCGCCACCACCACCCGGGTGGGTTTCAGCAGCCGCCACCTGGGCCGGCCGATTCCACGGCGCAACCCCTACATCTATTCCGCGGTGCTCAAACAGGTCAATACCATCCTGGCCCGCTGGCAACCCCAGCGCAGCTTCAGCCGCAAGGTCCGCCGCCTGGTGGCCCATCAAATGGCCACCGACCGGGTCAACGCCGACACCCTCGCCCAGCAGTGCCACATGAGCCGCCAGACGCTCTACCGGCGCCTGAAACGCGAGGGGGTCAGCTTCCACGATCTGGTGGAACAGGTCCGCAAGGGCAAGGCATTGCGCTACGTCGCCGCCAACCAGTTTTCCCTGGGCGAAATCGCGTTCCTGCTCGGATTTTCCGAGCTCAGCGCCTTCAGCCGCGCCTTCAAGCGCTGGACTGGTATGGCTCCGGCCCAGTTTCGCGCCCAGCATCAGCATCAGGACGACCGGCGGTGACCGAGGGGCTGTCATTCATCGCGTTCGTGGTCGCCTCCCTGTATGCCGCGGCGTTGCTGTGCGTCTATCGCATTCTGCTGACCTATCGCACCGCCCAGGGCGCCATTGCCTGGATCATCGCGCTCCTGGGCCTGCCCTACCTGTCGGTGCCCCTGTTCCTGTTTTTCGGCCGCAACCGGTTCTCCGGCTACGTCCGGGCCCGGCGCCTGGAGGACAAGGCGCTGCAACCCCTGCTCAGTCGCTTCGAACAGCAGACCGCCGCACTGGTGGCCCCGGACCAGGCCCACGCCGACCCGGACCTGCAGGTGTTGTGCCGGCTCGCCCGACAGCCGTTCACCGGCGGCAACCGCTGCACGGTACTGAGGGATGGCGAGGCCACGTTTCAGGCGCTGTTTGAGGCCATGGAGGCCGCCCGCCACTATATCCTGCTGGAGTTCTACATCATCCGCTCCGACCGGGTCGGCCAGCGCATCAAGACCATTCTCAAACGCAAGCTTGGCGAAGGGGTCCGGGTCTGGTTCCTATACGACGACATCGGCAGTGTCTGGCTGCCCCGTAACTACCTCGACGAACTGAGTGCCGCCGGCGCACGGATTGCCTCGTTCGGCGACGGCAACATTCGTCGACGTCGGTTCCAGATCAATTTCCGCAATCATCGCAAACTGCTGGTGTGCGACGGCAGCATCGGTTTCGTGGGCGGCATCAACCTGGGGGACGAATACCTCGGCCGGGCCATTGATCAGGAGCCCTGGCGGGACACCCATTGCCGCATCGAAGGGCCTGCGGTCCTGGGTCTGCAGCTGGCCTGGCTGGAAGACTGGAACTGGGCCTGCAACGAGACCCCAATCCTGGATTGGTCGCCCAAGAAGGCGCAAGGAGGCGACCAGGAGGCGCTGATTCTGCCCACCGGTCCGGCCGATCCCCACGAGACCTGTACCCTGTTCTTCCTGAACTGCATCAACAACGCCCGCGAGCGGATCTGGATCGCCTCCCCCTACTTCGTTCCCGACATCCAGATCATCAACGCCCTTCAGCTCGCGGCCCTGCGTGGGGTGGATGTGCGTATCCTGATTCCGGAGAAATCCGACAGCCGACTGGTCCGGCTGGCGGCCTACTCCTACCTGGTCCAGGCCAGCCGGGCCGGCATCGGTATCTACCGGTACCAGCCCGGCTTCATGCACCAGAAGGTGGTGCTGGTGGACCACCGTTACGCCGCCATCGGCACCGCCAATCTGGACAACCGATCCCTGCGGCTGAACTTCGAGATCACCGCCCTGTCCACGGCGCCCCAATTCGTACAGGCAGTCGCGCAGATGTTGGCCGACGACCTGCAAAACTGCCGCCTGATGACGGCACGGGACTACCGCGATCGATCGTTGCTGTTTCGCCTGTGTTGCCGGGCGGTACGCCTGCTGGCGCCTATTCTGTGACCGTTTTCCCCATGGCCAGGATGTGAGACCATGGGCAGCACTCAGCTCCAGGCCGGACCCCAAGCACACCGATGACCACCTTCAAGCCCAGTGAACCCCTGACGGAGCAGGTCGCGCGTCATCTGGAGAACCAGATTGCCTTTGGCCAGCTGAAATCCGGCGAACGCATTTACGAGAGTGCCACGGCACGACAGCTGGATGTCAGCCACGGTTCCATCCGCGAGGGTCTGCTGCTGCTTGAGAAACGTCACCTGGTGCGCAATGTGCCTCGCAAGGGCGCCTTTGTGAGCCGACTGGATGCGTTTTTCGTCCGCAGCCTGTACGACATCATGGTGCTGTATCTTGGCCACACCGGGCGCAAGCTCATACAAGGCTGGCAACCGGCCGATATGGCGCGCCTGGAATCCCTGTACAGCCGGATGGGAGACGCCTTTGAGCGCCAGGATCTGATGCAGTTTCTCGACCTGGGAATCGAGTACACCCAGGCGTCCCTAGCCTACGCGGACAACTATTTTATCGTGTCCGCCATCAAGAACCTCTGGCCCTCCGCCAAACGCTGTGCGTTCGTGGCGTTCCAGCATGGCGGCCAGGACCCCCTCCGCGACAACCTCGCCTACATGCGCGATTCCATCGACGCCATCCAGCAACGGGATGCAGAGCTGCTGTGTGGCATTCTCCAACGATACGCCCAACAGCAGTGCGCCAAGGTGATCGCCAGTCTCGAGGCGACGGATACCGATTACCATGCTTCACCCTGAATCCTATCGAACCTTTGCCGCCGTCGGCCTGGCCACGCTGATGAGCGCCTGCGCCAGCACCCCCTGGACGGCCTCACCGCCGCACCCGCAGCCGGCACCATTGCCCCAGGCCGCCGAAGACGACCTCCATGGCCAGTGGCCACAACCGCCCTGCGCCTGGAGTCAGGTGCGAGGCGTAGCCAAGCTGCTGTCGCTCGGGCCTCAACCCGATCGCAGTCGCGCCACCTGGCAGTTCTTTCCGGGCGATGACATCCTGCTCCATCCCGCCCCACCCGGCAGCCGGGTGGGCGACGAGTTCAAGGCGCTGCTGCGGCGTCCCATGAACGGCCCCTGCCGCCAGCTGGAACTGTATCTGGTGGCTCCCCTTTGAACCTGGCCAGGTGAGCACCGCCCTTTACAGCCCCCCTGTAACGGTGTGGCAAGGCCGGCACTCAATCGAATAGCCGGCCCAGGTAGTAACCAATGTTCAGGTACACCGACCATCGGTGATCGTCGTTGTAAGCACCGGTGATCTGCACCGGGCCGAGGAAGGTATCGATGCCAGCGAACAGACTGTAGGAACGCCGCAGCTGTGCCCAACGGGCCTGGTCAATACTTTGCCAGGCATTACCCACTTCAACCCCGGCGCCGGCATAGAAGGGCACAAACGGACCGCCGAAGGCCCGATAACCAAACATCGAGGCTATGGCGGCGTCCTGGCCGACAATCTCGCCATGACCGTAAGCGGTGAGTTGGCGAAAGCCCCCCAGTATGACGAGATCGTCGATATCCGCCTCGCCGTCCGTCACCACATCGGCATAGAGCGTGCCGAGAAAGCGATAGCTGTCCCAGGGCGCGGCGCCCGATGCCATCAGGGTCACCCGGTCATAATCGGCCTCCGCCCCCAGCCCGCTGCGTTCGAATTTGCCTTTCAAACCGATGAAAGCGCCGGCACCGGGCAATAACGGATCATCCAGCGAGTCATGCACCAGGCGCAGATCCCAGCCGCCTCGATGGCTGCGCCGACTGCGGCCCAAGGCCTGACTGAACAGTGTATCCAAAGTGCTGAAGCCGCGATGCAACCCGGCCCGGATTTCGGTATTCGGGGTCAGGTTCGACCCCAATGCCAGGTCGGCCTGCCGGCGTTTGACATCGGCCTCGACCAGACGGGTGCCGTTGTCAAAAATATCGAATTGTTCTTTCTCAAATTCCGCGCCCAGCACTGCAAACTGCTCGGCACCAAAGCCCAGCGGCTGGAACCACTCACTGCGGACATAGGGTTCGGTGCCAATCTGGATACCGGTCAACCATTCACCCCCCAGGCGATTGAGCTCCGTCATCCGGATGGCGGCAGACACATTGAAGCTGGCATCGTCGTTGAAGTTTTCTTCATAGCCGAGGCCGAAGCTCAGGTAGTTGGGCCCCCAACTCTTTTCCAGGGCCCGGACCTCCAGCACGGTGCCGTTCTCGGCCGGCAGCAGGTTGTAATTCACCGTCTCGTGGTAGCCCAGCCCGTACAGCCGTTTGAGATCCTCATCCAGTTGCGGCACGTCCAGCGGTTGGTTGAGTGGCTGCCGGATGCGGGACAGGATGAACGTTTCCGAGATGCGCGATGACGGCTGCACCCGAATGTCGGTGATCGGGCCCGCCAGAAATGGCCGCTCCGCCCGCCGGATGAGATAGTCCTGCCAGGTGTCGGCATCCACCGCCAGCGGATGGAGTTCCAGTGCCTGGTTACGGGCCGCGGTGGCGCCGAGTTCGATCAGCATCGGTGCCTCATAGAAATCTGCAGCTGACAGCCCTTCCAGATCCGGAGTGATCAGCACGTCGTCTTCCGACAGTAGCGCCAGCTGCTCCAGCACGTTGTCCCGGGTCAGCATGGTGGTCAGCTGGCCCACCACCGAGAAGGCCCCGGTCAAGCTGTCGCCGGCCGCCAATGCATCCGAGATGTCCACGGCGATCACCACGTCGGCGCCCATCGCCTTGACCACGCTGATCGGGATGTTGTTGGCGATACCGCCGTCCACCAGCGGGCGACCGTCCCGTACAAACGGCGCATACACCGCCGGAATGCTCATACTGGCGCGAATGGCATCGGCCAGACTGCCCTCGCGGATCACCACTTCGTTGCCGGTTTCCAGGTCTGTGGCCACCGCCCGATAGGGAATGGCAAGCTGATCGAAGTCCCGCACCAGGGCCGCCTCTCGGGTCAGCTCGTTGAGGGTAAAGCCCAGGTTCTGGCCGGCAATCAGGCCCCGGCCAACGTGGACGCCATCGGCGCCAACGCCAATGCCCGGCGTGACCGGAAAACGCCAGTCCTGCTGTTTGCGACGAACCGGCAGGTAGGACCGCCCCGGGGTGTCCTGAAAACTGGCCAGCCAGTTCATGTCGATGAATCGCTGTTCGATTTCATCCACCGGCATGCCCAGGGCGTACAACGCGGCCACGGCGGAGCCGGCGCTGGTGCCGGCAATGTAGTCAACGGGAATCCGGATTTCCTCCAGCACCCGTAGCACGCCGACATGGGCCAGGCCCTTGGCGCCTCCGCCACTGAGCACCAGGCCGACCTTGGGCCGCGACTCGGCATCCACGGGGCGTTCGGCGGCCGGCAGCACCAGCGACCACGCCAGCCACAGGCAACAAAACAGGACCCGAGCCAACGACTCCAGACGCACCAACAGCCTCCTTACCGTTGCCCGGGCTCGTCATCCCTGGAGTCCGCATCGGCCAGCGACAGGTGCGAGGTGTCCGGCACCACCGGCGGCGGCAGATCCCGTTCCACGCCAATGTCGCTGCCGGCCGGCGCCACGGTCCAGTCGTCGAGATGCTCGAACATCGGGGCCTCCAACGCCCTGGCTTCCACCAGGGTGACCCCGGCCGGGTCCAGAGACAGGCCACTGCCAGACAGAATCGCGTCCACTTTGTCACCCGCCAGCGGTAGCCGTTCGCCGGGTTCCACTTTCACCCCTGCCCCGGCCTGCGCGGGTGCCGGCTCGGCGGCCTGCGGTACGGTGGCAGACGGTGGCGGAGGCGCCGCAGCGGGGGCCGGATGCGGCGAGGATTGACTGGCCATGGGCTCCACGTACGCCAGCATGCCGTGCTTATGCAGCACCGCGCGGTATTTCTCGGCCTGAGCCTCATCCAGGCGGTTGCGGATCACCACCCGCTGGCCACTGAACATCTTGTCCACCTGGTCCAGGGAGGCCTTGAACAAGGCGCGCGCGTTGTTCCGCGCCGTTGCCAGATCGGTACCGGGTGCACATTCACCCTTGAATATCAGCTGATACATGTAACGGACTCTCCTGAGGGCAGATTTTTTCATCATAGTTGATCGCCGTCGGTGCCAACAGCCCCGACCACCCGCCCGGTCCGCTGGCGCCCCATTCGCAAACAAATGAAAAAATACGGCATAAACAGCAGCGCCCGACACGGCGTTCTGCCACAATGCCATGTAAGCCAATGTTGCGGCGAGTTACAGGACGTAAAGACGGAGCCATGCGATACTTTCCCAGACTTTCCTACCTGCTGTCGGTGGTTGCCCTGGCCGTCAGCACGCCCGCGATGGCGGACGACATTGACCTGTTGATGGCCGACCTGTTCCCGGAAGCAGAAATCTCCTACATCGGTTACGACACGGTGGAACGGATGGACATTCCCGAAGCGGCGCCGGTCGATCGCACCTACCTGATCGTGGATTTTCGCTTACACCATCCGCTGGCGCTGGATCGGCTACAGACCACCGTTCACAAGGTGTGCATGACGCTGCTCAAAAATCAGGACCTGATGCGTTCGCTGTCCAGTGACGGTTACGACATGGTGGCGGTGGCGTTTGACCGCCATAGCCAGTACGACTGCCTCTAGAGGGCGCTGGTCAGTCTTCCCCCAGCAGGCAGGGAAAGGACTCCAGCGCCGAGTTGATGGCATCCAGATTGAACGCGTCCACGTCAGCCAGCAGGCGCTCGCCGTATAGGGTCACCCGGCGGGAGCGGAATCGCTGGCCCCAGGCAAGCACTCGGCGGGCGAAATAGCGCATCTGCTCCGGATCACCACTTTCGCGCACCGACTGCCATTCATCGCCAAAGTCTTCCGCGAGCTGATTCCGCAACCAATCCCGCTCCTGCATATTGAGAGTTTCCACCAGCGGCTGCGCCGCCAGTGCCTGGGGTTGATCGGTGTCTGCCTCCTGCTCGGCAATGACCACGTTGGGCAGGGTCACCGAGAACGTGGAGCCTTCACCAGCCCGGCTGCTGACCGTCAGTTCGCCATCCATCATGTTCACCAGCTTGCGGCTGATCGCCAGGCCCAGCCCGGTCCCGCCATATTTTCGGCTGCTCTGTCCCTCCTGCTGTTCGAAGGCATCGAAGATCCGTTCCTGCTGGTCCGGCGCAATGCCAATGCCGGTATCGGTCACCACGATGTGCAGGCAACAGCTCGCCGGCTCACCGTCGGCGGCGGCATCGGGTTGCGTGCGGGCGTGAACTGTGACCCCACCCTGATGGGTAAACTTGATGGCGTTGCCCACCAGATTGAACAGCACCTGGCGCAGGCGGGTCTCGTCCAGCAGCATCACCGCCGGCGTTGCCGGGTCCACCGCGACTTCCAGGGTGATGTGTTGCTCCCGGGCGCGCAGGTCGAAGACGTGACGCACATCGTCCAGCAGTCGGCGCAGGGCCAGGGGGCCGATTTCCAGCCGTAACTTGCCGGCCTCGATGCGGGACAGGTCGAGAATGTCGTTGATCAGCATCAGCAGGCTGCGACTGCCCGCCCGTATCGCCTCCAGATAGCTGCGCTGTTGGGGGTCCGATACGCTCTTGTCCAGCAAATCGCTGTAACCGATGACGGCATTCATCGGCGTGCGTATCTCATGGGACATGTTGGCCAGAAACTCGCTTTTGGCGCGGTTGGCGCTGTCGGCCTCCCGTGCCAGCCGTTCGGCTTCCAGCTTGGCAGCCCGCAGCTCGTCCTCGCTGCGGCGCAGGGCCTGCTCCGACCGAATCCGCTCGTCCACTTCCCGCGACAGCTTGCGGTTCCAATACAGGAAGATCAGCACCACCGCCACCGCAATCAGGATGACCCGCCGCACCACGGTGTAATCGGTTTCCTGTTCGATATCGAGATGGATCCAGCGGTTGTAGATTTCCTCCCGGTCGGCCGCGTCCAGACTGCCCAGGGCCTTGTTCAGGATACGCAGCAGCTCCGGCCGGTCGCGCCGTACCGCAAAGCGCAATTCGTACTGGTAAGGCGTAATGCTGGTGATACGCAGATTGGACAGCCCCAGGCGAGCGACGGTGTAACTGACCGCCGGAATGTGCGTCACCATCACGTCCAGATCGCCGTTGGATAAGGCCAGTAGACCATCTTCCACCGTATCCACGGGAAACAGATTCAGATCCGGGTGGTTGATCAGCAGGTAGTCGTGCCCGGCCTGCTTGCGCACCACCCCGACCCGTTCCTTCCGCAATTCCCGCAAGTCGCCGATAAACCGGCCATCCTCGCGAATCACCAGGGCAATGGGCAGACTGAGGTAGGGTCGACTGAACAGGAACTCACCCTCACGCTGGGGCGTCAACGACAACGCCGGCAGGATATCGAGGTCACCATTGCGGAGCTGGTCCTCGGCAAGGGCCAGATCGTCCAGACTGCTGCGGGCAAACTTCACGCCCAGCTGGACCTCCAGCTCGCTCACCAGATCCGGCACCAGACCGCGGTTTCTGCCGTCTTCAACAAACTCAAACGGCGGCCACAGTGAGCGGAAAGCCACCCGTAAGTTGGGGTTTCGCTTCAGCCAATCCTGTTCCGACTCGCTCAGTTTCACTTCCAGGTGTTCACCCGCCTGAGGCACGGCAAACGGCAACCAGGCCTGGCGGATGGTGCGATGCTCGACGTGGCTGATGGATTCCACCGCGCGACTCAGCACCCGGTGGGTCTGCTCCTGGCCAGGCGGAACCGCCAGCACCACATCGACGGGCGACTGGTCCAACAGCACCGCCAGACCAATGCCGTTGATCATGGCCGATTGCAGGTAATCCGACACCACCGGCACCGGACTGACAAAGGCATCGGCCTGACCGGACAACACCATTCCCACCGCCTCCCGGACATTGGCGACATTGACCGGATGGAAGTCCTCCACCGCATCGAGCAGCATAAACTGGTTGGGGTCATCCGCGATGAGCGCAATCCGCCGGCGCTCAAGATCCGCCAGCTGGCGAATGCTGGCATCGCCGGTATCCACAAACAGGCCATAGGTGAGACTCATCAGCGGAACGGTCAGTAACTGCCCCTCAGGCGCCGGCTCGCCCGGCGCCCAAGTGGTAATCAGCGCATCCAGCTCGCCCTGGGCCAGGGCGCTTTCCAGCTCTGTGAGGGAGCCGCTGACCTGTTCCACCGAGGTATCGAGCTTGGCGGCAATGCGGGCCAGGTAATCGATGTAGGTGCCGGCCAGGCCACCATCCGAGGTGCGAAACGCCAGCGGCACCTGGTCGCCACGCACCCCGATACGGAACTGGTGAACCTGATCCAGCCAGAGCAGGTCCGCAATACCCAGCACCGGCGGGGGCGAATCCAGCGGCGGTTCCGCCCACACCCGTGCAGCCAGGGCCATCAGCAGCCAAAGCGTCAACAAGGTGGCTGTTCGTCTAATCACTGGATATCCTCACTGCTTCCGCTACATTGAAACATAACAGCCCCGGAGCGGGCCGGCCTCCCTGACCGGCTCGGCAGCCGGGGACTTGCGCCGTTGCGGCGCCATCACTGATCCACGTGTCATCGCTCACTGGCCGGCAAGGTTTTTTCATCTGTCTGAGGGGTAAATTACCATGGACACCAGCAAGCACACCTTGGGTACACTGTTCGATCAACTGGGCCTGCCTTCCGACGAAGCCAGTATCACCCAGTTCGTGACCAGGCACGCGCCCCTGCCTCACGACACCGCTCTGCACGCCGCGGATTTCTGGAGTGAAAGCCAGGCCCATTTCCTCACCGAAGGCATTGAGGACGACTCAGACTGGGCCGAAGTGATTGACGAACTCGATGCCATGTTAAGGCATTAGTGTCCCGTGGGGTGAACTCGTTTGCCTACTGAGGCGCTGAGAACGAGAGACTGACTGCCTTCGCTGGGCGCCCAGGGAAAATCAGGCAATGTGAACTTGATTGCGGCCCGCCGCCTTGGCCTGGTAAAGCGCCTGGTCGGCACGCTCAAATACCGAGTCGGCGTCATCGCCCTCCGCCAACTGGGTCAGCCCGGCGGAGAAACTGATGCTGACCGGCTCACCGCGAAAATGGAAGGGCAGCTGTTCAATGTGTTCGCGGAGTTTGTCGAGCACGCTCAGGGCGGACTCGGGATCGGTTTCCGGCATCACCACCACAAACTCCTCACCGCCGTAGCGAGCAACGAAGTCGGTATTGCGCAGACGCTCCGCCAGGGTTTTCGCCAATAACTGAATCACCCGGTCCCCAACCTTATGGCCATAGGAGTCGTTGATCCGTTTGAAGTGATCGATATCGAGGATCGCAATGGAGACTGGATTGCGATAACGCTGCCAGCGCCGGAATTCGAAGTCGAGCCGCTCCTGCCAGGCTTCCCGGTTGGGCAACTGGGTAAGCACATCGGTCAGGGCCCGGGAACGCTCCTCCCGCAGCTGTTCCTTGACCTGCTCCGAGCGCGCTTCGACCGCAGCCAGCTTTTGTGTCATGGCCTCAATTTGCGCCTCCAGCTGCTGTTCACGCTCTCGCTCGGCGCTGCGGTGGCGCTCCATGGTCACCGCAATGGAGTCAATATGGCTGGCAACCGACCGCTTCAGTTCCTGCATGTCCTCCGAGCTATCGACCAGCTGGCCGATTTCGTGCAGTTCGCTCCTCAGGCACTGGTCAAAATCGGCGGCGGCACTGCGGCTGTCCGCCAGCGTTGCCGACTGGTCGCAAAAGTGCGTTTGCAGGGCCAGTAGGCGCTCATCCAGGCGCTTGAGGAAGCCTTCGAACTCCTGCTGTCCCCGCTGTACCACCACAATCATCAATTCGGCCACTTCGTTTAGCGACGCCCGCAGGTCCTCCCATTCATGACTCAGAGCCAAATGATCCCGCAGCGCCAGGGCGCGGGTATGGGAGCGAGGATCGAGGGCCAGTTGCGCCAACATCTGGCCCAGCAACTCGGACACCCGGCGGGCGAATCGAATGCGCTGATCCGCATCGGACTCACCGCAGCCCGAATCCTCACTCGCCGCAGCCTGCAGACGCGCCATCGGTGCATCGCCGGCCACCACCGTCAACGTTTCGCCTCCGAGCGCCTGTTGTAGCAGGGAAACCAGCTCACAGAACAGGTCCGGCAGATCTTCGTTCAGGGAACGGGACCGTCGTAGCGCCTTGGCCAGCCGCTTCAGCCGCTCCTGGTCAGCAGCCACAGAGGGATGCTCCGAACTGTGGGCCAACAGGCAGTCCACCGCAGCCTGCATTTTGTGCAGCCGAGTCTGTTTGTGGTCGTTCAGCAGGTGCAGCTGGCGGTCAATCCGGGCCTGGAGTTGTTGCAGCCCCTGATTGTTGAACGCGCCTTTCTGCATCAACTCCCGCAGGCGGGCCAGCAAGGCGTCCAGATGAGCGTTGTGACCCTCCGATGCCATACTGGTCAGCACCAGCAATCCCGCCAGGGTATGGCGTTCTCGATTCCAGCCCTGTTCCCGGGCCTGTGCGGAAGCCGTCTCCTGCAGGTAACGTGTTTTCCAGGCTTCGTCCGTTGACATGTAGCTCCCCTGTGTGTGACTACGGCCCGGCGACAGTCGCTCGCCACGCCGCAACGATCCCTCGTTTCCCCTGCGGACCAGGTTCAATTTGGGGCTTACCCCGTAACTTTTGAGGCGCACTCCGTAACTATAGACACGGCTTGAGCAATCATCGACTCAGCCCCCGGACCGCGAGTGCGGCCGACGCTGTGCCCGCGGATGACTCTGATCGTAAACTTTGGCCAAGTGCTGGAAATCCAGGTGGGTGTAGACCTGGGTAGTGGCAATGTCGGCATGGCCCAGCAGTTCCTGAACCGCCCGCAGATCACCACTGGATTCCAGCAGATGGCTGGCGAAGGAGTGGCGCAGCAAGTGGGGATACAGGCGCTGGTCCGCGCCATGAAGCTGGCCCCAGCGCGCCAGTCGCAGCTGCACGCTGCGCACGCTCAGGCGGCGCCCGCGTTGACTGAGAAACATTGCCGGCTCCCCGTCTGCCGCCACAGCCGGGCGCTGAGCCAGCCAGCGTCGCAAAGCCTGTACCGCCTTGCGCCCTACCGGCAACAGCCGTTCCTTGCCCCCCTTACCGAACACCCGAATCTCGCCCTCGTCCAGCCGGACATCGGCCAGATCAACACCGACCAGCTCCGAGACCCGCAAGCCTGACGAATAGAGCAGTTCGAACATGGCCCGGTCACGAATGGTCAGCGGGTCATCGTCCGCAGCACTGTCCAGCAGCTCGTTGAGCTGGTCCACATCCACCACCCGGGGCAGACGGCGAGGGGCCTTGGGAGCGCGAACGCCCAGCGCCGGGTTATCCCGCGCCCGGCCTTCACGGTTCAGATAATCGTAAAAGCGGCGAATGGCTGACAGGTGACGGGCAATGGAACGGCCACCCAGGCCCTGGCGACTGAGTTCGGCGATATAGCCCCGCAGGCCATGGCTGTCCAACGCCGCCCAGGTGCCGCTCTGGACCTGCAGATAGTCGGCCAGGCGCATCAGATCACGATGGTAATGGCTGCAGGTCTGACGGGCCTGGCGCCGCTCGGACGCCAGGTGTTCAATGAATCGCACGACCGGCTCGACCAGCTCCGCGGGCAGAGCCTTCGCCGCTATCTCCGCAGACTCCGCAGAGGGGGCTGGAGCCACTGGAGCCGCCACAATCAGTCCGGCTCCGCAACCACATCCACCACCACCGGTGGCTCGCAATAGCGCTGCATCATCGACGGCAGCAGCCGGCTCAGGGTATCACTGATGTAGGTCAGAAACAGCGAGCCCATGCTCTGGTCAAAGTACCCGGACTCACAGCTGCCGATGGCGAACACCCCTCGCAACTCCTGATCCCGCAGGGGCACCAGGGCAACCGAGGCGATCGGGTCTTCGCGATCCGGAAACAGGAAACTGCGTTCGCTTTCCCGGAATTGTCCACACACCGCACGCTGACCCTCCAGCAGATCCCCCAGCCGGGCCTTGGCTTCGGCCGGAGCTACGACCTGCAACGCGCCCTGGGGATTGAGGGTCAGGGGTTTGTCGGTAAACAGAATCACCGACGCCGCGTCGAGACCAAAGTCGCCGCGAATACTGTCGTCGATGGCCGCTGCCATCTCGTTGAGGTTGTCGGCGTCGATCACCTGCAACAGCAGGCGTTTGCATTTCTCGAACAGACGGTCGTTATGGCGGGCAATGGACACCAGTTCCACCAGCTCCCGCCGCAGGGTGTCCCGCTGCTCGCGAAACAGATGTACCTGACGTTCCACCAGCGAAATAGCCCGGCCGCTGTCATGGGGCAAGGTCAGCGAGCGTAACAGCTCGTCCTGATCAATAAAGAAATCCGGATTCGCCCGCAGGTACTCGGCGACGTCGTCACGGCTCAGTTCGCTGGCCTTCTCTCGGGCCGTTTGTTCTGTCATGGCCTTCTCCTTGTTGGTCCGCGCGATAACCCGAGGTCGGAGCGCTATCGATTACGGGACTTGGCTTTGTGATCGCCCGAACGCTTGGGCCGACGAGTGCGTGGCGCAGGGGCAGAAGGCACGCGAATCTGACCTTCATAGACGCTGGTTGCCGGACCCTCCATGATAACAGGGGTCCCTTCCCCCTGCCATTGGATCACCAGGTGCCCGCCGGGCAACTCGACATCCACCTTTTGCTCCAGCAGTCCCCGCAATTGACCAGCGACCACCGCCGCGCAGGCGCCACTGCCGCAGGCCAGGGTTTCACCGGAGCCACGTTCGAACACCCGCAAGCGGACGTGGCTACGGTCGAGGATTTGCAGGAAACCAATATTGGCCCGGGCCGGGAACCGGGGATGGCACTCCAGCTGCGGGCCCAGTGACTCCACCGGCGCCGTATCAACATTGTCCACCACCAACACACCATGGGGGTTACCCATGGACACGGCGCTGAGTTCCACCGCCTGCCCGGCCACGTCGAGGGTGTAGCTGATTTGCCGCTGCTCGGCCACAAACGGAATGGCTTCCGGGGTCAGCTCCGGCACGCCCATATCCACCGCCACCAGGCCATCACGCCCCAGGCGCAGCTCAATCACGCCGCCGGCGGTCTGCACCCGGATGACCTTTTTGTTGGTCAGGCGCCGGTCCCGCACGAAACGGGCGAAGCAACGGGCACCGTTGCCACACTGCTCTACTTCGGAGCCATCGGCATTGAAGATGCGGTAGCGAAAGTCAACGTTGGGCATCCCCGGCGGTTCCACCACCAGTAGCTGATCAAAGCCGATGCCAAAATTGCGGTCGGCCAGCTCGCAGATCATCTCCGGCCGCAACCGGAACGGCTGACTGATGGCATCGACCACCATGAAATCGTTGCCCAACCCGTGCATCTTGGTAAAGGTCAGCTGTGGCCGATGGCCACGACGATGTTGGATCATCCCCGGCCCCTATTCCGGCAGACAGCTTTCTGGGCCCAGCTGGTCGTCCAGCGTCTCCCGTCGCCGCACCACATATACCTGATCGCCATCCACCATCAGCTCTGGCGGCCGATTGCGGGTGTTGTAGTTGGAGCTCATCACGAAGCCGTAGGCGCCGGCAGAGCGCACGGCCAGCAAATCACCCGGCGCCAGCCGCAATTCCCGGTCCTTGCCGAGGAAGTCGCCGGTTTCGCAGATGGGCCCCACCAGGTCCCAGCGTTTGGCGTCCACATCTTCCCGCTGCATCGCCGGAATGATCGCCTGCCAGGCGCTGTACAGTGCCGGCCGGATCAAGTCGTTCATGGCGGCGTCGATGATGGCAAAGTTACGGTGTTCGGTGCACTTGAGGAACTCGACCCGAGTCAGCAGGATGCCGGCGTTGGCGGCAATGGAACGGCCCGGTTCGAGCACCAGCTTGAGCTTGCGGTCCCCCAGTCGCTCCGCCAAGCGGGCGACGTATTGTGACGGCTCTGGTGGCGACTCCTGGTCATAGCGAACGCCAAGACCACCGCCCATGTCCAGGTGTTCGATGTGAATGCCCCGCTCGGCGAGCTGATCAATCAGCACCAGCACCCGGTCGAGCGCGTCGAGAAAGGGCTCCACAGAGGTGAGCTGGGAACCGATGTGGCAATCGACACCGATGATGTTCAGGTTCGCCAACGCAGACGCTCGCTCATAGACCGCCAGGGCCTCGGCGATGTCGATACCAAATTTGTTCTCTTTCAGCCCGGTGGAGATATAGGGATGGGTCCCCGCGTCCACGTCGGGGTTCACCCGCAGTGACACCGGTGCCTGCACACCCAGCTCCGCGGCCACCTGGTTGAGGCGATCCAGTTCGGTATCGGACTCGACGTTGAAACAGTGCACCCCGGCTTCCAGCGCCTTGCGCATTTCCCAGGGCTGCTTGCCCACACCGGAGAACACCACCTTGGCCGGATCGCCCCCGGCACGCAGGACACGCTCCAGTTCGCCGGCGGACACGATGTCGAAGCCGGCACCGAGCCGGGCCAGCACGTTCAGCACCGCCAGGTTGCTGTTGGCCTTGACCGCATAGCAGATCAAGCGCTCGCGGCCGGACAACGCCTCATCGTAGGCACGGAAATGCCGTTCCAGCGTGGCCCGGGAATACACGTAGGCCGGCGTTCCGAAACGCTCGGCAATATCGGCAACAGCGACATCCTCGGCATAGAGTTCACCGCTGCGGTAATTGAAGTAATCCATTGATTGTCCTGCTCGTGTCCGGTCTGGGGCGGGCGGCGCTAGCGCGCTCCGTGTTGGGCAGATGCGTCGCGGTCAGGAGCTACCGTGCCAATCGCCGCCGGTGCGGCCGCAGTCTCATGGCGCCCTTGACCGACCGGCTCCGCCTGGTCCTCGATGTACAGTGGCCCTTTCTGACCACAGCCTGCCAGAGCCAGGCCGAGAATCAGCATGACCACCCACGGTAACCGACGTTGCATCGCTCGCCATCCCCAAGTTGCAATTGACACGCAGTATACCTGACACCGGCATGGCGGGGCGAGACAGGGATTCAACCGGCCAGTGCGCGATTCAGCGCCGCCTCCAGCCGGTAACGGTATTCAAGGTATTGGCAGGTCTGCAGTTCCTGCTGGAAGCTTTGGTGCCCCAGCTCCTGCGGCAGCTGCAGATCGGTCAGGTAGACCGGGTAGTTTTCGCCAGATCCGCGCAGCGACCGGATGTAATGGGCGACGGCGGGAATCAGTTGATCGCCGTACTCCTGCACCGTAAATGCCTGCCCGTCGCAGTAGATGTCAAAATAGAGGTCGGCGTCGGCATTCCTTGCCCCCACCGCCTGCACCTCCAGCCCACTGAGCGGCGATACCTCGAAGCTCACGGTGCGCCTTTCCACCAGCCATTCCCCTTGCCGGGCCACCAGTTCAAGGCAGCGGATATCGAGCCCGCCGCCAGGGAGACTGAGCCCATCGCGAAGTTGGCGTCGCTCCAGCAGGTTTTCCAGAAACTGCAGCACCGGGCCCAGCAAGTGTCGGCACTCGCTGAACTCCCGACGCCAGTGAAACAGCGAGCCCATTTCGTCCACCACCCACAACCGCGCCTGCTTACCGGCGACCTGATAAAACACCTGAATGGTCTCTGGCTCACTGGCGCGGCACACCGCCCGCAACAGTGGCTCCTCTTGCAGTGCATGGCGGTCGAACACCACCGGCACATAATGGTCCTGGGGCCGACACAGGTGCACCATCAGGCCGTCCAGATCATCCATCACCGCGATGCCCGGTTCACTGCCGACAAACTGCAGCACGAAATAGCGGCGATCCATCTCCAGCACGTATCGAAGCGGATGCGGTCCGCGCGCGCCCGCGAAGAATTGGCCCAAGACATCGCCAAACAGTTCCTGAACCCGCCGGGCAATGGCCTGACCATGGCCGACGCTGCGACCGTGCACCGACAGCTCCGGCAGGCGATCTGGTGCCGACGCGGCCGCGGCCAGCACGCTCTTCAAACACTGGATCAGGGTGTCCCCGGCCGCGTAGTGCTGCAGACTCGTTTCGTGCCAGGAATTGAGCGTAATCTGGTCGACGCTGCGCACCAGGTTTTCGCGGCCGCCGCTAAAACCCAGCGAGTCGCTACGGGCAGAAAGCTTATGAAGGCCAAGCTCAGTCAGCCGGGCCTGAGGGTCCACCCCGACATTGACCAGCAACAGGGTCCGCAGGGGCCGCACTGGTTGCTGCAAGGCCTCTCGTTCCGGCGGCCCGACCGGCATTGGCAACTTGTCCGTCAGTGCTTCCAGCAGCTCCCGGACCTCTCCCACCGAGGCCGCACTGGTGCCGGCGCGCAGATTCAACCGGGTGGTCCGGGTCAACAGGCCGTTGCAGTAACACCACAGCATCAGTTCCGCCAGATTGCTGGAACGCCGGATAACCGGCTGCCAGAACGCATCGGCCGGATTCTCCAGGTCTCGAAACAGCAGCCAGCCTTCGGCCCCTTCCCCCTCCTGCTCAGACTGGTGGAAGAACGACAGGTTTTCCTCCATGAGCGAGGGCGCCAGATTGGGGTTAATGAGCTCAATCTTGCCGGCCTTGCGCTGGAACGCCGCGTACAGTTTTCGCCCCAGCAGGTTCAGGTCGCGCTGGCTTATGGCCGCTGCGCCACCGTGCTCCCGGGCCAGGCGGGACAGCAGACGGTAACTGTGGGTAAACTCGTTGACGATGGTGCGGCGTAACGAAATCACATCCTCAACCCGCCATCGTTGCCGATTATCCAGCGCGCGGAGCTTGCCTTCGTCCCAGCCCCATTCGGTGACCAGCGACTGCAACAACTGCCCCCGCCAAAGGGCGACACTCTGCTCGCCCCGGGTCAGCGGAAACCCGGCCTTGAGATAGAGACTACGCTGAACCAGTTCCAGGCGATCGGTCGCCTGGGTGT
Source organism: Marinobacter sp. (assembly GCA_041594735.1). Taxonomy (GTDB): domain Bacteria; phylum Pseudomonadota; class Gammaproteobacteria; order Pseudomonadales; family Oleiphilaceae; genus Marinobacter. The sequence goes on from JBFHLR010000021.1 coordinate 24,144, forward strand.
CACGGAGCCAGGCCGCCAGTCGCCGGTACAGCATGACGTAGGGGTCCAGTCGATCGGCATCCGTCTCGCCGCCATACACCGCCGCCTTGAATGACAGCGCCAGTGGGTACTGGTCCGGGGTCTGGGCGTAACACTCGATCAACATCAACTTGAGAATGGACTTCCAGGGGGAATCGATGCCCTTATAGAGCTGCCAGACGCCAGCGCCGAGAAACTCCTCCCGGGGCACCTGCGGCACCGCACCAAAATCGATGTATTCATCGGCTCGAATGAAACGGCACTCGATCAACTGGCGGGTACGAGCCGGGTAATTCGCCTCATCCTCAACCGGCACCAGCCACCACAATGGGTAACGCCCCCCCAGATGGATGCCGGTTCGGTAAAATTCATCCAGCAGCAAATAATGCTGGGCGCTGCCACAGTTCTCGCCAGCCACCTCGGCCCGTTGCTGGCGCTGGCGCCAGTCCGCAGCGGAAAACACGAACACGTGCAACTCCACACCGAACGACTCCGCCCAGGCCGAGACCTCCAACGCCTTCTGTTCCAGCCGCGCGACGGCTGGCTCCGCCAGGGCGGCATCATGGCACAGCCAGACATCCAGATCGCTGGCCACCGAATGGCCCAGCGAACCGGGACTCCCCATTAGAAACAGCGCTTCCAGGTCCGGACGGCGTTTGCCGCCGTCACGATAGGCGAAGGAGCGAGCCAGGCGCTGGGCCGCCCCCAGCGTGTGCTCGTCCGGCTGATAGCAACCCAGACCATGGGGGCAGTCACGATGCCGGTAACCTGGCAACGCCGGGTGATTGAGATGAAAGATCAACGGCAGGATGTCCAGCACCACCTGCTGCCGATAGGCCAGGGCCGAGCGAGCACGCTGCCAGCGGATCCGGTTGACGGCCACAAACCGATCCCTTAGGCGACGCAGGATCTTGCGGTCGAGGCCTTCGTCGAAATCGAGCGCAATGGGAAGTGAGTCGGTGGTCACACGGTCTCCGCAAGAAGGTTATTTCCGGCTGGATTATCAGTATGATGTGGTCATCCAATCAAAATGACAACAATAAAGGAGCCATTGGCTCATTCCGGATCAGCTCCGGTCTTCCATGGCCCCCAAGACACCTCCAAGTCCGATCCTACCGACTGCCAAGGACAATCGAGGGCACCGTGACGTGAAAGAGTTCTATATTCGCCGCTACCGCACCGAATCCGATCGGGGCGAGGCACGCCGCACCCTGGTCCGGGTGGATGATGGCGGCCTCATTACCTACATCGACTCCCAGGCCGAAGCCGTGCTGGGCTATGACATCAGCACCCTTCAGGGACGTCCGATCAGCGCCATCGTCGCCGACCGCGAGGACGACCCCCTCGCCGGAGGTCACCGCCGCCGGCTTGAGGCGGGCCAACCCATCGTGATTACCGTGCGTCACAAGGATGGCTATTTCTTCACCGCGGAACTGGCCCAGCGTACCCACATGAAGGACGCCGACAAACCCGCCAGGGCCCGGATCAGCCTG
>JBFHLR010000022.1:0-25531 GCA_041594735.1 Marinobacter sp.
CGCCGGCTTCCGCCGTGGCTTCGGGTTCTGGCGCAAATTCTGGCTCGGATTCTGGTGCTACTTCCGATTCGGGTTCCGGTTCTGGCTCCGGTACTCGTTCGGGGGTGATGGCCGCGGTGCTTTCGGCGTCGGCCTTGGTGTTGGTTTCCGGCTCGGTTTCGGCGTTGGTTGGCTCCGCCGCCGCGGGAGCGTCAACAATCGCCGCCTGCAGAGCTTGCACCAACTCGGGCACGGCCAGGCAATGGCCGATGTCGGCGATACTCTCGATCATGGCGGCGAGCTGATCGTGGGCCTGCAGCGCCAATTCGGTGCGGGCAGCGGTGGCCGCCAGCCGGCCATCGACAATGCGCTCGAACAGGGTCTCCAGCTCGTGGGCAATGTCGGCCACCGGCGCAATCTCCGCCATGCGGGCGCCGCCCTTGAGGGTGTGCAGCTCCCGCTGCAGTTCCTTGACCAGATCCGGTTGGTCGGGGTTGTCCTGCCACTGGTGAAGCTGTTCGGCGGTGGTGTTGATGATCTCGCCGGCTTCCTCCAGGAAGATTTCTGCCAGCTCGGGATCCAGGGCCTCGGTGGCGGCGACTTCCCGTTCCGGTGCACTGGGAGCAGTTTCCGCCGGCGCCGGTTGATCAACGTTGGTCACCGGCCGGCTGCCGCTGGCTTCGGTGGCATAGGCCTGGATCTCGCTGATCAGATCTGGAGAGGGCCGTACCGGCTGTTGTTGTTCGAGGGACTCGACCATGCTCGCGAGCCGGTCGTGACAGCGGAACAGCAGGTCGGACAAGGATTCGTTGATGGCCAGGCGCTGTTCGCTGAGGCCCTCGAACAGGGTTTCCAGTTCATGGGCGAGGTCGCCAATGGCTCCAATGTCCGCCAGCCGTGCGCCGCCCTTGAGGGTGTGCAGGTCCCGCTGCAGCAAGCGCAACAGATCGGTATTGGTTGGGGTCTCGCTCCAGCTCTGCAGGGCCTCGGCGGTACTGTCGATCAGCTCCCTGGCTTCTTCCAGGAAAATGTCCGCCAGGGCCTGGTCGTCGTCTTCGTACTCGTGCTCGTCCTCGGACAGCTCTGCCATCGGCAGTGCCGCAGTTTGCTCCTGATCGCTTTGTTCCTGATCGCTGGTGAGATCCTGATCGAGGCTGAAGTCGATCACTTCGAGATCGCCGCCGAACTCTTCGCTGAAGGCGTCGGCTTTCGGCGCGGCGGCGTAACGGTCGGTCAGCGCCTGCAGCTGCTGGCCCAGCGCACCGTCTGGTGCTGTGGACAGGCCGGCGGCAATCTGATCCATCATGTTGATCAGGTGTTCATGGCCAGCCTTGGCGGTTTCAAAGGTGTCGTGGTCAGGATCAGCGCCGCTGTTGCGGATCGCGTCGTAGAGCGCCACCAGCTCGGCAGCCAACTCGGCCACGTCCGGCAGCCCGGCTTGCTGCGCGCCGTCGTTGAGCTGCTGGAGTTCCGGCATCAGGGTATCGAGTTGCTCCCGTTGTGAGGGTAGCTGCGCCCACTGGTCAAGGATCTGCTCGGCGTTGAGCAGGGTATCGAGCCCGCTGTTGAGGAACAGTTGCACCAGCTGCGGATCGGTTTGCGGTTTGGCCGCGCCGGCTGCCTCGCTGCCGCGGCTGCTGAGGGTATTCGCCACCACGGCGGCCAGACGTTCGAGGAACTGGTCGGCGCCCGGCAGGTCGGCTTGCGGGTCTTTGCGTATCTGACTCAGGCCCTGAGAGACGAATCCGCAGGCGTCACGAATCAGACCCAGGACATCCTGATCGGCGCGCAGGCCAGTGGCGCGGGCATCCTTAACGTAGTGTTCCAGCGGCGCGATGACCCGGGCAATAGGATCAATGGCCGCGGTGTGGGCGCTGCCCTTAAGGGTGTGCAATGCGCGGGAGACGTCGTCGGTGTAGGCCACCGAAGTCTTGTCGCTGGCGTGCCGGAGGTAGGTTTCGAGGGTTTGCAGGTGCGTTTCGGCTTCGCTTTCGAAAATGTCCAGCAGCACTGGGTCCACCAGCTCGTCTTCGGCCAGCGAGTCGACGGCAAGTTCGGGCTCGGCATCGGCCTTGGGCATGGCACCGGCAACAGGAATATCGCCATTGGCGAGGGCGTTGGCGCGGGCCTCAAGGGCTGCGGTGTCGAGGCTTGACGGCTGCTGCTGTTGGAAATCGTTGACCAGCGCCGGCAAGTCGCCGGTGACGTCGTCCAGCAGCGTGGCGACGTCGTCGTTCATCAGGATGGTGCCGTCGATGACCCGGTTGAGCATGTTCTCTACCGCCCAGGCCAGTTCTCCGATCACGCCGGCGCCAACCATCCGGCCGCTGCCTTTGAGGGTGTGGAAGGCGCGTCGTATTTCGGTCAGTGCGCTGCGATCGTCATGCTGGCGCAGCAGCATCGGCAGGTATTCGCGAATGGTGTCGAGGACCTCACCAGCTTCCTCAACGAAGATCTCCAGAATCTCGTCGTCGATCAGGTCGTCCAGTTCTGAACCGGTCGCTGCCTCGCTCGCAATGGCGGTCGCTGCCGGTGCCGCCATATCGGGTTTGATTTCGGGTTCGGCGTCGGTGGGTTCCCCTTCGCCGGTTACCTTGCTGGTGGTGGCCAGTGCTTCGGCCCGAGCCACGAGTTCGTCCACCGCGCTGTCGGCAACGCCCTGGCGGAAGTCCCCGATCAGCTCAGGAATGCGTGCAACGCTGGCATCCACCAACGCGAAGATGTCGTCATTGAGTTTGACGGTTTGATCGATGACCCGGTTGAGCAAATTCTCCACCGCCCAGGCCAGTTCACCCAGGCTGCTGGCGCCCACCAGGCGACCACTGCCCTTGAGGGTGTGGAAGGCGCGGCGCACTTCGGTGAGCGCCTCGTGATCGTCGTGCTGGTGCTGCAGACGGGGGTAGTGGTCGTGAATGGTTTGCAGGACCTCTTCGGCTTCTTCGATGAAGATCTCGAGAATTTCGTCGTCCAGCAACTCGGCATCGGAAACCTTGGCTGCGGTGTCCTGGGGTACCTGGGTGGGGCCAGTCTTGGCGGCTGCCTCTGCGGCGCTATCGTCCGATGCCGACCAGGTCGGTTCGGCGCCCGCCGGGAAGCCCAGGCTCGCCAGGCTGTCGGTGGCAACCTGAAGAATGCTCTCACTGCTGCCGGAGTCTTCCGCCAGCCGTTCCAGGTAATACTCGATGCTGGTGATGGCATCGGCCAGGGCGTCCAGCTGCTGCCAGTCCGGGACCTGACGGGCGTCCAGCAGGACTTCGGTGATGTAGCGTTCGGCGGCGGTGAGCAGGTCGGCCACCCGATCCAGCGGCACCAGGCTGAGGCCGCCGCAGATGCTGTGCAACAGGCCGGGGACGTGGTCGATTTCCCGCAGATCCCACTGGGAGGCGATGAAATTGACGATGGCGGTCTTGACCTGCTCCAGGGTATTGCGGGATTCCCGCAGCAGGGCGCTGTTGGCCTGGCCCAGCTCCTGGCTGCGGAAGTCGGGGCCTTCGCCGGCCTCGCCGGTAGTGGACGGTTGCCGCTGCTCGCTTTCCAGGCCGGCCAGGCTGGCCTCCACGTAAAGCAGAGCGCCGGCGATGTCCATCAGCGTGCCATCATCCACCGCCTCGGCCTGTCGGCTGAGTTTACCCACCAGGTCGATCTGTTCGGTCACCACCTGACGGGGGATGCCCAGGCCCAGTACGGCCAGGGTGTTGGCCACCTGGCGCAGGCCGGGTAGCAGCTCCTCGAGCTCGTCGTTCTGGCGGAATTCCGCCCGCACAAACAGGTCGAGCTGATCCTTGAGCTTGGCCAGCTCCTCGTTCAGCGCCGCCACCACCGACTGAATGGCTTCTTTGCCCGGACCGGCCACGCGGCTGCGGGCCTCCGACACATCGGCTTCGGAAGGCAGCGCCTGATCCAGTTTGTAGCGGGTTCGCAGTTCCCGGGCGTAGGGGGTATCGAGGTCCCGGGCCCTGGCGACGTAGTACAGCAAATGTTTGAACAGAGCTTCCGGGACTTCCTGCTGCAAAATGTCGACATGCTCGTCGATCAGGCGGCGCAACTCACTGTCGAGATGACGCAGGATCGATTTGACGGCGGTGTTGACCGGATTGTCGCCACTCTGCAGCGACTCTACAAAACCGCCCGCAGCTTGCCACAGCTGTTCCCGGGGCGTGCCCTGACACAGCTTCACCAGACGCAGCACCACCTTCTGCAGGTAGTCGAAGTGAGCCCGCAGGTCGTCTTCCCGGACAATGCCGGCGAGGGCAAACTGGTACATCTGGCGCAATTTGCGCAGGTGACCGAGCACCTTGGGGTCCTGCAACCGCTGGGAGGCGGCCGGCGTCGTGGGGGTCTGGGTAGAGCTCAGATCGGGCTTGAACAGCGAGGTATCGGACAGCAGCGGTTCGCCGCGGGCGGCGCGCAGGTCGTTGAGCAATGGCAGCAATACCAGTGGGAAGTCATCCTTGCTGGTGCCCAGGTGCTCCAGGTACTGGGGCAGCTGCAGGATGGCCTGCATCAGCACTTCGATGGCATCGTCGGTGTTGGCAACGGATTCGTTGAGCAACGCCTGGGTGAGCTTCTCCATCTCTTCGGTGAGCAGGGCAGCACCGTAGAGCTCGACCATCTGCAAGGTGCCGTGGATCTGGTGGAGATAGTTCAGGCAGAAGCGCAGGCGGGCACTGTCGTCGCGATTCTCGACATACGCCTCCAATGCCTGCTGACCCTGAATCAGCGTGTCTTGTATTTCTCCCCGCACCCAGTCCAGGGCGATGCTGTCATGGTGATTGCCCATAACCACTCCGGTTATTCTTCGTCAGACTGGCGTCGTATCCACGCCAGTACTTTCTCCGAGGGGACTCGTTGTAGACCCGGTGGCTGCCAATCGGTCAGCTCACCTTGGCCAAGGACGAGGAGTCCCCCGGGTGCCAGTCGCTCTGCAAGATGCTTCACAATTTCGCGTCGCCGCCAGCGACGGAAATAAATCAGCAGGTTCTGGCAGAAAATGATGTTCATGCCGTGCATCGGAGCGTGCTTGAGGTCCAGGACGTTCAGCCTGGTGAAACACACCCGCTCGCGAATGCCTGCGATAATTTTCACGGAGTTCTGCTCGGCTGGGCGGAAATACCGTGACTTCAGCGCGTCGTCCATGCCCAGCAGCTTGCGCGCATTGAACAGGCCCTGTTGTGCCCGTTCGATGGCCGGTTTGCTGATGTCTGATCCGGTCACGCCAAACAACGGCGGCAGTCTCAGTTGTTCCATGCTTTCGTTTAACAGCATGGCCAGGGTGTACGGTTCCTCGCCGCTGGAGCAACCCACGCTCCAGGCTTCCAGCGGACGCCGTCGCAACACTTCCCGCGGCCGGGTCAGGATGTAATCGGACACCAGACGGCAGGCGTCCGGGTCCCGGAAAAACCGGGTTTCCTGAACCGTGAGCCGATCCACCAGGGTGGACCACTCCACGATGGCATCCGGGCTGGACACCACCTTTTCGTAGTAGGCCTGGTAGCTACCACAGCCGATCTCGCGCATGCGGATCCCGAGGTTGGTTTCGAGAAACGATTTGCGCTCGGCGACCAGGGTGATCCCGGTGCGGTGTTCAAGCAGCGTCTGCCACTGATTGAACTGCGCCTCGTCCATGTCGGGGAGTTGGCGCAGGGACCAGCTGCCGGAGGTGGTTGCCTGGTCGTTGCGTGTTGCGGCCATAAACCGTCACTTGCCTCCGCCCGGCGATCAGCTCACCACCGGGACGACGTCGCTGTCTTCCTCCACCTCGCTGTGCGCCAGTTCCTCTTCCGGCAGGGTGAAACCCGCCACCGAGGACCGCAGCTCGGACGCCATCTCCGCCAGGTTTCCGATGGATTTGGCCGTGGCGTTGGTGCCGGATGAGGTCTGTGAGGTGATTTCCTGGATGACGTTCATCGTGTTGGAAATATGGGACGCCGACGACGACTGCTGACGGGCGGCGTTGGAGATGTTCTGGATCAGCTCCGCGAGGTTCATCGATACGTTCTCGATTTCCTCGAGGGCGATACCGGCGTCCTGGGCCAGACGGGCACCACGGACCACCTCGGCGGTGGTGTGTTCCATGGAGATAACCGCCTCGTTGGTGTCGGACTGGATCGTCTTAACCAGGGCCTCGATCTGCTTGGTGGCCGCCGAGGAACGTTCCGCCAGACGCTGAACCTCGTCCGCAACCACCGCGAAGCCACGACCGGCGTCACCGGCCATACTCGCCTGGATAGCGGCGTTCAGGGACAGGATGTTGGTCTGGTCGGCGATGTCGTTGATCAACGATACGATGTCACCGATCTCCTGGGAGGATTCACCCAGTCGTTTGATCCGCTTGGAGGTTTCCTGGATCTGTTCACGAATGTTGTCCATGCCGCGGATGGTGTTCTGTACTACCTCCGCGCCTTTCTTCGCGATGGCAACCGACCGCTCCGCTACCGCGGAGGATTCGGCGGCGTTGGACGAGACCTGGTCGATGGACACCGCCATCTCGTTCACCGCGGCGGAGGCGCCGGCGATTTCCTGGGCCTGGTGCTCGGAGGCGTCGGCCAGGTGCATGGCCGTGGCCTGGGTTTCCTGGGCCGCCGAGGAAACCCGTACCGCGGTGCCCCGGATGGCCTGTACCAGGCCGCGCATCTGGTCGATCGCGTAGTTGATGGAGTCGGCGATGGCGCCGGTGAAGTCCTCGGTGACCGTGGCTTCGGTGGTCAGGTCACCATCCGCCAGGTCGGCGAGCTCATCCAGCAGTCGCAGGATCGCGTTCTGGTTCTGTTCGTTCTGTTCCTGGGTGGTGCTCAGGCGTGCCTGGGCCTCGCGGTAAATGGTGATACCGATCAGGATCACCATGCCGATCATCGCGGCCAGGATAATGAAGGCCAGCGTGGGGCCCACCAGACGGAAACCGGCCTCGCCACGGAACTGGTTGGAGAGCAGGGAGATGTCGTCGAGCAGGGTCTGGGAGTTCTGGAAGATGTCGCTGGCGGCGGTACGTACCTTGAAGAGGTCGGGAGAGGCTTCAAGGATGGCGTCCACGTTCTGGGACACGAACTCGAACATCTCGGACACCGCTTCCAGGCCGTAAATGGCGTCCTCATCGTTCACCCGGGAGATGCCCATGGCCGGGTTGCCTTCCATCTGGCCCTGCAGCACCCGGCCAAACAGGCTGGCGTCACGACCGAAACGGTCGGCCGCGATAACCGCGTCTTCGTCACCGGACAGTACGTTGTTGACCGAGCGCACGATCCGCTCCGCCAGCAGCGATTGGCGCTGGGCCATGGAAATCTGTTCCGCCGGGGCGTTGTTGTCCAGCAGGATCTGAACGATGTCGTCGTATTCCACCTGCAGCTGGGGAATGGTTTCGTTCAGGGTCTGGGCTACCTCATGCAGGCCCAGCACCGCGTCCTGGGTGGAAAGAATGCTGTCGGCGTTGCTGCGAACCGCCGCCCAGTGGGCCGGAACACCGCTGCTGGCGGCCACCTCGCTGGGGGGCAGGCCGGTGTCCGGGTTACCCTCAATCAGGTAGCCCCAGAGTTTGGCGAATTCGTCACGGGAGCGTCGTAACTGATCGAAGGCCTCCTCGGTGCCTCCGGCCGCCTCGGTGGCGTTCTTGGCGATCTCCTGTGAGAGCACCCTGAGCTCAGAGGTGTGGGCGATGTACTCCTGGTCGTTCTGGCTGTCCCTGTTGATGATGAACAGGACCACAACGAGCAGGACGGTAAATGCGATCAGCGCGGCGATCAGGCCGGCGACGAGCTTGTTGCCGCCCTGACCTATGCTGATACTTCCGGCTCTTTTTTTCATTTTCTGGCTCCCGGCCTTTTTTCGCGGCAAGTTAGGTTCAGAGGATTGCAAGAGAGGAGGGTGATGCACCTGCCATTGTCATCACCACTGGGCAACATCCAGAAAACGTTCATCAGTGACCAGCTGCTCGGTCGAGAACACTTTCCAGGTTTCTTCGTTGCGTTCGTAGGCCCCCTGGACGAAGGGCCGGACGATGTCCGGTACGCCCTGGGGCTCTGGTACGAAGCTGTCCGCCGCGAAGTACTGCATCCCGGCGACACCGTCGACTACGAGGCCGCTGAAAATGTCGTCCTGCTCGATCACCAGCACCCGGCGTTCCCGCGCGCTGCGGGAACTGCGGGGCAGGTCAAAAAAGTGCGCCAGGTCAATCAGCGGCAGCAGGCGGCCACGCACGTTGGCGGCCCCCAGCATGAATGAACGAACCCCCGGTACATGGGTGTAGCGGGGGACGTGGAGGATTTCGACAACCTCGCCCATCGGGGCGACGTAGTTCTGTCCGGCCAGTACAAAACCGATGCCATTCCACAGTTCGATGGCTTCCTGTTGCTCCGGCAGACCAGCTGCCATGGCTCGGCTGCGCTGGGCGATATCCGTCAGAACGGCAAAGGGGGCGGCCTGGGCGGACATGCTTACTCCACGGTGAGGGGTCAGACGATGAGACTGTTGATCGTCTTGATCAGGTCGTCTTCGTTCACGGGCTTGACCAGATAACCCTTGGCGCCCTGGCGGGTGCCCCACACCCGGTCGGTTTCCTGATCCTTGGTGGTGACGATGACCACGGGAATCGCGGCGGTCTCCGGAGCCCGGGTCAGCTGTCGGGTGGCCTGGAAGCCGTTGAGTCCGGGCATGACCACGTCCATGAGCACCAGATCCGGGGTGTCCGAGCGGGCCTTGGCTACGCCGTCGGCACCGTTGTCGGCGGTCAGCACCTCATGCTGGTGTTTCTCAAGGATGCTGGAGATCTTCTTAACCTCGGTCGGTGAATCGTCAACGATCAGAATGCGGGCCATGTTTTCCTCAATAGTTCTGGGCGACAGTCGGCGTTATTGTTCCGCTTGGGGAACATACTGGCGAATGGTGTTAAGCAGCTCGTCTTTGCTGAACGGTTTGGTCAGGTATTGGTCTGACCCGACAATGCGGCCTTTGGCCTTGTCGAACAGTCCGTCCTTGCTGGAGAGCATAATGACCGGCGTTTTCTTGAATGCGGAGTTGTTCTTGATCAGTGCGCAGGTCTGGTAGCCGTCCAGACGGGGCATCATGATGTCAACGAAGATGATGTCCGGCTGGGAATCGGCGATCTTGGCAAGCGCGTCGAAGCCATCAGTTGCGGTAATCACCTCACAGCCGACCTTCTTGAGAAGGGTCTCGGCGGTGCGACGAATGGTCTTGCTATCGTCGATCACCATGATCTTCAGATTTTCGAAGTTGTCATCCATTGTGCAACTGCCTTGCGCTCGAAAATGTCATTATTTTGGGTCCGGTTTTTAACACACAAATTAACGGCGTTCTATAAACCACGCTTATTTATAGAGTATCGATGGCCGGAGAGAAAGCACAAGTTTGTGACTAAATGTACTCATGCCTTGTGGTTCGCGTTCCCGATAAGGTCATTCACCCAGTGCAATCGAATTGAGGGTAAACTACCATCTGTTGTTCCCAGCATAGCACTTAACCGGACCTGCGCTCTGCTGACCGGTTCGTGTTTTTAACAATCCAATTGACGAGGCGCTATGACAGTCCGACTCGGGATCGTGATGGACCCCATTGAGGCCATCCACTTCAAGAAAGACAGTTCGCTGGCGATGCTTTGGTCGGCCCAGCAGCGGGGCTGGCAGATCGAGTACATGGAACTGCCGGACCTGTACCTGGCCGGTGGTCAGGCCCGGGCCCGTACCCGCGATCTCACCGTGCACATGAACCCGGACGGCTGGTTCAGCTTTGGTGCCAGCCAGGAGCGGGCACTGGGCGAGCTGGACGTGATTCTGATGCGCCAGGACCCGCCGGTGGACCGCGAGTTCCTGATGGCCACTTACATTCTGGAGGCGGCCCAGCAACAGGGTGCGCTGGTGGTCAATCCGCCGGCGGCACTGCGGGACTGTAACGAGAAGCTGTTTGCCGCCCAGTTTGAAGATCTGACACCGCCGTTAATCGTAACCCGCTCCGCCAGTCGTCTGCGGGAGTTCCACGCCGAGCACCGCGACGTCATCATGAAGCCGGTGGACGGCATGGGCGGGCGCTCCATCTTCCGGGTCAAGGAAGGGGACGCCAATCTCGGGGTGATCATCGAAACCCTGACCAACCACGGCGCCCACCAGGCCATGGCGCAGAAGTTCATTCCCGAGATCCGCGACGGCGACAAGCGCATCCTGCTGATCGACGGCGAGCCGGTGCCCTACGCCCTGGCCCGCATTCCCTCTCAGGGCGAGAACCGCGGCAATCTGGCGGCGGGCGGCCGGGGCGAGGGCCGTGAGCTGACCGCCCGGGATCGGGAAATCTGTGCGCGGGTGGCGCCGGTGATCAAGGACAAGGGCCTGATCTTTGTCGGCATCGACGTCATCGGCGACTACCTGACGGAGATCAACGTCACCAGCCCCACCTGCATTCGGGAACTGGACGCGGCGTTTGGCATCGACATCGCCGGTCAGTTGCTGGATGCCATCGCGCGCCGCCTGCGCTGACCGGATCAAGGCGGACCTACGCTATGCGCCCCAAAATGCACTCTGCGACATCTGGATAATTAACGATCATGGCAGTTCAGGTCAGTGATTTCGATCGTTTTTCTTTTACCCTGTTCATGGCGCTGGCCGTGCACGCGGTGTTGGTGCTGGGAATTACCTTCGCACCGGAGCCGCCCAGCTCCTCGGCGCAGACCATGGAAATCACCTTGTCCCAGTTCGACGATCAGATCGATCCGGACCAGGCGGATTTTCTCGCCCAGACCAGTCAGCAGGGCAGTGGCACCGAAGCCGAGGCGCGGGAGCTGACCAGCCCGCATCCGGCCGATCTGGCTGACAGTGCCGAGCAGCCGGTACAACCGGTGCCGCCGGCGCAGACCCAGCCGGCCGCCCGCACCGAGCGCACGGTGGTGCAGACCCAGGCCCGCGATGCCCGTCCGTTGGCGCAGGCGGAGCAGGCTGAGGCGGTTGACGAGCCGTTGCCGGTGCGCCAGCGCAGGAGTCTGATGGAGCGCAGCCTGGAAATCGCGAGCCTGGAAGCGCGCCTGGATGCCCAGCGCCAGGCCTATGCCCGCAAGCCTCGGGTGTTACGGGTGACCGCCGCCACCACCCTGCGCTCGGACAATGCCTGGTACGTGCAGAACTGGATCAGCAAAGTCACCCGGGTGGGCAACATCAACTATCCGGCCGAGGCTCGACACAGCGCCATACATGGAACTCTGAGAATGCTGGTATCTCTGCGCAAGGATGGCACAATTAAGGAAGTGGCCATCCTGGAGTCGTCCGGCAGCACGGTTCTGGACGATGCGGCCATCCGCATAGTGCGGTTGGCCTCGCCGTTTGCGCCCTTTACCGAGAAAATGCGGGAGCAGAACGATGAGATCGAGATTATTCGTACCTGGTCTTTCCAGCCCCGCGGTCTGAGTTCCGGATGATGGTGGCGACTATGAGCCAGAACAGCCTGCGTGATCATTTTCTGATTGCTTCCCCCTACCTGGAAGATCCCCGATTTCACGGCTCGGTGATCTACCTGTGTGACCATTCCGAAGAGGGTGCCCTGGGCCTGGTGCTGAACCAGCCGCTGGACATCCAGCTCGGCGAAATTCTGGAACAGCTGGATCTGGATGGCACCGAACTTGAGCTGCCGGTGTTCCTGGGCGGGCCGGTCCAGCCCGAGCGGGGCTTTGTGCTGCACAACCCGGGCACCACCTGGCAAAGCACCACCCCGGTCAGCGGCGACGTTACCCTCACCACCTCCCGTGACGTACTCAAGGCAATTGGTGATGGCACCGGCCCGGAGGACTTCCTGGTGGCGTTGGGCTATTCCGGCTGGGGCGAGGGCCAGCTGGAGGAAGAACTGGCCAGTAACTCCTGGCTGACCTGCCCGGCCAACGCCGAGCTGTTGTTTCATACCCCCTGGCAGGAGTTGTACGCTGCCGTGCTGGCGGGCATGGGCATCGACCTCAACCAGCTCAGTGAATCGGTGGGCCATGCCTGAGCAGTTCCATCGGCAAGTACTGGCCTTCGATTTCGGCACTCGCCGGATTGGCGTGGCGTTCGGGCAGGAGCTGTTGGGCACCGCACGCCCGGTCACCATGCTGCCCGCCCGTGACGGCATTCCGGACTGGCAGCAGATCGGTCGACTGCTGGAGGAGTGGCGCCCCGACCAGGTGGTGGTTGGGCTGCCGCTGAACATGGACGGCTCCGAGAACGAGATGTGCGCCCGGGCGCGGAAGTTTGGCAATCGCCTGCATGGCCGTTTTCATCTGCCGGTGACCATGGTGGACGAGCGCCTCACCAGCTTTGAGGCCAAGGGCGAGGTGTTGGCCGACCAGGGCACGCGGGATTTTGGTCGCGACGGCATCGATGATCTGGCCGCGGTGCTGATCCTGGAGACCTGGTTTCATCAGGAGCAGGACCGGGCTCGCTCCGCCGATCGCTGAGGCCGTAACCGGCCCATCAAGACAGAGGAACCCTGAAGCGAGGACGCAATGACTGCACTGCTTAATATGGACGTGTTGCTGGACGAACTGGAGCAGGGGCTGCGCAGCCAGCTGCGTGAGCGTGAGATTGAGGCCCCGGTGTTGATCGGTATCCGCACCGGCGGGGTCTGGATTGCCGATCTGCTGCATAAGCGGCTCGACCTGGAGGAGCCGCTGGGGGAGCTGGATATCTCATTTTACCGCGACGACTTCAGTCGTATCGGTCTCAACCCCAAGGTCAGGCCCTCCCATCTGCCGTTCGAAACCGAAGGCCGCCACATCATTCTGGTGGACGACGTGATCATGAGTGGGCGCACCATCCGGGCGGCGATGAATGAAATCTTCGATTATGGCCGCCCAGCGAGTATCATCCTCGCCACCCTGATTGACCTGGGCAGCCGCGAGCTGCCGATCCAGCCCGACGTGGTGGCGCAGTCGCTGTCCCTGACGGCGACCCAGCGCGTCAAGCTGCAAGGGCCGGATCCGCTGCGAGTGGAAATGCGGGAGACGCAATCCTGAGTGCGGCAACACGATACTGACACAGGCGAACTATGACGGCACACAACCCCTCCTCCCAGTCCTTGCAGCTGACCGGTGACGGGCAGCTCAAACACTTCCTTACCCTGGATGGGCTCAGCAAGACCCTGCTGACCGACATTCTCGACACCGCGGACTCCTTCATCGAAGTGGGCGAGCGCACCATCAAGAATGTGCCCCTGCTGCGGGGCAAGACCGTGGTCAACCTGTTCTTCGAGTCCAGTACCCGTACCCGCAGCACCTTTGAACTGGCGGCCAAGCGGCTGTCTGCCGATGTGCTCAATCTGGACATCAGCACCTCCGCCACCTCCAAGGGCGAGTCCCTGTCCGACACCCTGCTCAACCTGGAGGCCATGGCCAGCGATATGTTCGTGGTGCGCCATTCCCAGAGTGGCGCGCCCCACTTTATTGCCGAGTCGGTGACCCCCGGCGTCGCCATCATCAATGCCGGCGATGGCCGTCACGCCCACCCCACCCAGGCCATGCTGGACATGCTGACCATCCGTCAGCACAAGGGCCGCTTTGATGGCCTGAAGGTGGCAATTGTCGGCGACATTCTGCACTCCCGGGTGGCGCGTTCGCAGATCCGTGCCCTCAACGCCCTGGGTGCGGCCGAGGTACGGGTCATCGCGCCGGGTACTTTGCTGCCGGCCGACGTCGAGAGCCTGGGCTGTCGGGTGGAATACGACATGGCCCGGGGCATGCAGGATCTGGACGTGGTGATCATGCTGCGCCTGCAGAGGGAGCGCATGGAGGGCGCGCTGCTGCCCAGTGAGCGGGAGTTCTATCGTCTCTACGGTCTGAGCCAGGACAAGCTGGCGCTGGCCAAACCGGATTGCATCGTCATGCACCCGGGTCCCATCAACCGGGGCGTGGAAATTGAATCGGCGGTGGCCGACGGTCCGCAGTCGGTGATCCTGAATCAGGTGACCAACGGCATCGCGGTGCGGATGGCGGTCATGTCCATGGCCATGAGCGGACAGGTGGCCGAGCGCGGCCGCGGCCAGCAGGGGGGAGACGCGGCGTGATGACGCAACAACAAGGGAGTATCCGGCTGGTCGGCGGTCGGCTGGTGGATGACGCGCGCGAGGGCCATCAGGCGGAGGCGCTGATGATCCGCGACGGTCGCATCGTCGCGCTGGGGCGGGACGCCGAGCAGGGCGAGGCAGACCGGGTCATCGATGTCAGCGGCTGTGTGGTGGCGCCGGGATTTGTCGACCTGAACTGCAACCTGCGGGAGCCCGGCAACGGCCAGAAAGGCAACACTGCCTCTGAGAGCCGTGCCGCCGCCCGGGGTGGCTTCACGTCGGTGTGCTCATCACCACAGAGCTCGCCGGTGAACGACTCCAGTGCCGTCACCCGGATGATCCGGGAGGTGGCCCAGGCCCAGTCGCCCATTCGGGTGCTGCCGGTGGGTGCGGTGACCCGCGGGCTGGAGGGCGAGCTGCTGAGTGATATGGCGGCCCTGGCCGCTGCCGGCTGCGTGGCGCTGGGTAACGGCATGGCGCCGGTGCGCAATGCCCGCATCCTGCGCCGGTGCATGGCCTACGCCCGCACCCACGACATCACCCTGATGTTGAGTCCGGTGAACGAGGCGCTGACGGCTGATGGCTACGCCCACGACGGTCTGGTGGCGGCCCGGCTCGGCCTGCTGGGCATCCCCGAGGTGGCCGAGACCACCGCGGTGATGGAGCTGTTGCTGCTGGCGGAGGAAACCGGGGTGCGCCTGCACCTGAATCAGCTGTCCTGCGCCCGCAGCGTCAGCATGGTTGCCGATGCCCAACGGCGTGGTGTGGCGGTGACGGCGGACGTGGCCATGCACCAGTTGCTGTTCACCGAAGACGCCCTGGCGGGTTTTGACAGCCGGTTTCACGTCCGCCCGCCATTGCGGGCGGAAGCGGACCGCCAGGCGCTGCTGGCGGGCGTGCGCGACGGCGTCATCAGTGCCATCGTCAGCCAGCACCAGCCCCATGATTCGGCGGCCAAACAGGCCCCGGTAGGGGCCACGGAGCCGGGGCTGTCGACGGTGGAAAGTGTGCTGTCCATGGGCATGATGCTGGTAGGTGCCGGTGAGCTGAGCGAACAACAATTGGTGCGGGCGTTGTCCGCCGGCCCGGCGTCGGTGCTTGGCCGCACCGCAACCCTGGCCGCGGGGGAGGCTGCGGACCTGTGCGTCTTCGATCCGGCGGCCAGCTGGCAGGCCAACGATCAGACCCTGTTGTCGGCGGGCAAGCATGCGCCGATCCGTGACCGGGATCTGCCGGGGCTGGTGCGTCAGGTCTGGTGCCAGGGTCGTGAGGTCTGGAATCACGAAGGCGGCTAGGAGTCACGCCGATTGGCGACACAATGAGGCAGGCGTTGCGAGACGCCTGTCGAGTTTGTCACAGATTCTCGTTTTTTTGCTTTAACGCCCTTGAAACAAGGCACCTGTGCCAACGTATTCTAGCCGATGCCGTTCTAGGCTCGAATGATAGGATGTCGGGCGCCGGTTTCAGGTCGACTCTCCCGGCGCCCAACAACAATAACACCAGGAGTTATCCCGTGAAATCACCCAAAGCCCTCCGCCGGGCGGCGGCAGCGACCGCGCTGCTGGCCAGTCTCGCGTTGCCTGTCCAGGCACAGACCGAACAACCCTTTGAGCGCAGCTTCTGCGTTTTCGATCCCGTGGGTGCCAACGGCCCCCTGTTCGCCATTACCAAGACGTTCCAGCCGGTTGCCCTGAGCAGGGGCATCAAGCTGAACCTCCGTGCCTACACCGATGAAAAGGTCGCCGCCGAGGACTTCAAGGCCGGCCAGTGCGACGCGGTGCTGTTGACCGGCACCCGGGCTCGGGAGTTCAACCGCTTTACCGGCAGCCTTGAGGCCATGGGCGCAGTGCCCGGCGAAGAGGAAATGCGTCTGCTCTACAATACCCTGGCCCAGCCCAACGCCCGCCAGTTCCTGATTGACGGCAACTACGAAGTGGCCGGTGTGTTCCCCGGCGGTGCGGTCTATCTGCATACTCGCGACCGTTCCATCGACACCGTGGAAGAACTCCAGGGTAAGAAAGTGGCGACCCTGGATTTTGACGATGCCTCGCTGCGCATGGTGCGCCACGTAGGGGCCTCGGTGGTGGGCTCCAATTCCGCCAATTTCGCCGGCAAGTTCAACAACGGCAGTGTCGATCTGGCCTATGCACCAGCGGTGGCCTACACGCCGCTGGAACTGTACAAGGGCGTCAGCCCCAATGGCGGTGTGTTCAAGTACGCGCTCGCCTACATGAATTTCCAGGTCATCATTCACCGCGACCGGTTCCCGGATGATGCCGGACAGATGGTGCGGGACGAGTCCATCAAGCGCATCGACCAGGCCTATGACATCATCGCCCAGGCCGAGTCGGAGATTCCCGCCGAGGTGTGGATGACGCCACCGGCAGAAGACATGGCCGAGTACGACCGGATGCTGCGGGAAGTGCGGTTGTCGTTGCTGGATGATGGCGTCTACGACGAGCGTGCCATTAGGCTGATGAAGGCCATCCGTTGCCGGGTCGATGGCAGCCGGGCGGAGTGTTCTTCCTGAGGCAGGAGGGCAACGGGCCCGTCGCAGGACGGGCCCGAAGGGTCATTTGATGGCGTCCTTGAGCGCCTTGCCGGCCTTGAAGCCCACGGTCTTGCTGGCGGGAATCTGCATGCTGGCGCCAGTTTGCGGATTGCGCCCGGTGCGGGCTTCCCGCTGACGGACGTTGAAGGTACCAAAGCCGATCAGGGTGACATCGTCGCCCCGGGCGGTGGCTGCGGAGACCTGGTCGGTGAAGGCGGTGATGACTTCGCTGGCTTTCTCCTTACTCAGGCCGGTTTGCTCTGCGATCGCTGCGGCAAGTTCTGGTTTACGCATCAAATGCTCCTTGTTGTTGTACTTGGGCTGGGTTGAACGTTTTAGGTTGGTCGGGCTGACGGCACGCCGCGACACTGACAAAAGAGTTAGTAGTTTCTCCGGTAAAGTCAATTGATGGTGGGCCGGAATGAAGGTTGGTGGCCCGCTTTGAGCTGCCGGTCTCACAAAGTGGGCGGATTTCAGATGATAATCGCCGCCCTGTTACGTGATGTAGCAATTGGCTGCGCGATGTAACAAGTGATCATGTGATGTAACAGTAGGTCGGGTCCGCGCAGGCCCACCGAAAAGAACAAGCAAACACAAAAACAAGTAAGCACAAAAACAAGCAACCACAAAAACAAGCAGAAAGGTGACAGGTTCTATGACCGCTATCCAACAGTTCTTTCAGCGTACCGGCGAGAAGCTCCAGCAATTTCGTGGCGTGGCGGCGGGCGTTGCCGTGAGCGTGGCCCTGAGCGGCTGCGGGGTGGTCAACCACATGGTGTACAAGACCACCGGCGATGTCATGCAGGGCTTTGCCAAGTCCCACACCATGCCCTACCTGTTGGAAACCGGTGACCTGGCGATGGGCTGTGCCATGAGCGAGGCCACCTCGCCGTTGCTGTTGTCCTTCGGCCGGGTTACCGCCGATCCGGACCAACTGGCGGTCATGCTCTACCTCACCGCCGGCGGTTGTGCTGAAGAAGAGGCCCGCGAACACGAGCTGCAGGGCCTGATGGCGCTGCGATCGCTGGAATCGGAATCCGCCCAGGACGCGATGATTCGCCAGAAACGCGCCCATGTCCTCGCCGCCCAGCGTTACTTCCAGGCCTGGAAACACCACAACGCGTTCTACGGCCATCCCGATGAAACCGAATGCCCGGATTTCGATGCCGACATGGATGAATTCGTCTACATGGCTGGCCTGCTCACCGGATTGCAGGCGCTGGCCGCCGAGATCCAGTCCACCTCGTCCATCGGTGTCCCCAAGAACATTGGCTCCGTGGTAGCGCGGGCCACCAGCTGCCTCAACAACGAGAAGTGGTGGGGCGCGCCGATGGCCCTGCGGGCCACGGTGTGGGCGATGATTCCCGGTGCCCTGCCTGAGGGTGAGGATGCGTTCCAGCGCCTGGAAATGGCTGATCGTCAGGGCGAGGAAGCCGGCGTCCGCCTCAGTCACGTGTTTCACGCCCTGGCCGCAATGAACAAAGGCGACGATGAGCGCCTGCGGGGGGTGATCCGCAACCATGCCGAGTCCCTGGACGCCACGCCGTCCAACCAGGAGTGGACCATGGTGGACAAGATTGCCACCCAGATGATCGTCGCCATCTCCGACCGGATGTGGATGGAGAACACCGGCCACCGAACCCCGTTCGGCCAGCTCGGCAGCTTCTGGGATGACCAGTCCGACGTGGAAGTCTTCGATCTGGATGGTCTGCTGTGAGCGAGCGCGTATCCGGATCCAGCGTGGTGTCCTGGTTTCCCGTCAATCGCAGCGTCCGGGAGTGGTTTTCCTC
This sequence comes from Marinobacter sp., assembly GCA_041594735.1. Classification (GTDB taxonomy): domain Bacteria; phylum Pseudomonadota; class Gammaproteobacteria; order Pseudomonadales; family Oleiphilaceae; genus Marinobacter. The sequence continues at coordinate 18,340 of JBFHLR010000022.1, forward strand.
GCTGCCGGCCTGCCTGCTGCTGCTGGCGGTGGTGATTTTCTCCACCTCCAGTGATGTCCATAACCAGATGCTGCGCGGCGGCGAGCAGCTCTGGAGCGGCTACTACAAATTGCGGGCGGACCCGGTCGAGCCTTCCTGTAACCCCAATCGTGACGTCGACGCCGCCGTCGCGGCGGAACTGGCGAAAGAGAGCGATCTCGGCGCCATGGCCGCCCTGCTGGGGGCGGTGGAAAAAGACCCGGCGGATGTCCGCCGCTCCATCGAGCGGGCGCTCGCCGACTGCCGGGCGAGCCACGCCACCTATCAGGAAATCAAGGACAAGCTGACGCCCACGGTTCGGGCCTACCGGGCGGTGGAGCTGTTTGTCGCCGACCTGATTGCGTTCGGCCTGGAGTCCCAGCGCTACATCCTGATTGTGCTGGTGATGCTGTGTGCCGCTACGGCCACCCTGACCCGCCACCACATTGCCATGCGAGCCATGGAAACCCGGCTCGATCACACCGTTTCGCTGACCCTGCAGACCATCGCCAACGCCATGTTGTTCGGGTCCAGCTTTATCTTCCGCCAGACCACCCTGGGCGCGGACGCGGCCATCGACCCGGAAGAGATGATTCTCCACAACCTGTGGATTACCGGCTTTGCGCTGCTGACCCTGGCCAGCCTGTATCGGCTGATTCGGGTGCCGGAGGGCCTGCGGGAAGGCGGCTCCCTCAACAAGGCCTTCCTGGCGGTGCCGTTGTACACCGTGATGTGCCTGATCTCGGGTACCTATTTTGCGCTGATCGGCCATGCCTCCGGGATCGGCATCTATCTCGGCAAGATGATGGAGCTGGCGGACATGTTCCTCAACGTCGGTCTGTACGTCTGGGTGGGCATGATGCTCAAGCAGACCCGGTTGGCGACGTTGGTGTTCAACGTCTTCCGGCCCTGGCGCATGCCGCCGGAGTTGCTGGCGGTGGTGGCAGTGCTGGTGGCGGCGGTGCCCACCGCCTACACCGGTGCCTCTGGCATCTTCGTGATCGCCGCCGGTGCGGTCATCTACAGCGAACTGCGGGCGGCCGGCGCCCGGCGCCAACTGGCGCTGGCGGCGACCGCCATGTCCGGCTCGCTGGGGGTGGTGCTGCGGCCCTGCTTGCTGGTGGTGGTGATCGCCTACCTCAACCGGGAGGTGACCACCGACGAGCTGTTCGGCTGGGGCATCTGGGTGTTCGTGCTCACCGCCGCCATGTTTACGATGGTGGCGCTGGCGGTCAACCGCCAGAGCAAGTTCGACCTGGCGCCGGCGGGTGAGGCGATGCCGGCGATGCTGGCGGCGCTGCGGCCGCTGGTGCCCTATGTGCTGGTGATCCTTGCCGTGCTGCTGTTCTATCGCTGGGCACTGGATGTGCGGGTGGACGAGTTCTCGGCACCGCGGCTGCTGCCGGTGATCATGCTGGCGATCCTGCTGTTCGAGCATGTCAGCCTGAAGCGGCGGCGCCACCAGGAGGATAATAGCCAGGGCGCGATCAACCATCAGGGCCTGGAGCGCAGCTTGCGCGGCGCCACCACCGACACCACTGCGGAAATCGGTGCGCTGTTGCTGTTGCTGGGGCTGTCGGTGAGCATTGGTGGCGTGATCGAACGCTCCCACATCATGGAGGCGTTCCCACAGGCGTTCGACAGTGCCTGGTCGGCCATGCTGCTGATGGTGGTGATCCTGGTGGTGCTGGGCATGATCATGGACGCCTTCGGCGCGGTGATCCTGGTGTCCGCCACGGTGGCCACCATTGCCTACGGCAGCGGCATCCATCCGGTGCACTTCTGGATGGTGACCCTGGTGGCCTTCGAGCTGGGCTACCTCAGTCCGCCGGTGGCGCTGAATCATCTGTTGACCCGTCAGGTGGTCGGTGAGGCCGAAGTGCTCGCCGCCCAGCAGGAAGGCGGCACCTTCTACCAGCGTCACGAACGCATCATCATGCCGCTGATTGCCATGGGCATCTCCCTGGTACTGGTGGCGTTTGTGCCCCTGCTGTTCTACGCCAACTGATGACCTAAGCTGCTGCAGTTACTGTAGTGACAGCAGAAACAATAAAGGCGCCATAATGGCGCCTTTATTGTTTCTGCTTGGGTTAGACCCAGGGAACTTGGAGGGTGGGGCAGATTTGATATCTGACCACCAAACATCGTCGAGGGGGAGGGCCAGCAGCCATAAAAAAAGGCGACCCGCAGGTCGCCTTTCTGAGCCAGCCGGGGGTTAGCCCAGCTTGGGTCCTGCCGCGATGATGGCGTCGGAGACGTCGAACTTCTTGAAGTTGTCGACGAACTGGCCAATCAGTTCCTGGGCCTTGGCGTCGTAGTCTTCGCCGTTGCTCCAGGTGTTGCGGGGGTTGAGCAGCTGGCTGTCGACGCCGGGAACGCTGGTGGGTACTTCCAGGTTCAGGGCCGGCAGGCGCTCGGTGGCTGCATCGTCGAGGTCGCCGTTCTGGATTGCGCTGATGATCGCCCGGGTGGTGGGGATGCTGAAGCGCTCGCCGGTGCCGTAGGCGCCGCCGGTCCAGCCGGTGTTGACCAGGAACACCTTGCTGCCGAACTCGTCCATCCGCTTCATCAGCAGCTCGGCGTAGACGCCGGCCGGGCGCGGGAAGAACGGGGCGCCGAAGCAGGTGGAGAAGGTGGACTTGAGCTTGGAGGAGGAGCCCATCTCGGTGGAGCCTACCAGCGCGGTGTAGCCGCTGAGGAAGTGGTACGCGGCCGCTTCCTTACTTAGGATGGACACGGGCGGCAGGACGCCAGTCATGTCGCAGGTCAGGAATACGATGTGGGACGGCTCACCGGCACGGTTCTCCAGGACGCGCTTCTCGACGTGCTCCAGCGGGTAGGCACAGCGGGAGTTTTCGGTCAGGGAAACGTCGGTGTAATCCGGCTCGCGGCTGTCTTCGTCGATCATCACGTTTTCAACGATGGCGCCAAAGCGGATGGCGTCCCAGATGATCGGCTCGTTCTTCTGGCTCAGGTCGATGCACTTGGCGTAGCAGCCGCCTTCGATGTTGAAGACTGTACCCGGGCCCCAGCCATGCTCGTCGTCACCAATCAGGAAGCGGGCTGGATCGGCGGACAGGGTGGTCTTGCCGGTACCGGACAGACCGAAGAACAGGCAGGTTTCGCCGTTCTCGCCAACGTTGGCGGAGCAGTGCATCGGCAGCACGTCTTTTTCCGGCAGCAGGAAGTTCTGCACCGAGAACATGGCCTTCTTCATTTCGCCGGCGTAACGCATGCCCGCCAGCAGCACCTTGCGCTTGGCGAAGTTGATGATCACGCAGCCGTCGCTGTTGGTACCGTCACGCTCGGGTACGCATTCGAAACCGGCAGCGTTAAGGATCTGCCATTCCTGCTTGTCGGCCGGGTTGTAGCTGTCCGGGCGAATGAACAGGTTGCGACCGAACAGGTTCTGCCAGGCGGTCTCGGTGGTCATGCGCACCGGCAGGTAGTGTTCCGGGTCGGCGCCGACGTGGACGAGGGAGAGGAACTGGTCCTTCTCGGTGATGTAGGCTTCCACGCGGTCCCAAAGGGCGTCGAACTTGTCGCTGTCGAACGGACGGTTGATGGGGCCCCAGTGGATGGCGTCGGCGGTGCTCGGCTCTTCCACGATGAAGCGGTCCATGGGAGAACGACCAGTACGCTTGCCGGTCTTGACCACCAGCGAACCATTGGCTGCCAGTTGGCCTTCGCCTCTTTCCAGTGCCAGCTCGACCAGTCGTGCTGAACTCAGATCAGTATAAGTGTTGCTCACTTCGACCTCGCCCTCAGGGTGTCTTCGTGATTGCCAGAAATATCGGTCCGGTCGCTAAGGCAGCGCAACTGGCGGATTTCTGAACAATCGGGTCAATTCAGGCGCGCTATTATGCCAGAGACGCCGGTAAAAAACGACTGCCCGGAAAGCCGTGCCAGCAGCGGGTTCCGGGTCAATCGGCGGGAATCGCGAACGGGACACTAGTGCAGGGAGTGACCGGTAAACAGATGGTCAATATCGTTGCGATTAAACTGGTAGTGGGCGTGGCAAAACTGGCAGTCCATCTCGATGCTGCCCTGTTCCTCGAGGATGCTGTAGCACTCGTCCTTGCCGACGGACTCCAGCGCTCCCAGGGTGCGTTCGCGGGAGCAGCTGCAACGAAACGCCACCGGATCGCCGTCGAACACCCGCACCTCTTCCTCGTGGAACAACCGGTGCAGGATGGTTTCGCTGTCCAGGCTCAGCAGCTCCTCGCCGGTGACGGTCGCGGCCAGCTGGGATACCCGCTCCCACAGCTCGTTGTCTGCGTCGCTGCTGCCGGGCAGTCGTTGCAGCAGCAGGCCGGCGGCGCGTTGGTCGTCGGCAAACAGGAACAGCCGGGTGGCGATCTGTTCCGAGCGCTGGAAGTAATCCTCCAGACATTCCGCCAGGGTGTGGTGCTCGCGGGGTACCACGCCCTGGTAACGCTGGCCCTGGGACGGGGTGATGGTGATGGCCATGCGGCCTTGGCCGAGCAGCGCATCGAGGCTGGACTCCGCCGTGGCCGGGGCGTCGTAACGGGCCAGGCCGCGGATGTGGCGGTCGTGGCTGCATTCGGCCATCAGCGTGCGCAAGGGGCCTTCGCCCTGGGCCTGCAGCGACAGGGTGCCCTCGAATTTCAGGGTGCTGCTCATCAGCACGCTGGCGACCAGGGATTCACCCAGCAGTTGCCGCACCGACGACGGGTAGGGGGCCTGGCTGGTGACCTCGCCATAGCTGTTGCTCAGTTGCACCCAGGCCCCTCGAATCTGGCTGTGCTCGAAAATAAAACGTTGAAACTGGTCCTGGGACGCCATGTACGGTCTCCTGAATGGGCGAAATCGGGTTGCTGGGTTGCGGGCGGGTTGCGGTCAGCAGCTGTTCTGTTCCTGGAGCCGCTTGATGTCGCGCCGATCCTTCTTGGACGGCCGGCGTGCCGGCGGCAGCTGGGCGGCCTGCATGGTCTTGCGTTGCCAGGCCAGGTCCTCCCGTTTGCGTACGCTGTCTGTGGTTTCGTGGTAGAGCTTTTGCGCCTCCGGGGCGCCCCGGCGCCGATCACTGATACCGTCCACCACCACGATGCGTTCCTGCCAGCCCTGGCGTACCGTCAGCTCGGCACCGGTTTCCACCAGTTTGCCCGGTTTGCAGCGCTGGTTGTTGTAGTGGACCTTGCCGCCTTCGATGGCGTCTTTGGCGAGGGATCGGGTCTTGAAGAGTCGTGCGGCCCACAACCATTTGTCGAGGCGGACGCGTTGATCTTGCTGGGTTTGTGTTGCCATGTCTCCCACCTGGCGAATGTGCCTTCCCATTATAGCGGCTTCAGTGGGCGGATGGCAGCGAGCGATGAGCCGTCAACGCGGGCAGCACCTCGTCAAAATGGTGGATGGAGGGCAGTCCGGGGTGGCGTTCCCGGTCGGGTTGCTGGCTGTCCGGGGCGAGGATGGCCAGGGCCTGGCCAATGCCCGCCGCGATTGCGCTGTCCAGCACCGGGAAGCTGTCATCCACCATCAGGGTGGTGTCCGGCTGGTGGGGCTGAATCGCCTGCAGGTCGTGCCAGAAGCTGAAGTCTTCCTTGGGCTTGCCCAGGCGATGGCTGGACACCACGTCGTCCACCAGCTGGTCGAGGCCGGTATGGCGGAACTTGAGTGCCAGCGGGTCGGGGTGGCAGTTGGTGACGATAACTGTGCGCAGCCCGCATTGGCGCAGTCGGGCGAGAAACTCCCGGGCGTGGGGGCGAAACGCGATGCGCTCGCCAACTTCGGCCTTGAGGCGGGTGATGTCCAGATTCAGCTGCTCGCTCCAGTAATCGGTGCAATACCAGTTGAGCGAGCCCCGTTGGGCCTGAATCATCGGCAGAATCTTGGCCCGGGCCTGCTCTGGGCTGAGCTGGTTGTGCTCGGCGTAGCGGCGGGGCAGGTGATCGAGCCAGAAATGATTGTCGAAGTGCAGATCCAGCAGTGTTCCATCCATATCCAGGAACACCGTGTCGAGCTTGGTCCAGTTCACCATAACGAAAACAGCCTGAGCAATGAAAAGACGTCGTCTTGAGTCATCAGGCTGCCGGAGTTTGCGCCGGGGCGCAACTCCGGTTTATACGGATCCGGAGCTGGGGGCTCAGTACTCGGCCGGATCTATCGGTGCTTCCTTGCGTCCCGGTTTTTCGCAGCCCAGGCAGCGCACAAAGGTGGCTTCTGCCGGGCCCAGCACCAGCACCTCGCCAGCTTCAGCGGCGTTGCCGCCGAGCAGTGAGAACGGCAGCGACACCACGTACACTGCGGTGCCCACAATGGTGGTGGCAAACAGCACCGGGCGGGCAAACAGGGCGTCGGCGGTCATGGCCAGGGCCGAGGGGGATTCCTCGACAGCGCGGGCGTGGCCGACGGAGGCAAACGCCAGTAGGCAGGCGGCCACGGTGGCGGTCAGCAGTCGGGAAACGTGAGCGGTCATGAACTTTCTCCTGATTCGGTGGGCCCGCCGTGATCTCGGCGGCCCTTGGTCTGGCGACCGGAAATCCGTGCGGCCCAGTGTTCCGGGCGTGCCGTTATTCAGAGACTTCTTAACTATGAAACATATTGGCGTAATTTCAAACAGCTATTGCCGAGAGCGCTACCGCTGGCAGCGGGTACAGTAGACGGTGGTGCGCTGGTTCATGCGGATTTCCCGCAGCGGCTGGCCGCATTGGCGGCAGGGCTCGTCGCCGCGACCATACACCAGCAGCGACTGGGCGAAATAGCCGGGCTTGCCGTCGCTGTTGACGAAATCCCGCAACGTGGTGCCGCCCATCAGGATGGCGGCGCTCAACGTCTCGCGAATCGCTTCCGCCAGCCGGTGATAGCGGTCCAGGCTGATCCGTCCGGCTGGACGCTGCGGATGGATGCCGGCCTTGAACAGTGCCTCGTTGGCGTAGATGTTGCCGACACCGACCACCACGTGGTTGTCCATGAGGAAGGACTTGATGGGCGACTTGCGCTGGCGGGACAGCCGGTACAGGTAAGCGCCGTTGAACGAGGATGCCAACGGCTCCGGCCCCAGACTGGCGAGCAGCGGGTGTTGCGCCGGGTCGTCCGCCCACAGCCAGCAGCCAAACCGGCGGGGGTCGTTGTAGCGTAGCCGCACCCCGGATGCCAGGATCAGCTCGACATGGTCGTGGGCCTGCGGCGGGCTGTCGTCGGTGATGATCCGCAG
>JBFHLR010000023.1:0-25020 GCA_041594735.1 Marinobacter sp.
AAGTGCAGGACCGCGGACGATGCCCGCCTGGTGCGCTTTATCCGCGTCTATCGCCGGCTGCACCCTCGCATCCTGGCGGAACGCCGAGTATCGCGCACCGACATCTTCAACGCCATCTTCGGCGATGACAAAGCCGCCCGGCTCATCGCCCATGAAGCCTACAACCACTGCTATCGCAAGTACTTCGGCCAGGTTAAGCCCTTTCAGCAAGGGGTCTTCGAGTACCTCATGGCCTGCAAGCGCCTGGGCATCAAACTGGCCGTGGCCACGAACCGTAACCGGGAATTCCTCAATACCGAAATCCAGACCGTGGACGAGGGTCGTTGGCACGACCTGTTCGATGTCACCGTGTGCGCCGATGACGTGGTGCACTACAAGCCCGATCCGGAAGTGATGCTCAAGGCGCTGGAAAAACTGGGGCTACCGGCGGACGAGACCGCCTGGTACGTCGGCGACAGTTTTGTTGACATGATCACCGCCGCCCGCACCGGCATTACCCGGGTGTTCTATAACGGTGCCTGCTGGGCGCAGGACCGAGTCGAGAGCTGGTTCAGCTATCGGGACACCCCCCATGCCATTCTGGACAGTTTCGAGGATCTGATGACTCTGCTCGGTGACACCGCCCACAGTAACCGGCAGGCCTTCCGGGCCATGGTGGATGGGGTGCGGCCACCGGCCTATCCGCCGCCGACGCCGCCGCCTCCCAGGATCGAGGCGGACTGGCATCCGGCGGTGGCGAAACTGATTCGCCCCTCGGTGGTCCTGTTCGACTGGCATGCGACCCTGGTGGATACCCTGGACGCCATGTACCACGCGGTGGATGACATGCTGCCGGAGTTCCATGAGCTGGGACTGATGGGACGGATGGTTATGCCGGAGGACAGCAAGACACCGGAGGATGCCCGCCTAGTGGCCTACGTTCGCGAATTTGCCGCGCTCCATCCCAAGGTGAAAGCCGACCGCAAAATCTCCCGGACCGATATTTTCGAAGTGTTGTTTGGCGAGGATCAGGACGCCAAGCAGCTGGCCCATCGAGCCTTCAACCGACACTACCGCGACCACTTCGGCACCGTGAAGCCATTCGAACCCAAGGTCAGGGACATGCTCGAAGCGCTGCGTCGCCTCAATATCCAGGTCGGCCTGATCACCAACCGGGACCGGGAATTCTTTGAGCACGAGCTGGCGGCGGTGGAGGGCAGCGGCTGGGGGCACCTGTTTGACACCTACGTCTGTGGCGATGACACCCCGTTGCGTAAGCCTCATCCGGACCAATTGCTGCAGGCGGCGGCTCAACTGGAATACTCACCCGATCCCAGCGTCTGGTATGTGGGCGACAGCACCACCGACATCATTGCGGCCAAACGGGCGGGCATGACCGCCGTCTTTTTCAACGGTGCCCAGTGGGATCTGCCCTGGTTGAACAAAATCTTTCCCGGTACCCACAAGCATCCGGACAAGCCCGACGTGGTGGTGAACGATTTTTCCGAGTTCTGGGCGCTGGTGCTGGCCTGCGAGGTGGGGCCGGCGGGTTGAACTTTTTGCCGGCGTTCGATTCACACACTCCATAGGCATTGGGGGCGAGGCCCCGCGCAGCGGGCTGACTCCATGTCTGACCAGAATCGATGCACCACTTGGGAGGCGTGATGGAGTATCCACGTGCCAGCCAGTGCCTGCGATACGGCGTCTTACTGCTGCTGTTAATGCTACCGGGGGCGGCCCAGTCCGCTTTCCGCTGTGGCAGCGCGCTGGTGGATGTCGGTGATTGGCAGGTGGAAGTGGAGGAGCGCTGCGGCACACCGGATTACATCGCCATATATCCAGCCCAGAGTATCGCTGGGCTGGGGGTGACGGAAACCATCGAGCACTGGTATTACAATCCGGGGCCGCACGGCTTGATCCGCCGGCTGGAATTCCGCAACGGTGAGTTGCGCCGGGAACAGTCTCTCGGCTACGGCTTTCATGCCAATAACCCCAGGCGCTGCACGAGTCGCTTTTTGCGGGAGGGGCTGAGCGAATTCGAGGTGGTTGGTCACTGTGGTGAGCCTCTGTCCCAACGGATTTATTGGCGCAGCCACGCGGACTCCCGTTACCGTGGCCCGAGGGCTGGAATTGCAGTGATACCAGTGAAGGAGTGGCTGTTCGAATTCGGCGCCAATGAGTTTCGGCGCGTGGTGATTCTGCACAATGGTGTGGTCACTGAAGTCCGCTCTGATGACAAACCCCGCTGACAATCACCCGCCAGCGGGCCCACCAATACATCTCCGGGGGGCGCCTCACAGCGCTCCCCGTTCGGAGCCCTTCGCCCCCTACCGTGGGGGGGGAGGACGGGTTGATCAGGCTACCTTGGCAAAGGCGAGCCCGTGATCCTGGCCCTTCTTCCACACGCACACCGCCTCGGTCGGCTCGAAGAAGTCGCTGGCGATCTGTACCGTCGCACCTTCTTCAATCGGCTGATTGGTTTGAATGTGGACGCCACCCTGGCGGCTGAAATCCAGCAGCCGGCAAGACAGCGGCTGGGCATTCTGAGCCAGCGCCAGTTCGGCTTCGCCATGGGTTACGGTATGGCGTTCGCTGGCTCGCCGCTCTTTCATGGCCTCGGTGTGGGGGAAGTCCGGATTTTGTGGCGTGTAGAGGCCGCTCTTGATGCTCTCATGCACCGACTCATGGATGCTGACATTGAGGGGGGGATCCTCTGGATTGCCAAACAGCAATCGAACGCCCCGGTTGACCCGCAACAGTTCCAGTAGCCGGTAGCCGGCATGGAAGGAATCATGAGCCGACATGCGCGGGTTGGGATGAGTCAGCTGCTCCAGGTAACGGTTGTCCATTTCCAGTCCAAGGAGCTGTGCCTTATCGGTCATCCAGCGCAAGGCGATATCAGATAGACCGGTTTCCTTATAGCCTCCACCAATATCGGAGTGAACGCCCCGGAACCAGCACTGCTCGACGTGCTGGCTGGGGTCGACAGCGCCGGTCCAAAGGTCCGGTACGAACGCTGCCCGTTGCTCGTCCAGGGCCAGGGCCTGGTAGGCGTTCTCGACGATCTGGCTGAGGTGGGTATTAAAGAAGCCAACCCAGTGCCGGGTCAGTTGTCCGAGCATGGGCGTCGGTGCGCCATGGGCGCCCACGGTGTCCCAAACGCCGATCATCTTGATCTGTGGACGGATGTTTTCGTCGTAGCGGGCGTTGGGCCGTTTCTCCGGCTCGGTTCGGTAGTAATGCCAGGCCTTGGGCAGCGCCTCCAGGTCGCTTTTTTCCATGAGCCCGACGGCATAGACAAAGCCGGCAAAGGCCCGGGCCGTATAGGCACCCCGGCTGAACCCGAAGGTATAGATTTCATCCCCCGCCTGATAGTTGTGTACCAGAAAGCGATAGCAATCGAGTACGTTCTTGGCCACACCTTTACCGAAGGCGCCGCCCAGCAAGCGGTCGGTATGGCTGCCGGTGCCGACACCCTGATCGTAGAACACGACCTGCGGGGTGCCGTCGGCTGCCGTGGGTGTAACGCTGCGTACCACCTTGACGACATTGGTTGGATCAATGTCCGGTTGGTTCCAGGTACCGTCACAACACATGACGATGCGTTTGGTGGCGTGCATGACACAGCCCCCCCTCGCGCCAAAGGCGCATTCACAAGAAGGCATATCGCAACGCGATAACAGCGCCGCTTCACAAACTCGGGGATACCAGTTGGTCCCCGCAAACCGCCCCGGTCTGCTGGACCGGGTTGGTTAAATTATAGACGATTTGCCGCCGGTGCGATTTATGGCCTATGAGGCGTGTGGGACTTAGACGCTGCAGCTACCAGCGCAAATTAGCCTGGAAGATCAGACTGCGTCCGGGTTGGGGCAAGTCGTTGGGTATGCTTGGGGCCAACTGGCCCAGTTCCGGCCCACGGCTGGCCTGGCGCACGTCGGCGTCAAAGACATTGCGGGCTTGCAGGTTGACTGCGAAATGCTCGCTCAACAGCCGTTGCAAGTTAAGGTCCAGGGTGGTGTAGCCATCGAGATCGTCACGATCATCACCAGCGGGGCGCTTGCTGGATCCCACCCATACCACCGATGGGGTAATCTGCCATTGGGAAGTAGGTCGCCAGTTCAGGCGCAGGCTGGCATCGGAACTTGGGGTGAGCCCCAGTGGTTCGTCGTTTTCGTCGCGGGTACGTTGGTAGCTGTAATTGAGCAGCAGTTCGGCAGATGCCATCAACTGGTAGCGCAGCTCGGTCTCTACCCCACGCCCACGTACCCGGCCGCTGTTCTGGGCGGTGAAGGTGCCGCCAGGATCGGCCACGAAGTCGATCAGGTCATTGATGCGGTATTGATAGAGATTAAGATCGAGCGTCCAGTCGTCGGAGGGGACGAGAGTGAAAGCCAGTTCGGTACTCTCGATGGTCTCCGGCTCCAGGTCGGGGTTGCCCTGCGCTACAGGATTCGAGCGGGCGTATAGCTCAAAGAAGGCTGGGGCGCGGAAGGCCTCGCCGTAGAGCAGTTTCGTGGTCAGCCAGGGAGTGGTGCTCCAGACTAATGCCACCCGGGGATTGACCGTATCACCAAAATCCGAGTAATGGTCGTAGCGCAACCCCGCGGTCAACTCCCAATTCGGAGCAAATGCCCACTCGTCCTGCACGAACGCGTAGTAACTGGTGCGCTGGTTCTCTGGCAGGAACTCGCCGGGGGTATCACTGGTATCCATCAGCGGGCTGGGGGTGGGAGCACCGGTGTCACTGAGCACGAAGTTGGTGGCGTCTTTGGTTTCGAATATGTCACCCCAGAAATAGCCAGTGCCCAGGCGCAACCGGTGATCGGTCCAGCCCCGGTAGAGCGCTGTCAGGTCCAGGCGCGCATTTTCTTCAGCCAGTTCCGGTGTTTGCAGTACCCCGTCGGGGAATGGGCCGCCACCGCCCACCAGTGTGAAATCGGCACCGGGCGGGAATTGTTGGAAACGGGTTGGATTTTCGAAGTCACTGTACAGATAGCTGGCCTGCGCGTTTAGCTCCCAATGTTGCCGGAACTCCGGAGCCGCCCATGTCAGGTCCACATTACCCCGATGGAGCTCGAAGCGGCTGTCTGGGTCCAGAGTGTCATTGATGCCCTGGGCCGTTGCCACGCGGTCCTGGCGGTAGGCCATACGCAGGCGGAACTGTCGCCATAGCAGATCTGTGCGCAGGTCGAAATTACGGTAATCCATATTGACTGGCCCTGGTGCCAGCGAGGCATTGGTGCCCAGCAGAGCGTCGAGGTTGGATTGCTGGTCGGCGTCGATGGTGGGGTCGTCGCCGTTGCTCCGGTCGTAGGCCACGGAAACGACACCCTGCACCGGCCCCAGCTTGGCGGCCTGGCGCAGGAACGAATACCCACTGTCGAAGCTGCCGTAGGCCAGGCTTGCTTCACCGCCTTCCAGGTCCTCGGGAGCTTTGGTGATGATATTGATGACCCCTGCGAAGGCGTCGGCACCATAGACCGCCGAGCCGGGGCCTCGGATGATTTCGATCCGCTCCACCATTTTGACCGGGAACCCTGCTCGAGCCATCATCCGTTGGCCGCGGTCGCCGGTAAACAAACTGGTCTGGGGAATGCCGTTGATTAGCACCAGGGTGTGGGGGTTGTAGGTGGAGACGATGCCTCGGATGAAGTAACGGGAGGCATAGATAAAACTGCCGTGAGAGACATGCAGGCTGGGCACCAGTTCCAGCGCCTCGTCGATGTCCTGCACCCCCATGGCCGCCAGTTCGTCGGCGGTGATGATGCTGGCCACTGCCGGTGCCTTCGCCAGGGGCTTGGGCGTGCCGGTGGCGATGCTGACCTGTAAGCTCATCAACTCTTCCAGGCTAAGGGCGGCCAGGTCCTGGGCATTCGTGGTGACAGGGCACGTTGCCAGCACCAAGATGGCCCCCAAAGGTCTCAGCCGTTTCATGTTGTCTACCTCAGAGTGGTTTGGCTGGATGCTCCCCCTAAAGTAACGTTACCGTGTCCCTTAACTGAACGTTAGATCATCGACAGCATTCCCGCAATTTTTGAACCATCACCACCGGGCCGTGCCTCGCAGGATGACGCTACGGCCCTGCTGTGGCAGGTCATTGGGGATATTCGGAACGCTCTGTCCCTGCACCGGCCCCCGGCTTGCCTCCCGTACATCCTCGTCAGAGACATTATTGGCCTGCAGGTTGAGAGTGACGTTTTCGTTCAGCCGCCGGCGGATGTTCAGGTCCAGGGTGGTGTAACCGTCGAGCTTGGAACGGGCATCGCCGGCGGCCCGTTCGCTGGTGCCCACCCACACCACACTGGGGGTGAGCTGCCAGGCCGGCCTGGGCTGCCAGTTTAGCCGCAGACTGGCGTCGGCGTTGGGGGTGAGTCCCAGCGGCTCGTCATCCTGGTCGCGGGTACGCTGGTAACTGTAGTTGATCAGCAGCTGGGCAGTGTCGGCCAGCTGATACCGCAGCTCGGTTTCGAAACCCCGGCCTAGCACCCGGCCGCTGTTCTGCGCGATGAAGGTTCCGCCGGGGTCGCCCTCGAAGTCGATCAGGTCATTGATGCGGAAGTGGTACAGGTTGAGGTCCAGAGTCCAGTCCGGCGACGGATTAAGGTTAAAGGCCAGTTCGGTGCTCTTGAGGGTTTCCGGTTCCAGGTCCGGATTGCCCTGGGCCAGCGGAGTGATGCGGGCATGGAGCTCGAAGAAGGCCGGGGCGCGGAAGGCCTCGCCGTAGAGCAGTTTGGTGGTCAGCCAGGGGGTGGCACTCCAGACCAGGGCGAGGCGGGGGTTTACGGTGTCGCCGAAGTCGGAGTAGTGGTCATAGCGTACCCCGGCGGTCAGTTCCCAATCCGGGGCGAAGGCCCATTCGTCCTGCACGAAGCCGTAGTAACTGGTGCGCTGGTTTTCCGGCAGAAAGATGCGCTCTGTGTCGCTGGTGTCGGTCAGCGGGATTGGCGTCGGTGCACCAGTTTCCGACAGTTGGTTGTTTGAGATGTTGGTGACTCTGTAGATGTCGCCCCAGAAATAACCAGTGCCCAGGCGTATGCGATGGTCCTCCCAGCCACGGTAGAGCGACGTGACATTGAATCGCACGCTCTCTTCCGAGAGCTCAGGCTTCAGTATTGCCCCTTCAGGAAAGGCCCCGCCGCCAAGCAAGGTAAAATCAGCACCGGGCGGGAAGAGCAAGAACCCGGTTGGGGTGCGAACATCGCTGTACAGGTAACTGAGCTGGGTTTCCAGTTGCCAGTCCGGGCGCAACTCGGGCACCTGCCAGGTCAGGTCCGCCATGCGGTGATGGTGTTCGAAGCGGCTGTCTGGATCGAGGGTGGCGTTGAGGCCCTGGGCGGTTTCCACCCGGTCCTGACGGTAAGCCATGCGCAGGCGGAACTGGCTCCAGAGCAGGTCGGTGCGCAGGTCAAAATTGCGGTAGCCCATATTGACCGGACCCGGCGCCAGCGAGGCACTGGTGCCCAACAGGGCATCCAGGTTGGATTGCTGATCGGCCTCGATGGTGGGGGCGTCGCCATTGCTCTGGTCGTAGGCGATGGATACCACTGACTGCACCGGGCCGACGTCCATGGCCTGGCGCAGGAACGAATAGCCGCTGTCGAAACTGCCGTAGCCCAGGCTGGCTTCACCGCCGTCGAGGTCTTCCGGGGCTTTGGTGATGATGTTGATGACGCCGGCGAAGGCGTCGGCACCGTAGACCGCAGAGCCGGGGCCGCGGATGATCTCGATGCGCTCTACCATCTTCACCGGGAAGCCGGAGCGGGCCATCAGGCGCTGGCCGCGGTCACCGAGGAACAGGCTGGATTTGGGAATGCCGTTGATCAGCACCAGGGTGTGGGGGTTGTAAGTGGACACGATGCCGCGCATGAAGTAACGGGAGGCGTAGAAAAAGCTGCTGTGGGACACATGCAGGCCGGGCACCAGCTCCAGGGCCTCGTCGATGTCCTGCACCCCCATGGCCTCCAGTTCCTCAGCGGTGATCACGCTGGCCACTGCCGGGGCGATCACCAGTGATTTGGGCGTGCCGGTGGCAATGCGGACCTGAAGGCTCATCAACTCTTCCAGAGTGAGGGCCGACAGATCCTCAATGGTGGCCGTGGCCTGGCAGGATAGGAGTGTCAGGAACATGCCAAATGGCCTCAAACGGCGCATTTCGTTCCCCTTGGCTCGGGTTGGCTGACTCGTCCTTACACAAGAGCGGAAGCAACGTCTCCTTCCTTGAAATTTAGGCCACGTGCCGCTTTCGTGCAATTTCAGGTGACGAACCACCGCGGATGCGCGTCGGATCGGGCTCCGGTAGCAATGGCTTGGGCGGAATGGGGGGATTACCAGCGCGCCGTGGCTTGCAGGATGACGCTGCGCCCCGGCTGGGGCAGGTCGTTGGGAATATTCGGGACACTTTGCCCCTGCACCGGCCCGCGGCTGGCCTGGCGTACGTCGGTATCGAAGACGTTGCGGGCCTGCAGGTTGAGGGCGATGTTGTCGTTCAGCCGCCGGCGGATATTCAGATCCAGGGTGGTGTAACCGTCCAGTTTGGCGCGGGCGTCGCCGGCGGCCCGTTCGCTGGAGCCCACCCACACCAGGCTGGGCGTGACTTGCCAGGCGGGTCTGGGCTGCCAGCTCAGCCGCAGGCTAGCGTCGGAGTTGGGGGTGAGCCCCAGCGGTTCGCCATCCTGGTCGCGGGTGCGCTGGTAACTGTAGTTGAGCAGCAGCTGGGCGGTGTCGGCCAATTGATAGTGCAGCTCGGTTTCGAGGCCCCGGCCCCGCACCCGGCCGCTGTTCTGGGCGGTAAAGGTGCCAACGGGGTCGGCCTCGAAGTCGATCAGATCATCGATGCGGTAGTGATAGAGATTGATGTCCAGAGCCCACTGTGGGAAAGGCGTGAGCGTAAAGGCCAGCTCGGTACTCCGGATGGTTTCCGGCTCCAGGTCCGGATTGCCCAGGGCCACCGGGTTATTTCGGGCATAAAGCTCGAAAAAGGCCGGGGCCCGGAAGGCCTCGCCGTAGAGCAGCTTGGTGGTGAGCCAGGGCGTGGTGGTCCACACCAGCGCCGCCCTTGGATTGATAGTGTCGCCAAAATCCGAGTAATGGTCATGGCGTACCCCAGCGGTCAGCTCCCAGTCCGGGGCGAACGCCCATTCGTCCTGCACGAAGGTATAGTAACTGGTGCGCTGGTTTTCCGGCTGAAAAGCGAAGCTGGTATCGCTGACATCCATCAGTGGGGCTGGCGTTGGAAAGCCGGTAGGCGAGAGGGTGTAATTGACGGCATCGGTGGTCTCAAAGATGTCGCCCCAGAAATAGCCAACGCCCAGGCGCAGGCGGTGGTTCTGCCAACCTCGGTAAAGGCTGGTGACATCCAGCCGAACGTTTTCTTCGGACAGTTCCGGGGTCTGCAGCACGCCTTCCGGGAAGGGCCCCCCGCCACCAACCAGGGTGAAGTCGGCACCGGGTGGGAATAGCTGGGTCCGGGTTGGATTGCGGAAGTCGTTGTAAAGGTAACTGAGCTGGGCTTGCAGTCCCCAATCCGGGTGAAGGCCGTCATTACGCCAGGTCAGATCTGCGGTACCACGACGTTGATGGTAGTGGCTGTCCGGGTCCAGCGCTTCATTGATCCCCTGGGCAGTTTCCACCCGGTTCTGGCGATAGGCCATGCGCAGGCGGAACTGGTTCCAGAGCAGATCGCTGCGAACATCCAGCTGGTTATAGCCGAGGTTGGCTGGTCCAGGCGCCCGCGAGGCACTGGTGCCCAGCAAGGCGTCCAGGATGGACTGCTGGTCGGCGTCGATAACGGGATCGTCGCCATTGCTCTGGTCGTAGGCGATGGAAACCACCCCCTGCACTGGCCCCGCGTCCAGTGCTTGACGCAGGAACGAATAGGTGCTGTCGAAACTGCCGTAACCCAGGCTGGCTTCGCCGCCGTCGAGGTCTTCCGGGGCCTTGGTGATGATGTTGATGACGCCGGCGAAGGCGTCGGCGCCGTAGACCGCCGAGCCGGGGCCGCGGATGATCTCGATGCGTTCCACCATCTTGGCCGGGAAACCGCTGCGGCCAAGGAGTTGTTCGGGACGATCGCCGGTGAACAGGCTGGTCTGGGGGACGCCGTTGATCAGGAGCAGGGTATGAGGATTCTGGTTGGAGGTGATTCCGCGGATGAAGTAACGCGAAGCATAGAAGAAGGTGCCTTGAGACACGTGCAGGCCAGGTACCAGCTCCAGCGCTTCGTCGATGTCCTGCACCCCCATGGCCTCCAGTTCCTCGGCGGTGATCACGCTGGCCACCGCCGGGGCGCGAGCCAGGGACTTGGGAGTGCCGGTGGCAATACTGACCTGAAGGCTCATCAGTTCTTCCAGACTCAGGGCCGACAGATCTTGAGCGGTGACCGTTGTCTGGCAAGACAGGAGTGTCAGAAGCATTCCGAATTGCCTCAAACGGCGCATTTCGTTCCCCTTGGCTCGGGTTGACTGAATCGTCCTTAAATGCGTGGGAGCAACCTTTCCTTTCTTGAAATTTAGGTCAGCCGCCGAGTCGACGCAATTTCCGGTTGTTAGCCAACGGCGGCGTAAGGGGCGTTCACCAGCGGACCGTGCCTTGTAGAATAACGCTGCGACCTTGCTGGGGTAGGTCATTGGGGAAGCTGGGCGCGAACTGGCCTTGCACCGGCCCACGGCTGGCCTCGCGCACATCGGCATCGAACACATTGCGGGCCTGCAGATTGAGGGCGACGTTGTCGTTCAGCAGTCGGCGGAGGTTCAGGTCCAAAGTGGTGTAGCCGTCCAGCTTGGCGCGGGCGTCGCCGGCGGCCCGTTTGCTGGAGCCTACCCACACTACGCTGGGGGCGACCTGCCAAGCCGGTCTGGGTTGCCAGATCAGCCGCAGGCTGGCGTCGGAGTTGGGGGTGAGCCCAAGTGGTTCGCCATCCTGGTCGCGGGTGCGCTGGTAACTGTAGTTGAGCAGCAGCTGGGCGGTGTCAGCCAACTGGTAGTGCAGCTCGGTTTCAAAGCCCCGACCCCGCACTCGGCCACTGTTCTGGGCGGTAAAGGTACCGCCGGGATCGGCTTCAAAATCGATCAAATCGTTGATGCGATACTGGTAGAGATTGAGGTCCAGGCTCCAGTGTTCGGAGGGCGTCAGGGTGAACGCCAGTTCAGTGCTCTTGATGGTCTCTGGCTCCAGCTCCGGATTGCCCAGGGCCACCGGGTTGCTACGGGCGTAGAGCTCGAAGAAGGCCGGGGCGCGGAAGGCCTCGCCGTAGAGCAGCTTGGTGGTGAGCCAGGGGGTGGTGGTCCACACCAGCGCCGCCCTTGGATTGACGGTGTCGCCAAAATCCGAGTAATGGTCGTAGCGCACGCCGGCGGTCAGCTCCCAGTCCGGGGCGAACGCCCATTCGTCCTGGACGAAGCCGTAGTAGCTGGTGCGCTGGTTCTCGGGCAGGAAAATGCGCTCGGTGTCGCTGATGTCGGTTACCGGTATCGGCATCGGTACGCCGGTTGGCGACAGCTGGTTGTTCACGGTGTCCGTCACCTCGAAGATGTCGCCCCAGAAGTAGCCAGTGCCCAGGCGAAGTTGGTGGTCGTCCCAACCGTCGAACAGAGATGTAATGTTCACTCGGGCATTTTCTTCCGAGAGTTCTGGAGATGAGAGTGCCCCGTCGGGTAAGGCCCCGCCGCCGAGCAATGTGAAATCGGCACCGGGCGGGAACAGGAAGAACCCGGTTGGGTTGCGAAAATCGCTGTACAGGTAACTGAGCTGGGTTTCCAGCTCCCAGTCCGGGTGCAGCTCAGGGGCTTTCCAGGTAAGGTCCACCATGCCGTGGCGGTGTTCGAAGCGGCTGTCCGGGTCGAGGACATCGTTGATGCCCTGGGCGGTTTCCGCCCGGTCCTGGCGGTAAGCCATGCGCAGGCGAAACTGGCTCCAGAGCAGGTCGGTGCGCAGGTCGAAGTTGCGATAGCCCATATTGACCGGGCCCGGTGCCAGCGAGGCGTTGGTGCCCAGCAAGGCATCCAGGTTGGACTGCTGGTCGGATTCGATGATGGGGTCATCGCCGTTGCTCTGGTCGTAGGCGATGGACACCACCCCCTGCAACGGCCCCATGTCCAGGGCCTGGCGCAGGAACGAATAGCCGCTGTCGAAACTGCCATAGGCCAGGCTGGCTTCGCCGCCGTCGAGGTCTTCCGGGGCCTTGGTGATGATGTTGATGACCCCGGCGAAGGCGTCGGCGCCATAAACCGCCGAGCCAGGGCCGCGGATGATTTCGATGCGCTCCACCATCTTCACCGGGAAGCCGGCCCGGGCCATCGGGCGCTGGCCGCGGTCGCCAAGGAACAGGCTGGATTTGGGAATGCCGTTGATCAGCACCAGGGTATGGGGGTTGAAGTTGGACACGATACCGCGGATGTAATAGCGGGAGGCGTAGATAAAGCTGCCGTGGGATACATGCAGGCCGGGCACCAGCTCCAGGGCCTCGTCGATGTCCTGCACCCCCATGGCTTCGAGATCTTCCGCAGTAATTACGCTGGCCACCGCGGGCGCGTGTGCCAGGGGCTTGGGGGTGCCGGTGGCAATGCTGACCTGAAGGCTCATCAGCTCTTCCAGGCTCATCGACTCGACGCTTTGCGCCACGACGGGTGGTGCTGCGAACAGAGTAAACCACAAGGCTAGGACTGCAAGCCTGGAACTCGGCATCATGCCCCCTTGGCAGAGCGTTGATTACAACATCCCTGACTTTGATGGAGACTCCCAAGGAAAACTTAGGCCAGCTGATTGGTATGCGCAAGTCGAGCGCCAATCAGCGCCGCTGGCGGCATTTTCCCCGAGGCGGCCAATGGGCCTTGGGGAGACCTGATCACTGATTGCAGGTACACTGGAAAGACATGAGCCGGCCCCTGCGGGCTTCATAGGATGACGGGTGAATTGGCGGCAATGTCCATTGGTAAGGGCAGTTACAGGGTGATAGCGTACCTGAGTGTCGGTTTGGCGATTGCGGGCGCCGTGCTGCCGCTGTTGCCGTCCACGGTCTTTCTCCTGATTGCTGCCTGGGCGGCGAGCCGAAGTTCCCCGGAGTTTGAGGCCTGGTTGCTGAATCATCGGCGGTTTGGGCCGGTGATTGCGAACTGGCGACACCGGCAGGTGGTGCCCCGGTCGGCGAAGGTGCTGGCATGCGCCATGCTCTGTGTGAGCTGGTCGATGGTGTACGTCATCGGGGCGCCAGCCTGGATGTTGGTGCTGCTGGGGGTATTCTTCTGCGTATTGTTGGGTTATCTACTGTCCCGGCCCTCCTTTTAACAGCGCGAAAGTGAGGGGTGAGGGCGGGCGCAACGACAACCCGCCTCAGGCCAAAAGTTGCGGTCCAATGCGTGGCTCATAGCACTCATCCAGCGCAAGCAGGTAGTATTCGAAACCTCGTCGGGCTGCAGCCAGCGCCCGGGACTGTTGTTCCTCGGTGACCGCAATGCGTTTGATCAACTCCATGGCTTCATAGGGATGGTTGTCGTCATAGCTGGCATGGGCTCGCAACCAGGCCAGGGTGTGGCGGTTGATGGTGGCCTTACCCTCGTCGGCGTAACGTTTAATCCCCTTCACCACCTGCTGGCTCCACTCCCCGGTTGCCCACTCAATGGCCAGATTGGCGGCGGCAATGCCTTCTTCCAGGGAGGCGTTGTTGGATATGTTCCACAGGAAGTGGTTGATGGCGTCCATCCCCGCCGGCGGTACCACGTTTGACAGGGCCTCCTTGCTGATGCCGAAGCCCATCGCCCAATCCCGATACCAGTAGGCATGGCGCTGTTCGACATGGATGTTGTCAATCAGCCAGAGTTTGGCCTCTTCGTGGCCGGGCGCAGAGCCGGGTCGGGTTTTAGCCAGGTTTTGCCCCATGTATTTCGGGAAGTGCTCCACCAGGGGGTAGAAGTTGAGCAGTGCCCGACGAAACGGGGTAAGCGACAGCGTGCCGTTGCTCATCTCGGTAAACAGGGGGTGTTGCACCACGCGGTTTTTCAGCGGTACCAGCTCTTCCCAGAACCGCTGCGCCCAGGGGCAATGGTCTGTGAGTTCGAGTTTTTTCTTGTATTCAGCTACGTACATGACTCTAAGCTCCAAGTGGTGAGGTGGATGAGCGCAAACCGGTCTCGCCGCCGACCTAGGCGTCGGTGCCGAACTGGCTCTCAGACATCACGCCAACCAATTGCATTCCAATCAGGTCCTCGGCCTCCTGCGCAGGTACCGGGCGAGACATCAAGTAGCCCTGTGCATAGTCGCATCCCAACGCCTTCAGACAGTGGAGCTGCGCCTCGTTTTCCACGCCTTCGGCAATGACTTTAAGTCCCAGGTTCTGTCCCAGTGACGCGATCATATTGACCACGATGGTGTCTTTACCCTGTTCGGTAATCCGGTCCATGAACGACTTGTCGATCTTGAGTGCACTGACCTGGTAGTTGGCCAGGTAGTGCAGCGACGAGTAACCGGTGCCAAAGTCATCGATATAAACCGGGATGTCGTTCTTGGCCAGACGGCGCAGATTGCGCAGACAGGCCTCCTCGTTATCGACCATTTTGGTCTCCGTAATCTCAAGCCGAAAGGTGCCCTTGCGCAGGTCGTGCTGCTGGATGATCTGAATCATCTCGTCCGGCATGCTGCAGCTGGCGAAATAGCTGGCGCACAGGTTGACGCTCAGCATCACCTCAGGGTTGATTTCCTGCCAACTACGCAACTGCTTGGCAGCGGCATGCACGACCCACACGGTCAGCGGTAAAATAAGCTGGGTATCCTCGGCCAGGGGAATGAAATCGTTGGGTGGGACCCTCCCCAGTCGCGGATGATTCCACCGGATCAGCGATTCAAAACCGGAAACCTGGCCACTATTCAGGTCAACAATCGGTTGGTAGAACAACTCCAGTTGATCGGTTTCTATGGCTTTTTTCAGGTCTTCGGTCATCCGCAGCCGGTGCTGGACCCGATGCCGCATCATCTCTTCGAAAATCAGATACCCGACGCTGGTTTCCTTGGCCTGGCTCATGGCGGTATCGGCGTCGCTGAGTATTTCCTCGGCCACGTCGAGCCCCTGGCCGCTGTAGGCCACGCCGATGGAGGTGTCGAGGTTGATGCTCTGACCATCCAGCTGCACCGGCTCAACAAACTTTTCCTGAATCCTTTTGATCAGTGCCATGACGTCTTCGGGAAAATGAATGTTGTCCATCAGGATGGCGAACTCGGCGCCATTGATGCGGGCGACAACATCCGTCGGCCGGTGGCGCACCAGCAGGCGACGGGCCACTTCTCGCAGTACCTCGTCTCCAGAGGCATGACCCAGACTCTCGTTGATCCACTTGAATCGGCCCACTCCCACGCACATCACGGCAAAATGGTAGTTGGGGCTTCGGCGGTGGCGAGACAGGGCCGCATGCAGCTGGTTCAGGAAGGACACCCGGTTGGGCAGGCCGGTGAGGGGGTCTTCCAGCGACACTCGGGTGAGCATCTGCTGCTGACGATCACGCTCGTACAGGCGCCCAAGCTGATTGGTGGCCTGTTCCATCAGTGCCAGCATGTTGGGCGCCAGACGTTCATCCCGGGGTGAAAAAAACTCCAGCACCGCCGCCACCTCGTTATCGATCATGACTGGGAACGCCAGCCGGGTGGAGGTGGCGTCTTCGCCCAGGTCGATGCCTTGTTTGGCCCAGGACGGTTTACCCAGTTGCATGGTTTCCTGGGCCAGTTCGGAATGGCGGGCCTCGGGCCAGTGATGCTCAATCTGTCGAAGCCAATTCAGTTTGAGTCCCGCCCCCATACCGGTGGCCGCAACCGGCCCAAGGAATTGCTGTTCCACGTTGTAGGCCCGGCCCAGGTGCCAGCCCATGTGCACGCAGATACGGTTCAGGCCGTACTCAAGCACGGCCTGCACATCTTTCGCTTCGCTACCGATGGCGATCATGTCCTGCAGCAGATTGCTTTTCTCATGGTGGTGGCAAAGCATCTGCACGAAATCGCGGCGATAGGCGTGTTCCAGCATGTAGCCGTTGAAGGCGCAGATCAGCAGAGGGACCCAGAAGCACAGCAGCATGGTCAGGGCGCTGTACTGTGCACCCAGCAGCCAGCTCCCACAACTCGCCACGGCGAAGGCGGTCAGGCAACCCACCAGGGCCAGCATGGTTCGCAGCTTCAGCACCGAGAAGGCCACCATGATGATGTAGATGCTCTCCAGCGCCGCCACCTGTCCGAGGTAGTGGTCCCCCAGCAGCATCACGCCCGATAGGGTGCCGGTAAGGCAGATAAATACCCCGGCTTCCAGGACAAGCTCGATGTAACGTTCGGGTTCCTTGATCAGCGTGAGGGTCCAGATGCAGAACAGCACCACGCCGATCGGAGCGACCGCCAGCCACATCCAGACCGGCTTGCTGGCATCTTCGAAAAACAAGCCGACGGGGACAACGACGATTAGATAGAGAAAGATCAGCCCGTACACGGACTTTCTAAGCCAGTTGGCGGAGTTCAGGCAGAAATAATCGCGGAATTTCAATTCCAACCCATGGGGGAGGTAAAGCAGCTTGAGGCTGTGCCCTGCAAGCAACCCCTTGAGCTCACTCAACTTGAGATGTTTCAGGTCGTGTAGCCAGAGTCCTTTCTGATCATTCGCTAGGCCATCCGTGCCACCAAGGAACTTGTCGTCGTTCATGGCGATGCACCAAATAATGGTTGGTCCGATCAGTCACTCTCCGGAACCGATGGCTACAGCCTAACTTCAGCTCACCGCTGCGGTAGATGTCCAGACTAATAGATATAGTCGTGATTAAACGAATTTTCTTGTTTCGAATTGCTATGAGACGTAGCGAAGTTTTAGTGACGTCGTGGCGCCGGCCAGAACTCAATGGTGATTCATAGGGTTTGGGCGGGCGTGGGACCGGGGCGAGGGGGTAAAATTTCGTTAAAAGGATGGGTAGTGGCCAGATTGGGATCGACGGGCGTGACATCGAGGCCCGGAACAGACGATACGTCCATCCCGGGACCAGCGGCTTAGGCAGGTTGAGCCTCCAGCTTCAGTCTGAGTTTGTCCGGCAGCGAGAACCGGCCGATGCGCTGCAGCACGGTCCAGTACTGGCGGGCGAAGCTGGCGGAGTTGTAATGGATGCCATGCTTTTCGCACACCGCCTTAACCTTCGGTGAAATTTCGCGATAGCGGTGGGCCGGCAGATCCGGGAACACATGGTGCTCGATCTGATAGCTCAGGTGGCCGCTCAGCAGGTGCACAAAGTTATTACCGGTGAAGTTGCTGGAGCCGGTCAACTGGCGCAGGTACCAGTGGCCCTTGCTCTCGTTTTCGCACTCTGCCTCGGTAAAGGTCTCGGCGTCCTGGGTAAAGTGGCCACAGAAAATCACCGTGGAGGACCACAGGTTGCGGATCAGGTTGGCGCCAATGTTACCGGCCAGCACGATGGGGGCCACGGGGAATGTCAGCAGTGGGAAGAACACGTAATCCTTGAACGCCTGGCGCCCGCCCTTGCGAAAGAAATCCTTGAGGAACGGCAGCTTGGATTTCCAGGTGATCTCCCGGCGACGCAGCCGCTCGGTTTCCAGTTCGTGCACCCCCACCCCCCACTGGAACAGCACCGTCAGCAGGATGTAGTTGACGAACTGCAGCAGGTGGCCGGGGTGCCACTTGACGTCGTCGCTGAGCCGCAAGACCGCGTAGCCGTAGTCCCGGTCCTTGCCAATGACGTTGGTGTAGGTGTGATGCTCGTAATTGTGGGTGCGACGCCAGGACTCCGAGGAGCAGACGGTGTCCCACTCGTAGGTCTGGGAGTTCAGCGACGGGTCGTTCATCCAGTCATACTGGCCATGCATCACGTTGTGACCGATTTCCATGTTCTCGATGATCTTGGCCAGGCCAAGCGCGGTGGTCGCAGCCACGAACACTGGTGGAATGAAACCGAACGGCATCATTACCCGGCCGCCGATTTCCAGGGTCCGGTGCAGGCGTACCACCCGGCGAATGTACTTGGCATCCCGCTCGCCCAGATCCGCCAGCACTTCGTCGCGGATGGCGTTGAGGTCTTGCTCCAGTTCCTGGAGTTGCGCTTCATTGAGTTTTTTCATTGTTTTCTCCTCGCCAGGCCCGTTGCCGGGCCTGCAATCGATGGTCTTGGATTAAGCTCAATAATCGGTGGCCACAGGTCGACCTGTGATCACAGGTCGATGCTGACCGGCCCCTGGGCGACGGATACACAGAGCTGGATACTCTCTTCGCCAGGGCCCGAGGCCTTACCGGTCAACCGATTGATTACGGTGCCGCTGGTCTTCTTACAGCTGCACTGATGGCAAATGCCCATGCGACAACCATACTGCGGCGACAGCTTGGCAGCCTCGGCGACCTCCAGCAGCACGGCATCCCCTTCGGCGCTCACTGTCACGCCGCTGCGTTCGAAGGCCACTTCGCCACCGAGATCGTCGGTGGGCAGCGCCGCCTTGGGGGCGGAGAAGAAGGTGCTATGGATGCGATCGGCGTTGATGGCCCGGTGATACAACAGCTCATTGGCCAGATCCATCAGACCCTTGGGGCCGCACAGGTAGCACCGGCGGGCGCCAATGCCCGGTACCGTGTCCAGGTGACCGTCATTGAGGTGTTCCGGGGTCTTGCCGGCATCGGTGGCCACTACGCTCAGGCTGAAGGCTGGCCAGTGCTGACGCAGGGTGTGCAGCTTCTCGGCGGCGATGACGTCTGCCTGGGTGCGCACGAAATAGAGCAGGGACACCGGCGCGGGGTAGTCGTCCGCAGCCAGGGTGTCCAGCAGGCTCAGCACCGGGGTGATGCCACTGCCGCCGGCGATAAACAGCAGCGGTTCCGGCACTTCCGGTGCCAGGAAGTCGCCGAAGGCCTCCCCGAGCGCCAGGGTGTCGCCGGCCTCCAGGTGGTCGTGCATCCAGTTGGTTACCTTCCCGCCGGGCAGGCGTTTGATGGTCAGGGTGACCGTGCCGTGCTGCTGCCACTGCTTGGGAGAGCTGGACAGGCTGAAGGTTCGGTTGTGTCGAACGCCGTCAATTTCGATACAGATGTTCACATGTTGCCCTGCCTCGAATTCGGCCCAGCGGGTTGCGGGTTTGAGGGTGAAGGTCTTGGTGTCGGCGGTTTCGTCGACGATGTGGCTGATCCTGGCCGGTACATACTGCCGTGCCAGCATGGGATCGATGCTGGTGAGCAGGGGATCAAAGAATGCCGCCGGGTCTTCCCGGTTGAACAGTTGTTTGCCGAGCCAGCGAAGGGGGCGATTGTGTTCCAGTAAAGACAGCATGGTTTCCTCTCCATGTGTACGATTGTTCACAAGTTGTGAACGAATGTACACAAGTGCTGTCGGAGCTGTCAAGCAATTCGTTTGCTTCGTTTTTGGATGGTTGTAACCTGCTGAAGCGTAAGGGCGGATGGCGGCCGTACCAGGCTCGACTGTGGATATGCCTCTGCTTAAAGCCCTTAAGGGGCCTTTAATGACGGGAACTGTGTCGCACCCATGTTTTTTTTGTGTACACTTGTTTGCTGTCTTGTGGCTGACCGGTCTGCAACGGCATGTCCGGCGGCTCCTTAACGGGTGCATAACCGCTATCGAATTGGAAAGAGAAGTCGTTCGTTATGGCTGAACGTAAGCGTCGTAAGCCGGGAGAAACCCGGGATAAGCTGATGGAAGCCGCGCTGACCCTGGTTGGGAAGGGGCGTCATTTTGCCAGCCTGGGGATTCGAGAGGTCACGCGGCAGGCAGGCGTCGTGCCTACTGCCTTCTATCGGCACTTCCGCAATATGGACGACCTGGGGCTGCAGCTGGTGGACGAGTTGGGGCTGGTGCTGCGACGGATGATGCGGGAAGCGCGGCTAAACGTGCTGCAGGCGGACAAGCTGATGGAGGAGTCCGTCGCCATTTTCATCAGCCACGTTCAGCAGAACCGGAACTTTTTCATCTTCATGGCCCAGGGCTTGGCGGGTGAGAGCCGGGCGGTGCAGGAGGGTATTCGCAGCGAGTTGCGCTTTTTCTCAAGTGAGCTGAGCAATGACCTGCGTCGCCTGCGGTTGGTGGATCACCTCGGCGACAGTGATCTGGAGCTGACCTGCGACTTGGTGGTGCGCACGGTGGCCTTCAGTCTGACCGACCTCATTGGTGTCGCGCCGGATGACGACTACCAGATCGATCAGATCAAGAAGCGCACCACACGATTTCTGCAATTGATCTTTATTGGGGCGGCTAACTGGCAAGCAGAAAGCCGCCCCAAGTGAATCAAACCGGGGCCGGCTCAGGCCTCGACAGCTTCCTTCTCGAGCGCTGCTTGGGTTTCGCCAGCCGGCGGTGCCAGTAGCTCTTCCAGTTCGTCCAGGGCCTCGCCATTGAAGACCGCCAGCCGCTGCATGCTGGGCAGGGTGTCCCGACAGCCCGTGAAACCGAAGTTCAGCGAACCGTCGTAGCTCAGGCAGGTGATGTTCAAGGCACCGCCGTGGGCGATCAGTGACACCGGATACATCGCTTCGAGCTTGGCCCCTTGGTAATACAGGGTGTGGTTTGGTCCCGGTACGTTGGAGATGGTGACGTTGAACACCGGCCGCATGCGGCCACCGAGGCCCGACATTAGCTGCAGGATATACGGTGACATCAACATCATGGTGTATTGGGTCAGCGCCTTCTTGGGCAGCTTCTGCAGGTGCTCCTTGGCCCGACGGGTGGACTCCTTGATGGCTTCCAGTCGTTTCAGGGGATCGCCTTCGTTGGTGGCCAGCGAGGCGATCATGAAGCTGATCTGGGTGCCAGTGCCCTGATCATCCGCCGGGCGGATGTTGACCGGAATACCCGCGGTCAGCGGTGTCTCCGGCAACTGGTGCTGATCCAGCAGGAACCGGCGCAGGGCGGTGCCGCACAGGTACAGCACGATGTCGTTCAGCGACGCCTGGGACAGTTTGGCCAGTCGGCGCAGGCGGCTCAGCTGGTAATGCTGGGTGGCAAAGCGTCGCTGCGGAGTGACCCGATGGTTAAGCGGCGACACCGGCCCGGTGAACGGCGCCATCAGGCCATCTTCGGGATGGCGGGCGGAGCTGACCAGGCGGGACATGGCGTCCCAGAGTCGCGGCGCGATATCGGTCTGCAGTTTGAGGGCTTCCCGGGCCTGGGACCAGGCGGCGTGCACGCTGGCCTCGTTGTCGGTCTTGCTGGCGCGGCGTTGCTCCGGGCGCACCGCCCAGGGCGGCACCATGTCGGTGTCGTTCGGATCGGTGCTCAGTACCCGCTGCATCAGCCGCATGCCGCTGATACCGTCGATCAGCGAATGGTGCATCTTGGTGTAGAGGGCGAACCGGTTGTTTTCCAGCCCTTCGATGATGTGGCACTCCCACAGCGGACGGTTGAAGTCCAGGTGGTTGGAGTGCAGGCGTGACACCAGGATCCCCAGTTCCCGTTCGCCGCCGGGGCGAGGCAGGGCCGAGTGACGGACATGGTAGTCCAGGTCGATGTTGTCATCGATTTTCCAGGCCGGGGCGACCACCCGGCCCAGGTTGCCGGGGAAAGCGAGCTTGTAGCACCAGGGCTTCTCGACTTCCCGCTCGGACTTCATGTGGGCGACCAGATCCTGAAGGAAGGATTCCGGCGCGCCTTCCGGAAGTGAAAAAATCTGCAGATTGCCGACGTGCATCGGGGTGTTTTCGGATTCCACCGCCAGCCAGGATGCATCCAATGTAGCCAAACGTTTCATGCTCAGTCCTCTTGCCGCTCTCGCACCTCTCGCCCTGGGCTGAGGATTGAGGGGATCGTTTTATTTAGTGAGCCAGCCACCGGTGCCGGGACCGAGGTCAGGCTGCATCGCTTCCTTTCTTGCGTGTCTTTGGGCACGCTCAGACGTGATTCTCAATTACATCCTAGAAGAACGGGCGTTCTCGCTTCTAGGTTCCATGTATTTTTATTGAGTATACGTAGTAACGCTTAACGGAACGAATGGGACTAAAGGCGCAGGTTCTGGGAGGGAAGGCCGGCCCCTGGCGGGAGGGGCCGGTTCAAGGCGGGTTGGTTACTGCATCGCTGCGTTGGCTTCTTTATAGAGCGAGCGTACCGGCTTGGCGAACACCTGGCGTACCATCGGCTCGAAGTACTCCAGCGGCAGGATTTCCCCCTCGGGGTCGAACGCCGGTGCGTCGTACTTGCTGACGAACTCAACGGTGCGCTTGAAATGGGGATGGTCCCGGTAGTTGTCCCTCAGGTCCCGGTCCAGGCCCAGGTAGTTGAAAAAGTAGTAGCCCTGGAAGATGGCGTGGTGCTTGATCATCCAGTGGTTGGCCTCGCTGACGAAGGGCTCCAGCAGCACTGCGGCCACGTCGGCGTGATTGTACGAGCCGAGGGTGTCGCCGATGTCGTGCAGCAGGGCGCACACAACATATTCATCGTCCTTACCATCCCGATGGGCCAGCGTCGCGGTTTGCAGGCAATGGCTGAGGCGATCGATGGGAAAACCGCCAAAATCGCCATCCAGCACTCGCAGGTGTTCCAGTATACGGTCTGGTAGCGACTGGGCGTAGCGGCCGAACGATTGCGCGATCACCTGCCAGTCTTCGGCGGTGCCGTCTTTCATGTGGTGAAAACGCGCTCGGGGCGCTTGAACGTCACTCATGGGGGCCTCCTGTTTCAGTCTCTGTATCCCGGATCGATGCGGTCGAGCTTGCGCAGTAATCCTGGCCAGGCCAGCTTGCCGCCCATCCCTTTCGTCACCTGCTCGGCCTGTTGGCGGATGGAGTCGACAATGCCATCGGGTACCGGCGTCATCGGACGATTACCAGCCAGCGCCTGAATCTGAACCTCGCAGGCCCGTTGCAGGATGTACATGCCGAGGAAGGCATCGGCAACGCTGGCGCCGGTGGTGAGCAAGCCGTGATTGCGCAGGATCATGAAGTTGTTGGTGCCCAGGTCCCGTTGCAAGCGGGCTTTTTCGTCCTCTCGCAGGGCCACGCCTTCGTAATCGTGGTACGCCAGGTTGGACAGCGGGAACAGGCTTTGCTGGGACAGCGGCAGCAGTCCTTCCTGCTGGGCCGACACCGCAACGCCGGCGGTGGTGTGGGTATGCATGACGCAGAGCGCATCGTCCCGGACCGCGTGGATGGCACTGTGGATGGTGAAGCCCGCCGGGTTGATGTCGAAATCGTCGGGATTGAGCTTGTTACCTTCCTGATCCACCCGCACCAGGCTCGATGCGGTGATTTCGTCGAACATCATGCCGTAAGGGTTGATCAGAAAATGGTGCTCGTCGCCGGGGATGCGGACGGAAATGTGGGTGAAAATCAGGTCGTCCCAGCCGTACAGCGCGATCAGGCGGTAGGCGGCGGCAAGGTCGACGCGAAGTTGCCATTCTTCGGGACTGACTTGCCCTTGCTTGGAGGGGATCGCCAATGGGTCGGACATATTCAGGTTCTCTCGGTGTGGGTTGTTGTTGGATGTTTTTTGAGTGTAGGCACGGCGAGGGGCGTAAAACTGTCAAATGGTTTACATTGTGTGGGATGGCAACTGGGTACACTCCATTCATGATCGAACCCAAATCCGTCCTGCAGGCCTGTCCGCTGTTGTCGGGACTGCCGGTGCAGGCGCTCGACGAGGCTGCGGCGATGGCCCGGGTGAGGCACTTTACAGCCGGTAAGCCGATTTACGCCAAGGGCTCGATGCAGGCCACGCTGTGCGTGATTGCGACCGGAACGGTGCGGATCAGCTCGGTCAACGCCGCCGGACGGGAGGCCACGCTGATCATTTTCGACGCGGGCGCCTGGTTCGGCGATACCGTGTTCTCCCCGGGCACCCCAAGGGTCTACGGGGCCACCGCCCATGAAGACGCCACGATCATTGAATTGCCAGGGGAGGGCTTCCGGCAGTTGCTGGCCCGTTTTCCCCAGGCGTATCCGGTGGTGCTGGACCTGGTCAGCCGGCGGTTGTGGTCGGCGATGTCCATCATCGAAGACGATGCGCTGCGGGGGATCGACGCGCGGATCGGGCGTCGCTTGCTGTTTCTGGCGCAAATACAGGGGGTGGGCGAGGTTAGCTCCGACCCCGTGACGTTCCACCTGACCCGGGAACACATCGCCAACATGATGGGCATGACCCGGCAGGGGGTACACAAAGTCATCAAGCGTTTTGAGGAAATCGGCCTGTTGCGGCTGGATTACGGTCGGGTGACGCTCACCGATCCCAATGCCCTGCTGATCCACTTGAAAGCGCTGGATTGAGGCGGCCGTGTAAGGTCACGCTGTTCAAACCTGTTTAACGGCCTCTTGCAGGTGCCTGTTGTACCGCCCCGGCTGGGGCTGGCCGACGGCAACACCGATAAATCGGTAACAACGATTAATCGGAAACAACTATAAAACGCTACAACAATAACAACCCAGGAGACACTTATGGAATCCAGCCCGCTCATATCCATCGGACTGCCGGTTTCCCTGTTCATCATCATGATCGGTATTGGCATGACCCTGACCTTGCGGGATTTCCGCCAGGTGACGGTGAACCCCCGCGGCATGATTGTGGGCACCTTTGCCCAGATTTTACTGATGCCGCTGGTGGCCTTTGCCCTGGCCTGGCTGCTGGGGCTGGCCCCGGCCATGGCGGTTGGGCTGGTGATCATCGCCGCCTGTCCCGGCGGCACCACCTCAAACCTGTTTGTGCTGCTGGCGCGCGGCCATGTGGCGTTGTCCATCCTGCTGACCGTGACGGCCAGCCTGCTGACCATCCTCACGCTGCCCCTGTTCAGCAATTGGGCGCTGCAGCTGTATTTCGGAACCCAGGAAGACATTGTCCTGCCGATTGGCAAGACCATTGCCATGCTGGTGGGCATCGTGCTGTTCCCGGTGGCGCTGGGCATGGTGGTTCGAACTCGCGCGCCGGCGTTGGCACAGCGCGCCGAAGGCGCCGTCAGTGTGTTCGGCGGCCTGGTGCTGGCGCTGTTGATTCTTGGCCTGCTCTACGGCATTCGCGACCGTATTGGTGAGCTGCTGCTGCAGGCCGGCCCGGCCGCGCTGCTGTTGAATGGCGCCGGGATTGCCCTGGGTCTGCTGGTCAGCCG
>JBFHLR010000024.1:0-24695 GCA_041594735.1 Marinobacter sp.
CACAACTCCGTTGATGCGGTTCGGCAACGCCTCGCCGCACCCTACGAATTGGCCGGACACCCGAAAACGGGGCCAGCGCCAGGAAATCCCGTAGGATGTGGTGAACGCCAGTGAACCGCATCATTAACGCACAACTCAGTTGATGCGGTTCGGCAACGCCTCGCCGCACCCTACGAATTGGCCGGACACCCGAAAACGGGGCCAGCGCCAGGAAATCCCGTAGGATCTGGTGAACGCCAGTGAACCGCATCATTAACGCACAACTCCGTTGATGCGGTTCGGCAACGCCTCACCGCATCCTACGATTTGGCCGGACACCCAAAAACGGGGCCAGCGCCAGGAAATTCCGTAGGATGCGGTGAACGCCAGTGAACCGCATCATTAACGCACAACTCTATTGGTGCGGTTCGGCAACGCCTCGCCGCACCCTATGAATTCGCCGGTTTCCCGCAGTGGGAACGGCACACACTATCAGCGACAGGAGAACACCATGAGCACTCCGGCAGAACAACTGAACGCCAGCCAGGATTACAAAGTCCGCGACATTTCCCTCGCCGACTACGGCCGCAAGGAAATCCAGATTGCCGAAGGCGAGATGCCGGCGCTGATGGCCCTGCGCAACAAATACAAAAGTGAGCAGCCGCTGAAAGGCGCCAACATCCTGGGCTGCATCCACATGACCATCCAGACCGCCGTACTGATCGAGACCCTGGTGGAACTGGGCGCCAACGTGCGCTGGTCCTCCTGCAACATCTTCTCCACCCAGGACCACGCCGCCGCCGCGATCGCGGCCCAGGGCATTCCGGTCTTCGCCTGGAAGGGCGAAACCGAGGAAGAATACGAATGGTGCCTGGAACGTACCGTCGGCGCCGACGTTGACGGCTGGGAACCCAACATGATCCTGGACGACGGCGGCGACCTCACCGCCCTGCTCCACGACAAGTACCAGGACATCCTGGCCAACTGCCACGGCGTTACCGAAGAAACCACCACAGGCGTCCACCGCCTGCAGGAAATGCTGCGGGAAGGCACGCTGAAAGTGCCGGCCATCAACGTCAACGATGCCGTCACCAAGTCCAAGAACGACAACAAGTACGGCTGCCGCCACAGCCTTAATGACGCCATCAAGCGCGGCACCGACCACCTGATGGCCGGCAAAAAAGCGCTGGTGATCGGCTACGGTGACGTCGGTAAGGGTTCTGCCGCCTCACTGCGTCAGGAAGGCATGATCGTCAAGGTCACCGAGGCCGACCCGATTTGCGCCATGCAAGCCTGCATGGACGGCTTCGAAGTAGTGTCACCGTACATTGACGGCATCAACACCGGCACCGAAGCCGGCGTGAACAAGGACCTGCTGGGCAATACCGACCTGCTGGTCACCACCACCGGCAACTTCAACGTCTGTGACGACAACATGCTCAAGGCCCTGAAGTCCGGCGCCGTGGTGTGCAACATCGGCCACTTCGACAACGAGATCGACACCGCCTTCATGCGCAAGAACTGGGAGTGGGAAGAGGTCAAACCGCAGGTACACATCGTCTACCGCGACAAGGCCAGCAACGACCACCTGATCCTGCTGTCCGAAGGGCGCCTGGTGAACCTGGGCAACGCCACCGGTCACCCGTCACGGATCATGGACGGCTCCTTCGCCAACCAGGTGCTGGCGCAGATGTACCTGTTCGAGCGCAAGTTCGCCGACCTGCCGGAAGACGCCAAGGCCAAAGGCGTCTACGTTCAGGTACTGCCCAAGCAGCTGGACGAAGAAGTGGCACGGGCGATGGTGGAAGGCTTTGGTGGCGTGATCACCAAACTGACCCCGGAGCAGGCCAAATACATCGGTGTACCGGTTGAAGGCCCGTACAAGCCGGAAAGCTACAAATACTGATCGCTGACCCTGGAGACGTAACATGCAGTCCCAAAAACAGTTCAAACGCCGATTCAGTTTCGAGTTCTTCCCGCCCAAGACCGAGCAGGGCAAGGAAAAACTGCAGGCGGTGCGTGACCGCCTGGCGTCCGTGAACCCGGACTTTTTCTCAGTCACCTTTGGCGCCGGTGGCTCCACTCGCGACCGCACCCTGGAAACCGTCGTCAACCTGCATCAGCAGGGCATCTCCACCGCTCCGCACCTGTCCTGCGTGGGCGGCACCCGGGAGAGCGTGGCCGAGCTGCTGGACCTGTACCGCGACAACGGCATCAACCGCATTGTCGCGCTGCGCGGCGACCTGCCGTCAGGCATGGGCGCGGCCGGCGAGCTGCGCTACGCCAACGAGCTGGTCAGCTTCATTCGTGAACACAGCGGCGACGCCTTCAACATTGAAGTGGCGGCCTATCCGGAATTCCATCCCCAGGCCCGCAACGCCGAGGAAGACCTGAAGAACTTTGCCCGCAAGGTTGAGGCTGGCGCCAACAGCGCCATCACCCAGTACTTCTTCAATGCAGACAGCTACTTCTACTTCATCGACCGGCTGGAGCAGTTGGGAGTCACCATTCCGGTGGTGCCGGGCATCATGCCCATCGTCAACTTCTCCAACCTGGTGCGCTTCTCCGAGATGTGCGGCGCCGAAATCCCCCGCTGGATTCGCAAACAGCTGGAAGCCTACGGTGACGACTCCGCCAGCATCCGTAAGTTCGGTGAAGAAGTGGTTACCGAGATGTGCCAGAAGCTGCTGGCGGCTGGCGCCCCCGGCTTGCACTTCTACACCCTCAACCAGGCCGAACCCAGCATCAACATCTGGCAGAACCTGGGCATCGATCAGGGCGAAAAAATCGCCTTCTGATCGCCTGCGACCGGCCGCCCACCCTGGGCGGCCAGCCCCCCCCCTCTTTGGCACAGCCTCTACCCCCACCCGCTCACAGCGTAGATCCCCGCCGCCCTTGCTCCCGTGGTCTAGACTGAAAACGATGTACCGATTCTGTTGACCCCACAGGATCCAGACGAGCAAGACGAGGAGGCCCATGATGAACAATTGGCTGATAGCACTCACGGCGTCTGCCCTGATCGTGGCAGCAGGCAACACCCAGGCGGAAACCCTGCGGGTGGTTACCGACCCGAGTTTCGTGCCGTTTGAAATGATGGACCAGGACACCGGCGAAATGATCGGGTTCGACATGGAGATTCTCGCCGAGGTTGCCCAGCGCGCCGGCTTTGACTACAAACTTCAAACCATGGATTTCAACGGCATCATCCCGGCGCTGCAAATCGGCAACGTGGACATGGCCATCGCCGGCATCACCATCACCGAAGAACGGGAGCAGATCGTCGACTTCTCCGATCCCTACTACGATTCGGGTCTGCGCATCCTGGTGCGGGAAAGCAACGATGATGTGCATGAACTGAAAGATCTGGAAGGTGCCAAGATCGGCACCAAGATCGGCAGCACCAGCTACGACTTTTTGGTCTCCAATCTGGCAGACAACGACGGCGTCACGCCCTACCCCGGCAGCTCCGACATGTACATGGCGCTGATGTCCCGGGCGGTGGATGCGGTGTTTTACGACGCCCCCAACGTGGGCTACTTCGCCCGAACCCGGGGCGAAGGCCAGGTCAAGACCATCGGCCCCCTGTATGAGGGCCAGCAGTATGGTATCGCCCTCAAACAAGGCAGCGAGTGGCTGGACAAGGTCAATCAGGCACTGGCCAGCATCAAGGCCGACGGCACCTACAAGGCCATCTACGAGAAGTGGTTCGGCGCCTTGCCAGAGCACGGCTTGAGCACCGGTTTCCAGTAAGGCGGACCGGGTGATTTACATCCACGAAGGTCGGATTGTGGAACAGGGCAAACCGGACGAGGTGTTCGACAACCCCAGAAACGAACGCACCCGAGCATTCCTGTCCCGGGTACTCAGCCACTGAGCGGGCCAGCCCCCTGGCCAGACCGCTCCTTACCAAGGCGCCTCAGGATTGCTCCGCGTTCAGCAGCGCGCAGCTGGCGGCGTGCTCCCGTTCAATCTTGAGCCGGGAATCTTCCAACAGGAATTTGGCCACTTTCTTGCCAATCAGCGGCAGATCGCAGCGAACGCTGAGGGTCACGTAGTTGGTACAGTTACCCTGGTTACCCTGCAGGCGCATGTTGCCCTTGATCTTGGCGGGCACGCCATCGATGTGGACGCGAAACTCACAGTGCCACTCATTATCATCCTTGCGGAACCAGTGTTCCTCCTGCCGGACCCGATTCCACTCCTTGTGAAAGCTGGCAAGAATGCCTGGCACGTCCTGGGCGCTACGCACCTCTCTGGAAATCACCAGCTTTCCGGTCTGATCGGAACGGTTGCACTCGTCGACGTGCACATTACGAGCCCCCACATTCGCATGCTTCTGCTGAATGTGTTGCTCATTGAAAAAGGCGCCCAGCACTCGATCCAGGCTCGAGTCATAGGCGTGTGTTACTTCCAGCTCCATAGCGGCCTCCGAATCTTTTTATAGGGGGATTTTGCTGCGCCGACCAGATCCGGACATTGGCCGCCAGGTCAGGCACCACTGGCGTTGTAGCCAGCAATTTCGCCCTCGCACCCAGTCAAGGTGTAAAAGTCGGGATCACCTCAGTATGATTGGGGCTCGCTATCAGACCACGGCCTGAGACCGGTTGCGACAGACCGCCACCAATGTCTAATGCCGCGAACCGGGGTATCCGGCGGCGGCGTAGTAAGATCGGTCGCACTCTTGAGAAAAGAAGCCGACAGGAGAAATCACCATGCGCAATGCCGACCTGGTCGCAAGAGACCTGAAGTCCGTCTGGCACCCCTGCACCCAGATGAAAGATCACGAAAGCCTGCCGCTGATTCCCATCAAGCGTGGCGAAGGCGTCTGGCTGGAAGATTTTGAGAACAACCGCTACATCGACGCCGTCAGTTCCTGGTGGGTCAACCTGTTCGGGCACGCCAACCCCAGGATCAACGCCGCCATCCAGGAGCAGATTGGCAAGCTGGAGCATGTGATCCTCGCCGGTTTCAGCCACGAGCCGGTGGTTAACCTGTCGGAGCGGCTGATCGAAATAACCCCGCCGGGACTGAACAAGTGCTTCTACGCCGACAACGGCTCCTCCGCCATCGAGGCGGCGCTGAAGATGAGTTACCACTTCTGGAAGAACCACGGCAAACCGGGCAAGAAGAATTTCGTAAACCTGGGCAACAGCTACCACGGCGAGACCCTTGGCGCACTGGCGTTGGGGGACGTGGCCCTGTACAAGGACACCTACCAGCCACTGCTGATGGAAGTCATCACCGCGCCGTCACCAGACGCCTTCAACAAGGAGCCTGGCGAAACCGACGAGCAGTATGCGCTGCGTCAATTTGAGGCGATGGAGAACATCCTCGCCGAGCAGCACGAGGAAATCTGCGCGGTGGTGGTGGAACCGCTGATCCAGTGTGCCGGTAGCATGCGCATGCACCACCCGATTTACCACACCAAACTGCGGGAAGCCTGCGACCGCTATGGCGTTCACCTGATTGCCGATGAAATCGCGGTGGGCTTCGGCCGTACCGGCACCCTGTTCGCCTGCGAGCAGTCCGGCATCAGCCCTGATTTCATGTGCCTGTCCAAGGGCCTGACCGCCGGCTACCTGCCGCTCTCGGTGGTGCTGACCACCGACACCGTGTATGACGCCTTCTACGACGACTACGAAACTCTGCGGGCCTTCCTGCACTCCCACAGTTACACCGGCAACCCCATCGGCTGCGCGGTGGCCCTGGCCACGCTGGATATCTTCCGCGACGACAAGGTCATCGAGAACAATCGCCGGCTGTCTGCCTGCATGGCGGAATCGGTGGTCCACCTGGCCGACCACCCCCATGTGGGCGACATTCGCCAACACGGCATGACGCTGGCGGTCGAGATGGTCAAGGACAAGGCCAGCAAGACCCCCTTCCCCTGGCAGGAACGCCGGGGTCTCCGGGTCTACCAGCACGCACTGACCCGCCAGGCCTTGCTGCGGCCCCTGGGTAACGTGGTCTACTTCATGCCGCCTTACGTCATCACCGAGGAGCAGATCCGCCATCTGGCCCAGGTCGCCACCGAGGGCATCGAGATTGCCATCAGGGACTGACCGATGAGAACACCCCGCATCCA
This sequence comes from Marinobacter sp., assembly GCA_041594735.1. Lineage (GTDB taxonomy): Bacteria > Pseudomonadota > Gammaproteobacteria > Pseudomonadales > Oleiphilaceae > Marinobacter. Next base: position 6,065 of record JBFHLR010000024.1, read on the forward strand.
CACCCCGGTGACGCTGGCCGCCGGCGCCAGCGTCGCTCTGGATGAACAGGCCTCCCAGCACGTTGGCCGAGTCCTGCGCATGCAGGTGGGCCAGGCGCTGCTCCTGTTCAACGGTGACGGCTACGATTATCCGGCCACCATCACCGAAGTCGGCAAACGCCAGGTCAGCGTCACTCTCGGGCAGCCCCAACCGAACCACAGCGAATCACCGCTGCGACTGGTGCTGGGCCAAACCCTGTCCAAGGGCGACCGCATGGACTACGCCATTCAGAAAAGCGTGGAAATGGGTGTGACCGCCATCGCTCCCCTGGTGACCGAGCGCTGCGAGGTTCGCCTCAAGGGTGACCGGGAAGAGAAACGTGTGCGCCACTGGCAAGCGGTGGCGATCAGTGCGGCCGAGCAATGTGGCCGCGCCCGGGTACCCGAGATCCTGCCGGTGATGACCTTGGCGCACTGGTTTGAGCACACCCGGGCGGTGCCTGTGCGCCTGGTGCTGCACCACCGCGCCAGCCAGTCACTGACCTCTCTGCCGAAACCGGACGAAGTGGCGCTGCTGATCGGACCCGAAGGCGGTTTGACGGAGGCTGAAATCGATGCTGCGGAACGGGCGGGATTCCTGCCGACCACCCTGGGCGCGCGGGTTCTGCGCACCGAAACTGCACCGGTGGCGGCCATGGCGGCCTGCCAATGGCTGTGGGGGGATTTTGGCGAGCCACCAGCGAAAAACTGAGGTCTTGTCCGGCAGCAATGCCGGGATTGATCGGCACCCCAGTCATTGACAATATTAACAGCCGGCAACATTATCCAGCGGTTGCTTCAGGAACCCATATTTGGCGATGCACGCTGTTGACTGGACCGGCCCGGTCTCTAGCATCAATAAAATCAAAACGATAAAACAACACGCGAGTTCCGGATGACGAATATTCTTTCTCAAGCTGAATTCTGGCAGTACCTCAGTATTCCGGTCATTGCCGCGCTGATCGGCTGGTCCACCAACTGGCTGGCCATCAAGATGACGTTCTACCCCCTCGAATTCATCGGCAAGCGCCCCATCTGGGGCTGGCAGGGCATCATCCCCTCCAAGGCCCGAAAGATGGCCGCCATCAGTGTTGACGCCACCATTTCCAAGATCGGCACCGTGCAGGAAATTTTCGAGCAAATCGACCCCAAGGTGCTGGCCGCACACACCGTGTCTTCGGTTCTTCCCCGCATTGAAGAATACGTCGATGAGATGATGCTGACCGAGTATCCCACCTTCTGGGAGAACCTGCCCATGTCCGCCCGGCGCATGGTCTATGATCGAGTTCGCAAGGCCACGCCACAGCTGGTGGATAACCTGGTGGACGATCTGACCGATAACATCGAGGGCCTGCTGGACATCAAGGGCATGGTCATTGAGCGCCTGGCGAGCGACAAGCGCCTTCTCAACCGCATTTTCCTGGAATGTGGCGATGCGGAGTTCCGCTTCATCGTCAACTCCGGGCTTTACTTTGGCTTTCTGTTCGGGCTCATTCAGATGGGCGTCTGGTTCTTCTACCAGAGCTGGTGGGTACTGCCGGTGTTCGGTTTGCTGGTGGGCTGGGCCACCAACTGGATCGCGCTTAACGTGATTTTCCGCCCGCTACGGCCCCAGAAGGTGGGGCCCTTCAAAGTTCAGGGGCTGTTCCTGCGACGCCAGACCGAGGTCGCCCACTCGTTTTGCCACATCGTCACCCACGAAATTCTCACCGTCGGCAACATCATCAATGCCGTCCTCAACGGCCCTAACGGTGAGCGCGCCCAGAACATGGTGAGGAAGCACATCAAGCCATTGGTGGACGAAACTGCCGGCATGGGCAAGGCCTTGACCCAGATGGCCTTTGGCCCCACCGGCTTTGCCACCCTGAAAAACCAGGTTGGCGAGAAGGCCCTGGAAATCTCCCGCACCTCCTTCAACAACCCGGTGTTCGAGCAGGACCGCGCCCGGGCGGTGAAATCCATCATGGTGGAGCGAATGGTGGCGCTGTCTTCCGAGGAATTCCAGGACCTGCTGCGGCCCTGCTTCCAGGAAGATGAGATCAAACTGATCATGGTGGGCGCCTTCCTGGGATTTGTCGCCGGTGCCTGTCAGTTCATCTTTGTCTTCGGCCAGTCCCTGAATTTATTCTGAACCACATCTATACTTCCCAAAGTCAGACTGGAATCACTGATCTGCCCGGCCATAGCCGGGCTGCATACCAGTTCGGGGGGGAATGTATGCCAGGTTTACTGTCCTGGATATCAGAGCTATTTGGCAATAAACCGAGTGCTCCGCCACCCTCCAGCTCGCGCTTGCTCAACCCAGCCGTTTCCAATACCCCCAACCCGGTTGCTGGCGGCGCCGCCCTGCACAAGCTGGAACAGCATCTGTTCAGCTGGCTGCTGGACGCCCCACCCTCGGCCCTGAGTTTTAACAACGGCGATGCCCACTCGGTATTGGCGGAACTCGCCGACCGAGTACGCCAGGGCACACTGGATGAACTGCCACAGCAGCCCCAGACCCTGCCTATGCTATTGCGGGCCCTGGCAGACCCCAACGTCAGCCGTCAGGACATCACGGATCTCCTGCAGCAGGACCCCGAGCTAACCGACCAGCTACTGACGATGGCCAACAGCCCCTTCTTCCGTCCCGGAGAAGACACCATCGATTCGGTGGACAAGGCAGTCTTTATGCTTGGGATCAACGGTATTCGCAACATCCTTTCCGCCACGGTGCTGCGCCGAATGATGGCGGCCCGAAACAGTGGCGAAGCGTTGTTCGCCCAACGAGCCTGGCGCTGGGGCCTCAGCTGCGCACGGGCCGCTGAGCTGGTCGCCCAGGTTCAGAACAAAGATGCCAGCGCCTACTTCCTGGTCGGACTGTTACCGGCGCTCTCCTACCTCACGTTGCACAGGGAAACGCTGCGCATCTATCGCAGTGCCCAGGCAAGCCCGAACATCCGCCCCTCGGTGCTTCAGCAAGCGCTTCGACTCCATACCTGGGACATCAGTCAGCAGATCGCCAACCAGTGGGGCCTACCGCCCCGGTATTCCGCCTACCTTCTGGAAGCGGAACGTCCGGTTCCCCGCAAGCCCGACGCGCCACTGAACGACGGCATCATCGTCGGAACCAGGGAGGTCCTGCGTCACGCCCACCAGCGCAACATGGGCGAAGAAGAGCTGCTGGGACTGCTGGCGTTAACCGAAGAACAGTTCCAGTCGGTTCACCAGGCGCTGCTCAAATCCCTTCGAGACGGGCGCTAATGTCCCGTCTGGTTAATTCGCTGACCTACTGCGCGAGTGCCTGGCCCTCTTCTTTCAGCAACCGGTCGAAAGTGATCGAGCCGCCGGCGATGGGGCGATGCAATAGCGATGCCGGCAAGACTCTGGGAAGCCGGTCGCTAACACCATCGTCATCCCGCCGCACCGCGCGCAATACGTCTTCAACGCTGATCAGATCCAAAGAGCGCGCCGGCACCAGCAAGTCGCCGGTGCCCCCCGCCAGGGACAACAACCCTGCCCGGATCAGTTTGTCGCTCACCCGCCGGGTCACCTCCCCCGGCACCCGCAAGCGGTACTCCAGCGCCTCCTGCTGGGGCGCCGGACGCCCCTCGCTGAAGGGTTTACAGACCAGCCACATCAACACCAGGGCCACGTTCTCTTGCAGCTCGGCGGACGAACGGACCCGGTATCGCTTGGCAATGGCACCAGGGTTTTGCAGGTAGAACGCAATGCTGGAGCCCAGCAGCAGGATCATCCAGTTCACATACACCCAAATCAGCAGAATGATCCCGATGGCAAAACTGGAATAGATGGCCGCGTATTTCGCCGAGCCCGCCACGAAAGACGCGAACAGCATGCTGCCAGCCTGCCAGGTAATACCGGCCAGCAAGCCCCCGACAAAGGCGTAACGGAGCTTGACCCGGGTATTGGGCATGAACACATAGACAAAGGTAAACGCCCCCACCACCAGGAAAAACGGCATCAGCCGACTCATCGCCAGGATCAGGGAACCGAACGGTTCGATGGCCATCAGGCCCTGGACAAAGGTGGAGGACAGTATAGTGGCGGTCATCCCCACCGCCGACACCATTAGCAGCGGCCCGATCATGATCACACTGAGGTAATTGCTGAAACGCTGGGCCATGGAACGCATGTCCGGCACCCGCCAGATCATGTTGAATGACCGCTCGATCTTCTGCACCAGCGAGATGACGGTGTACACCAGCAGCCCCAAGCCCACCGACCCGAGCACGCCCACCTTCATATTGTCGACGAACTCCAGTATCTGGTTGCCCAGTTCAATGCCCTGCGGCCCCATGGGCTCAAAGAACTGGAACAGGAATGGCTCCATCTTCTGGTGAACATCCATGGCCTTGAGCACCGAGAAGCTCAGCGCCAGCAGCGGGACGATACTGAGCAAGGTGGTGTACACCAGGCTCATGGCATGCAGGGTCAGGTTGCCCAGCACCAGATCCCGCCCCAGCGCGTAGACGGTGCGACCCACGGTATAGAGCCAGGTCCAGGGGCGATGCTGGGGCGGATTGGGGTTGGCAAGAATCCATTGTTCAACGGCGTTGAGCCGGTCTTTGAATTGACTGGAAGTCACGGTTTATCCTGTTCACGGGCAAATGACGATAATGCTTGCTGTCTGGCATCTAGAATAGACGACTCACACCACACGTTGCTCGCTCATACCACGTCGCTTACTCATACCACGTTGCTCACTCAAACCACATAGTGTGCATTGGTGCCGGCCCGGAAGCCCTCAAGGTTGCCGGCGGTGATCCAGACGATGCGCTGCCGGGCCTCCTGGCTGGCCCAGGCCGAATGCGGCGTCAGGATGAGATTGGGGATGTCATCGGCCAGCAAGGGGTTACCGTTGCGGGGCGGTTCCTCGCTGAGCACGTCGAAACCAGCCCCCCCGATGGTGCCGGATCTCAGCGCCTCCGCCAACGCCTGCTCGTCCACCAGACCGCCGCGGCTGGTATTGATCAGCAGCGCATGGGGCGGCATCTGGCTCAGCTGCTCGGCGCCAATCAGATGCCGGGTGTCCTCGGTGAGCAGGCAGTGCAGGGACAGCACGTCCACCTTGGGCAGCAGCTCGGCCAGCGGCAAACGCGGGTAGCCGTCCACCTCCCCCCGCGGCTGGCCGGGCCGGCAGCCCAACAGCACCTTCATGCCGAAGGCTCGGGCCCGGGCCGCCACGCCCTGCCCCAGATCCCCATAGCCAATGATTCCGAGGGTGCGGCCCTCCAGCTCCATGATCCGGTGCCCCATCAGGCAGAAGCTATCGCTGGCCGCCCATTTTCCGGCCCGTACATCCCGCTGGTAGTCCAGAAGCCGGGTGGCCAGCGCCAGCATAAGCGCCATGGTGTGTTGCGCCACCGTGGCGCGGCCGTAGTTCACCACATTGACCACACGAACGCCGTTATCGCGAGCGGCCTCCAGGTCCACGTTATTGACGCCAGTGGCCACCACCGCCACCAGCTTGAGCTCCGGGCAGGCCTCAAAATGCGCCCGGGTGAGCACAACCTTGTTGGTAAGTACGGTGTCGAACCCCTTGAGCCGGTTTAGCACCTGATCCGGATGGGTGCGCTCGTGGGTCACCAGTCGGTCAACCACCCGCTCGATGGGCTCCAGGCTCACATCGGAGCCCAACGTCAAGGCATCCAGGAATACCGCTTTCATAGAGTTTCCTTATCTCGCATCATGTTCACGTCAGCGTCGAGCCAATCCAGGGTTTCAACTTTCTGCCAGTAGATTACACTCATTAAGACAGGCGCTGAACCTACCGGTCGTCAACACCCGGGCTTTCCGCAGACGCCTGCGGTTGGTCAGGACGCTAGTGTCCCGTCTGGTTCGGCGGCGCGTTTCACCCCCTGCGAAGAGAACGGCCATGGAACACGAATTCTGGCATAACCGATGGGCCAACAGCGAAATCGGTTTTCATGAGGGCAGCGTCAACCAGTTCCTCCATGACCACTGGTCCGTTGTGGTCGACGGCAATAACGATGACACCGTACTGGTGCCCCTGTGCGGCAAGGCCCATGACATGTGGTGGTTGAACGACCTTGGCCATCCGGTGATCGGCATTGAGTTGAGCGAGATTGCCTGCAAAGACTTTTTCACCGAGGCGGAAGAAAAGGCCGCCGTTCACCCCGGCGAGCCGTTTATCAAGTTCCGGCACGACACGCTGGAGCTGTGGTGCGGTGATTTCTTCCAACTGGTGCCCGAGGATGTAAAGAACGTGCGCCTGGTGTACGACCGCGCCGCCCTGATCGCCTTGCCAGCCGAGATGCGTAAGCGTTATGTGGAGCACCTGACCGCAGTGCTCCCCGACGGCATCCACATCCTGCTACTGACCCTGGACTACCAGAACGAGGACGTCAAAGGCCCCCCGTTCAACGTCAGCGATGAAGAAGTGCGGGCGCTGTATGGGGAGGACTACGATGTGGAGTTGTTGCTCAAACAGGACATGGCGTCGGATAGCCCCTTTGCCAAGCGCAAGGGACTCTGCCGCGCCAGCGAAAGCGTCTTTCGGCTCAGCAAGCTGTAAAACGCACCAAATCAGTGCCATTGAGTCTGAAAATAATCCAGGATCATCCCTGGGAGCCGCTGAAATAACTCCGGAGTTCGCTGGAGTTCACAAGCTCCCCAGCGTTCAGAGGCTCCCTGGCATTCAAAGACTCACTAGCATTAATCGACTCACTAAGTCCTGGGCTCATGCCGGTAACGGCATCGCTGTTCGGGCTGCAGGACATACTTGACCAAGGCCTGCTCACAGGCACCAAGCACCGCAAAATTCTGCCGCCCGTGACGCAGGGTCATGCCCCGATTGGGTCCGGAAGCCGCATCCAGTTCGTCGATATCCTGGCCGTCATCCTCCCAGAAACACACCGGGCAGATCTGGTAACTACCGCGTTCTGCGAGCGTGATGTAATCGCAGCAAGGGCACTGAACCCGGGGTTCGGGCCCCAGGGGCCCCTCCCAATGGAGAGAGTCGTCCTTGCCAAGGATACGCTTGAGCCAACTGAGCATGACCATCGTTTGTCCGTCGATTCACCATCGCCACCGCCCTGATCGGGTCTTGGTGGCACGAAGCGTGCAGTGTACTGATTCAGGGGCAAATCGCCACCGGTAGATCGGGTCTGATGTGGAAACAAAAGCGGCGGTGGCACTGTCCAACAACCGAGGACTGAACTAAGCTGAACATATCGGCGTGGGCACCTGCCGATGGAATAACGAGTCCGCTGACACCATTCTTCACTATCCAACAAATGACACCAAACGCCACTGGCGTTGCCAACCGAAACGGGGATTTATACGTGAATCACGAATAACAGACAGGGCTACTGAACACTGACAGCGAGTCTGTCAGGCCCCATCATAATTCCAAGTTCAGTGGTCCCGTCGCCATAGCGAGGGTGAACCATGAGTATAGTGCAGCACTTCAAGACACGGTATGACGCTACCCAGGAGGAAGAGTATTCCCTGGAGGAATACCTGGAGATCTGCAAACAGGACAAATCCGCATACGCCACTGCCGCTGAGCGCATGCTGCTCGCCATTGGCGAGCCGGAGCTGGTAGATACCTCACGGGATACCCGGCTGTCACGCATCTTTTCCAACAAAGTCATCAAGCGGTACCCGGAGTTCTCCGAGTTCTACGGCATGGAAGAAGCCGTGGAAAACATCGTTTCGTTCTTTCGCCATGCCGCTCAGGGCCTGGAAGAAAAGAAACAGATTCTCTATCTGCTGGGGCCGGTGGGCGGCGGTAAGAGTTCCCTCGCCGAAAAGCTGAAACAGCTGATGCAGAAGGTGCCCTTCTACGCCATCAAGGATTCACCGGTTAACGAAACCCCGCTGAGCCTGTTCGATCCGGACGAGGATGGTCCGATCCTGCTTGAAGAGTTTGGCATCCCCACCCGCTACCTCAACAACATCATGTCGCCCTGGGCGGTTAAGCGGCTGCACGAGTTCGGTGGCGACATCGGCAAGTTCCGGGTGGTGAAGCGCTATCCCTCCATCCTCGACCAGGTTGCGGTGTCGAAAACCGAGCCCGGCGACGACAACAACCAGGACATTTCCTCCCTGGTGGGTAAGGTCAACATCCGCATGCTGGAGGATTATTCCCAGGACGATCCCGACGCCTACAGTTTCAGCGGCGGCCTGTGCCGCTCCAACCAGGGCCTGATGGAGTTCGTGGAGATGTTCAAGGCACCGATCAAGGTGCTGCATCCGTTACTCACCGCCACCCAGGAAGGCAACTACAACACCACCGAAGGCATGGGCTCGGTGCCCTTTGACGGCATCATCCTGGCCCATTCCAACGAGTCCGAGTGGCAGACCTTCCGCAACAACAAACACAACGAGGCGTTTCTGGACCGGGTCTACATCGTCAAGGTGCCTTACTGCGTGCGGATCACCGAAGAGATCGAGATCTACCAGAAGCTGCTGAAGAACAGCTCCCTGTCTGGCTCGCCCTGTGCCCCGGACACCCTCAACATGCTAGCCCAGTTCTCCGTGCTGTCGCGGGTCAAGGAACCGGAGAATTCCAGTGTGTTCTCGAAGATGCGGGTCTATGACGGCCAGAACATCAAGGACACCGACCCCAAGGCCAAGTCGATCCAGGAGTACCGGGATGCGGCCGGGGTAAATGAAGGCATGGAAGGGCTATCAACCCGCTTTGCCTTCAAGATCCTGTCCAAGGTGTTCAACTTCGACACCACCGAGGTGGCCGCCAACCCGGTGCACCTGCTGTATGTGCTGGAGAAGCAGATTGAGCAGGAACAGTTCCCGGCCGACACCCAGGAACGCTACCTGCGCTTCATCAAGGAGTTCCTGGCGCCGCACTATGTGGAGTTCATCGGCAAGGAAATCCAGACCGCGTATCTGGAAAGCTACAGCGAGTACGGCCAGAACCTGTTCGACCGCTACGTCACCTACGCCGACTTCTGGATTCAGGACCAGGAATACCGCGATCCGGAGACTGGCGAGATCCTCGACCGTTCGGCCATCAACGACGAGCTGGAGAAGATCGAAAAACCGGCGGGCATCAGCAATCCGAAGGACTTCCGCAATGAGGTGGTCAACTTCGTGTTGCGGGCCCGGGCCAACAATCAGGGCCAGAACCCCTCCTGGCTCAGCTACGAGAAGCTGCGCAGCGTGATCGAGAAGAAAATGTTCTCCAACACCGAAGACTTGCTGCCAGTGATTTCGTTTAATCCAAAAGCAAGCCAGGAAGATCAGAAGAAACACAAACAGTTTGTCGAACGGATGGTCGACCGGGGCTACACCGAGAAGCAGGTTCGTCTGTTGGCGGAATGGTACCTGCGGGTTCGGAAGTCCCAGTAAGGAGCGAGCGATGGGGGTTCCAGAACCAACAGGGGCGGGTTGTGTATTCCACCGCCGGCCCCGGCTTCGGAGCCTCCCGCAGCCACTCCTTGGGTTTAGGGTTAACGAAGAGGTGCAGTTATGGGGATGACCCACATTATCGACCGGCGGCTGAACGGCAAGAACAAGAGCGCGGTGAACCGGGAACGGTTCCTGCGCCGTTACCGCCAGCACATCAAGAAGGCGGTGGCAGACGCCGTGCAGCGCCGCTCGATCACCGATATTGAACGGGGCGAGAGCGTCAGCATACCGTCCCGAGACATCCAGGAGCCCATATTCCGCCACGGCCAGGGCGGCCGGCGGGAAATCGTCCATCCGGGCAACCGCGAGTATGTCACCGGCGATACCCTGCCCAAGCCCCAGGGTGGCGGTGCCGGCCAGGGCGGAAGCCAGGCCAGTCCCGATGGCGAGGGCATGGATGAATTCGCCTTTCAGATTACCCAGGAGGAGTTCCTCGACTTCCTGTTCGACGACCTGGAGCTGCCCAACCTGGCCCGCAAGCGTCTCAAGGACACCGAAACCTTCAAGTACGTCCGTGCCGGTTACTCCACCCAGGGGGTGCCGGCGCGGCTGGACGTGGTGCGATCCCTGCGTGGCGCCCATGCCCGCCGCCTGAGCCTGGGCGGCGCCCGGCGGCGCAAGTTGAAGGAACTGGAGGAACAGCTAGCCGAATTGCTGGCGGACCGGGCAGAACCGGACGCCGCCTTCAGCAAAGACGACCAGATTCAGGTACTGGAGGATGAGATTGCCCGCCTCAAAGGCAACCTGAAACGCATCCCCTTCATCGACGAAATTGACCTGCGTTATCGTCAGCATCGTAAGGAGCCCCAACCCGCCACCAGCGCCGTCATGTTCTGCCTGATGGACGTATCCGGCTCCATGACCCAGATGCACAAGGACATCGCCAAGCGCTTCTTCATCCTGCTCTACCTGTTTCTCAAGAAGAATTACAAGAAAATCGATGTGGTGTTCATCCGCCACCACACCAGCGCCAAGGAGGTGGACGAAGAAGAGTTTTTCTACTCCCGGGAGACCGGTGGCACCATCGTGTCCAGCGCATTGAAGCTGATGAAGAAAATCGTCGAGGCACGGTATTCGCCGGCGGAGTGGAACATCTATGCGGCCCAGGCCTCCGACGGCGACAACTGGAACGACGACTCGCCGGTGTGCGGCAAATTGCTGAAGGACGGCATCCTGCCGCTGGTGCAGTATTTCGCCTATGTGGAGATCACCCCCCAGGATCACCAGATGCTGTGGTACGAGTACGAGAAGATCATGGACGAGCGGCCCCAGAGCTTTGCCATGCAACAGATCGCCGACGCCGGTGAGATCTACCCCGTATTCCGCCACCTGTTCGAGAGGAAGGCTGCATGAGCGATACCGTCGATCAGGCCATCCAGGCGACCGACCGCAACCCGATTTCGACCGGGTCCGAATGGACCTTCGAGCTGATTGGGCGATACAACGAAGAAATCGCCAAGTGTGCCGAGGAATTCGGGCTGGAAACCTACCCCAACCAGATCGAGGTCATCAGCGCCGAGCAGATGATGGATGCCTACAGTTCGGTGGGCATGCCAGTGGGTTACCACCACTGGTCGTTTGGCAAACAGTTCCTCAACACCGCAAAAAGTTATCAGCGGGGGCAGATGGGCCTGGCCTACGAGATCGTCATCAACTCCGACCCGTGCATCGCCTACCTGATGGAGGAGAACACCCTGCCGATGCAGGCGCTGGTTATCGCCCACGCCTGTTACGGCCATAACTCGTTTTTCCGCAACAACTACCTGTTCCGCACCTGGACCGACGCCAGCGCCATCATCGACTATCTGGTGTTCGCCCGCAATTACGTCTCCGAGTGCGAGGAACGCTATGGGGTCGAGGCGGTGGAGGAAATCCTCGACTCCTGCCACGCCCTGATGAACTACGGCGTTGACCGCTACAAACGCCCTGCCCCCATCTCCGCCTCGGAGGAGCAGCGCCGGCAGAAGGAGCGGGAGGAATACCTGCAGCGGCAAATCAACGACCTCTGGCGCACCATTCCCAGGAGCGTGGACGAGGAGGACGAGAAAAATCGTCGCAAGCAACGCTACCCGGAGGAACCCCAGGAGAACCTGCTGTATTTTATTGAGAAGAACGCGCCGCTGTTGGAAACCTGGCAACGGGAAATCATCCGGATCGTGCGCAAGATTGCGCAGTACTTCTATCCCCAGCGCCAGACCCAGGTGATGAACGAAGGTTGGGCCTCGTTCTGGCATTACACCTTGCTCAACCGGCTGTACGAAAAGGGCCTGGTAACCGATGGCTTCATGATGGAATTCCTGCAGAGCCACACCGCAGTGATCTATCAGCCACCATTCAACAGTCCCTGGTATTCCGGCATCAACCCCTACACCCTGGGCTTCTCCATCTACTCCGATCTGCGCCGGATCTGCGAAGACCCCACCGAGGAGGATCGGCAGTGGTTCCCGGACATCGCCGGCTCCGATTGGGTGGAGACCCTGCACTTCGCCATGAAGAACTTCAAGGACGAGAGCTTTATCCAGCAATTTCTGTCACCCAAGGTGATGCGGGATTTGAAGCTGTTCGCCATCGAGGACGACGATCAGGAGGATTTCTACCGGGTCACCGCCATCCATAACGAATCCGGCTACCGGCAGCTGCGGGAAAAGCTCGCCAGACAGTACAACCTGAGTTACCGGGAACCCAACATTCAGGTGTGGAATGTGGACCTGCGGGGAGACCGCTCCCTGACCCTGCGCCACGTTCCCACGGACCGGGTCCCGCTGGACGACGATACCAGCGAAGTGTTGCGACACACCCATCGGCTGTGGGGGTTCGATGTTCACCTGGAGAGCGTCGACGACGACACCTTGGTTCAGGAGTTCCACTGCCCACCGCGGGATCTGGACGACAGTTAAGGAGCAGAATGATGAGCCGCCAAGGCATCGGCAAATCCCTGGCAATGACGTACACTTTGGCGAGGGAGCCTCGAGGCGCCCCGAATTGATCGTCCGTTCTTCGTATGCAGCGCGCAGGGAGCCCCGATGAAGTTCAGCCTGGTCAGCGTTGCTCTGCTGGCAACCCTTCCCCTGGCGGGTTATGCAAACCCCGCCGATGACGCCATTGAACACTGGCTAGCCGAGGAATTTCAGCCGTCCAGCCTCAGCCGCGACCAGCAGCGGGATGAATTGAGGTGGTTTGCCCAGGCGGCGGCGCCCTACCGGGGCATGACCATTCGGGTGGTGTCCGAGCGCATTGCCACCCATTCCTACGAGGCCAATGTGCTGGCCCGGGCGTTTGCCGACATCACCGGCATTCGAGTGATCCATGAAGTCACCGGCGAGGATGATCTGGTCAAGAAAATCCAGGCCCAGATGGATACCGGGCTCAACATCTACGACGCCTACATCAATGATACCGATTTTATCGGCACCCATTACCGTCGCGGCAAAACCCTGGCGCTGACCGACTACATGAACGGAGCCGGCGCAGGCGTCACCCTGCCCAGCCTCGATCTGGACGACTTTATCGGCCAAGCCTTCGGCACCGCCCCCGACGGCAAGTTGTACCAGCTGCCCAGCCAGCAGTTCGCCAACCTCTACTGGTACCGGCACGACTGGTTCAGCCGCGCCGACCTGCAGCAGCAATTCGAAGATCGCTATGGCTACGCATTGGGGGTGCCGCAGAACTGGGCGGCCTATGAGGACATCGCCGATTTCTTTAGCAATCATGTGCGCGAAATCGATGGCCAGCGGGTGTGGGGGCACATGGACTATGGCCGCACCGACCCCTCCCTGGGCTGGCGCATCTCCGATGCCTGGCTCAGCCTGGCCGGTGCCGGCGACCCTGGCCTGCCCAATGGTTTGCCGGTGGATGACTGGGGTATCCGGGTGGAAGGCTGCCACCCGGTGGGCGCGTCGGTGGCGCGGGGAGGCGCGATGGACAGCCCGGCCGCCATCTACGCGGTGGAGACCTACATCGACTGGCTGGAGCGCTTCGCACCGCCGGCCGCCTACGACATGACTTTCACCACGTCCGGCGAATGGGTGGCCCAGGGCCAGGTCGCCCAGCAGGTCTTTTGGTACACCGCCTTCCTGCCGGCACTGACCGGCCCCAGCTCCCGGGTGCAAAACGACCAGGGCGAGCCATTGTGGCGGGTGGCCCCCTCGCCTCGCGGCGCCTACTGGGCACCGGGCATGAAGTCCGGCTACCAGGACGCCGGAGGCTGGACCTTTCTGCATAACACCCCGCCAGACCGGCTGGCGGCGGCCTGGCTCTATGCCCAGTTTACCGTCTCGAAAACCGTCTCTCTTCGCAAGCTGTTGACAGGGCTGACCCCCGTCAGGGACTCAGACATCAAGTCAAAAGCCTTTGGCGATCAAGCCCGGGCACTGGGGGGGCTGGTGGAGTTCTATCGCAGCAATGCCCGCAATATCTGGACGCCCACCGGCACCAACGTGCCGGACTACGCTGCCCTGTCCGGGAACTGGTGGCAACAGGTGGGACGGGCGGTACGAGGCGAGGTCAGCGTTGCCGACGCCTTGTCGGACATGGCCAGTCAGGTGGACGCCCAGCTTGCCCTGTTGGCCGAGAAACCGGGCCGGCGCTGCGCGCCGCGGCTGAATCCGCCCGAGCCCAGGGCGACCTGGCTGGCACGGCCCGGGGCGCCCAAGCCCGCCAGGGACACCGAGGTCGCGCCTCAAACCCTGAGTTACGAGGAGGCGATCAAGCAGTGGTGATACGCTTTGCAGCTCGCCTGCTGGCCGGCTTGATGGTGACATCGGCGGCTGTGGCAGAGCCCCTGAAACTGATCACGTTTCCGATACCGCCGCTGGTCCGTATTTCCGACCACGAACCGCCTTCAGGCTACGCCCTCGATGTCATTCACCGTATGTTCAACTTGGCCGGGGATACCTACGAACTGGACGTCCAACCGGTAAAGCGGGCCATGCGCAGCGCCACCGAGGCTCCCAACACTTGCGTTTTCCCCATCGACCGGTCCCAGGAGCGGGAAGCCAGCCTGAGCTGGATTGGCCCTGTTTCTGTCTCCCGACACGGGTTCTACAGTCACCCGGATCGCCCCCTCACCCTGCGTACCCTGGCCGACGCCCGCCCCTATGTCATCAGCAGCTACCTGGGCAGCGGCGTGGGGGAATACCTCAAAAGCCTGGATTTCCGCATGCACCTGGCCAGCAAACATCACCTTGGCTTGCTGATGCTGAATGCGGGGCGGGTGGACCTGTGGATTTCGGACACCCGCTCCGCGCCGATCCTTGCCGAGCGCCTGAATCTCAAGCTGAACGCGCCGGAACTGGTGTTCTTCACCACTCTGCGATCGCTGGGCTGCAACCACCAGACCAGTCCCGAGCGGCTGCAGGCGCTGGAGAACGCCCTGCTGGCGATGTACACCAGCGGCGAACTCCAGGCTATTCTCGAGCTGGAGCCCTGAATCCGCCGTTATCCTGAGACGGTTTGAGACGCCGTTGCCAGCAGCAGACTGCGAGCGGTGTCCGACAGCTGCGGCAGGAAGGTGACGATCAGCAGCGCGCTGCCCATCACCAGCACCGGCAGGATAAAGCGGAAATTGCGCTGCCAGAAAGTGCCGTGCAGGCTCTCCCAGGCCACGGGCACACCCACCACTTGCCGGGTCAGCAGGTGATTGAGGGCCACCGGTGGGGTCAGGTACCCCATCTCGAAGGCCAGCACCGTCATCACCCAGAAGTGCAGCGGCTCGACACCGTTATTGAGAGCGATGGGGGCCAGGGTCGCATTTACCAGCAACACAGCGCCATAAGGATCCATGATCATCCCGATCACCACCAGCATGGCCATCAGCAGCGCCAGTGTCAGCCACACCGAGCCCAGGCTGTCAGGGAACAGTTCCAACAGGCCGGAACGTTCGATCAACCCGCCGACGCTAACCGACAAGGCCATTAGCATCAACAAGGCGCCGATCAGCGCCGTGGAATCGTCTGTTGCCCGCAGCACCGCCTGACGAAAGCCCACCGGTGGTGGCTGATGGAGCGGTGTCTCCGGTTCGCCTTGCTCCGGGTCGGCTTCCTTCAACAGCCAACGCTCCAAGGCCAGCACCAGCAACATCACCAGCGGCAGGATGGCCGGAGCTGAAAACTCATCCAGACCGCGACCCAGCAGCAGCTCCCAGGCCATGACCACGGTGACAAACACCGCAATATATGGCAGCAACAGCACCAGCGCCCGCAGCATGCCCGGCACCGCCTGTCGCGGCGAGGCGATTTTCAGACTGGACCGCCCCCCCAGCAACAGCACGAACAGGGTATACATCAGGGCCGTCAATAACAGCACCCGGGCCCCGGCGCTGAACAGCTCATCGGTGGTGACGCTGCTGTTCAGTGTCGCCACAATCACCACCAGCAGGCAGGGCCGGAGCATGGTACCCATGGAGCCGGAGATGGCCGTGGTGGCGAGCGCCAGCTGCTCGGAAGTCCCCGCCCGCCGCAGTTCGCGGTACAGGGTCATGCCGGCGGCCAGGATGAAGATCCCCGACGCCCCGCTGTAGGCGGTTGGCAAGGCCGTCAACAACAGCACCACCACCCCCAGCCACTTGGGCGGCAGCTGCCAGGGCCGGATCACATCGAACACCTTGCGGGGCAAGTGACTGCGCGCCAGCAGCATACCCACCCAGACATAAAGTCCGAGACTCAGGAACAGCGCCGACAATTCCGCCAGCATATTCAGGTACACCGCTATGCCATGATAGAAGCCGTGGGCCATGAACTGCAGCGCCGCGCTGAGGCACATAACGCTGTACAACGGCACGCTCAGCAACGCCCGCGGCCAGGAGCCGCTGGCGTTCAGATCGGTTCGGGGCCGGCTGAGCTGGTAGGCGGAGATCACCGTGAGCAATCCGAATCCGATTACCCAAATGTCATGCATGAACAGGTGCGCCAGGGGCATGCCGGCGGCCGCCTGGGCCAGTTCCTGCTGGCGATACAGGCCGGCAGACAGCGTCAGTAAGGCATTGGCGACCAGCTGGGCGATGGTGGCGATCCGGTCATCCTGCTGGCTTTCCACCGGTCGCAACGAAATGTGCTGGCGGCGCAGCGTGGCAGCGGCCGCGCAGAACAGCAGCATCAGCCCCAACAACACCCGGCGATTGCCCGTCACCAGCACCACCGCCTGCGACAAGCCCGCTTCCATGGTGGCAAAGGCGGTCACCGCCGGCGTATTGAGCGCCCGCAAACGTTGCCACTCCGACCATTCCCGGCGGCAGGCCTCGGCCTGACGCTGGAGCGAGGCGTGGATGGCGTCGCGGTCGATCTGGCCGCCCAAGACGTCGGCAAAGGGGTCGGCGGCCTGCTCCGCCCGTCGGGCCTGTACCGCCGCCTCAACAGCCTGTTCCAGGTCCGGGCGCTGTTCACAGCGCGGCTGCCCCAGATGATCGATGACCCGCAACTGGAAGTAGTCGGGCCAGGTGGCGCTACCGACCTCCAGCAGACGTGAGTGCAGGGTTTCCCCCACCGACGCCATCAGCGTGAGCACCAGAATCACCAGCATGGGCAGACTGGCCAGCCAGCGAGCAACACTCGGCGAGCCGGTCCGGCTCAGGGTTTCGGAGTGGGCAGTCATGGGCTATTCGATCGGGTTACTGCATTCTTCCCGAGTGCTGTCGGCACGGCAGCGGATTTTACGCTGCAGGGTCAACATCTCGGCGCTGTAATAGCCTTCATCCCGCAACTGCAGGCGAGCTTGCTGCATCATCCGTTCATAGGCGAGGCGGTCCTGGTCGGGAATGTCGATCCACCAGCGCTCCGGCACCTTGGCCTCCTCCATGACCACCCGGCTGATGATCTCGTCGAAGCCCTCATAAAAGGCCTCGCGGATGAACTGGGCCAGCTCATTGGGCACCACCTCGGCGCGCCCGATCAACTGCATGGTGATGTGGGTCAACGGCAGCTCGATGATGCCGCCATCCGGCGACAAACCTTTGTGCAGTTCCAGCACTTCGTAACCCGCCAGCGGCGCGGCCAGCACATCCACCACGCCGGTATTGAACATGTTCGGGGCGTTGACGATGTCCGCCACCACCGGCGTGGCCCCCACCCCGGCGATCATGCGGGCCTGGGTCGGGTCATAGTCCAGCACCACCACCCGTTTGCCGGAAGCCTTGGCCAGGGTGTTGATGGAGCGGTCATTGACGAAGACGTGAGCAGCGCCGGCCGGGGCAATGCCCATCACCACATAATCGCCACTGACCATGCGCCCGGCGCTACGGGGATCGGCCATCAACTGCAGCGCCAGTCGCATCTGGTCCCGTTCAGGAAAGCCGCCGATGGAATCCAGGGTGCCGGTGTACTGGTTGAACAGACGCGCCCGCAGCCCACTCATCAGTGCGGCGTCACAGGTTCCGGACTTGAGTTCCTCCACCATGATGGATTCACTGGTGTAGGGCACCATTTCCACGTTGATACCGTACTGGATGATCTTACGGCGCTGGTCCTGGGCGGCAGCGAAAATGGGCCCGGAGCGTCCGAAGATGTCCCAGATACAGACCCGGTAAACCCGGTCCGGATCGGGCTCCAGACCGGTCAACGCCTGCATGGCCGCAATGCGCTGCGGCAGCGGCAAGGTGGTATCGTAGATCTGGTCGCGGAATGAAGATTCATTGGCCAGGGCCGGAATGGCAAACAGAACGAAAAGCCACAGCAACGCGGCTCGGCATCGCCGGGAAAAGCAGGGCATAGGGGCGGACATTGTTATTATTCCTGTTGTTCAGAGATTCGGGAGGCGAATGCTCGCCTCCCCGGTCGTCAAGGCTACCAACTTTCAGACCCTGACAACCTGTCTCTTCAGGCCAGCGCCGCCGGCCGCTGTCACCGCTTAGGGGGCTGCCCGGGCGGACTCCGATTTCACCACGGCAGAGCCGGCAATCAGCCTCCGTCCAAAGCTGACCAGGATAAATCCGGTGGGGAACATCAACACGCCATAGACCGCCGCAGGAATGGACATATCGCTGGACTCCAGCAGAGTCAGGGTCACCATCAGGGCGATAGTGCCGTTCTTGATACCCAACTCCATGGCCACCGCCATGGATTCCCGCTGGGACAAGCCGGAGATGCGGCTGACCAGCAGACCCAGGGCAATCCCGGCGCCATTCAACAGCAGCGCGGCCGGGCCGGCCTGCAGCAGCAGCTCACCAATACGGTCGCGAATGCCGTAGAGCAGGCCAAGAATCAACAGCGCCAGCACCAGGCCGCCG
>JBFHLR010000025.1:0-24099 GCA_041594735.1 Marinobacter sp.
CAGAAAAACAAAAAGGCCAGCTATGAAGCTGGCCTTCCAATAAGGGAACAAGGGTGCCTGAAAGTCCAAATTCTGTGGAGCCCCATAAATCGGCGAAGGGACTGCTTAACTTCGTGACGGTACTGCTCGGTTCCGAAACGAGACGACTTAACTCCTTCGCCGTGGGGGATACTGCTTAAATCCACGGTGTCAGAATACGGTTTGGCGGCGGCCCTGTCTGTGCATTAACTGTGTCGCGTTGTTACGGAATGTTGGTGTCACTCGACGATCGTGATCAGGCGCTTACGGCGATTTCCGGCCGGACTTCGGTAAAGCGCCGGGTTTCATAGGCCTCCATCAGGCCTTGCACCGCAGCCCGTTCGATTTCCTGCACCGATGGCGTACCGAGCTGGGCGTCGGCCCGGCACAGAGCCATGCCCGCCTCCACCGAGATATAGCCGGCGGTGGTCTTTAGCGCCTTGTGATTGATGCCGTCGAAAATGCGCCGAAAGGTGGCCGTTGTGCATTGATCACTGTGAGGGAAGTGGGCGATCACGGCGTACTGGTTGTCACCCACGCGGCACAGCGCGTCCATGGGGCGGATCAGGTGGCTGAGCCGGCGCGAGATGCCCACGGCCAGTTCGCTGATGATGGCGGGTGTATGCTGTCGCTTGAGGTCCTGCCAGTTGCGAATGCCGCAAAGCAGATAGACGGCAGAGCCTCCCCGGGCCTCGGTCTGGCGCAGGCATTTGCCTACCCGTTCGCGGGCGTAGCGGTTGTTACACAGGCCCGTTTCCAGATCGATGATGTTGCTGGCTTCCAGTTCCCGGTTGTTTTCCATCAGCAGGGTGTTTGCCCTCAGCAAGGCGTTCTGCCGGTCGGCGATTCGATCGGCGGCGTAGATCCGGGGAATGAGCTGCTTGCTCATGTCGGATTTGTAAACGAAATCATCCACCCCCCGGTCGAAGGCCTCCGCCAGGGCCTCCACGCTTTCCTTGGCGGTCAGCAAAACGATATAGGTGTAGTGATTACTTTGCTCGTCCTGCTGGCGTACCCGGTCGGTAAGTTCCAGGCCGTCCATTTCCGGCATCAGCCAGTCGGCGATCAGGACGCTGACGGGCCGCTCTTCCATCAATTTAATCGCTGCGGGGGCGTCGTTGGCGACGCGAATATCCCGGTAGCCGGCGTTGCGCAGGGCACGGCTGACCACCATGCTGCTGAATTTGGCGTCGTCCACCACCAGAATCGATAGGTCCAGGTTTGGCATACTCTACTACTCACCAGTCCATTGTCAGATGCGGTACCAGCTCTGACTTGTTATTCTTTGGCATCTTGCGATGCGGTGTTTCCGGCCAAATCCTGGCGGAAGCTGTAAAAGAGGCCATTATAGCCAATCGAAATCGGCCGAAAGCCTTGAAATGTTAAACATGGGGAATCGACACCCACGGATGTTCCTGGACGTGACGGCCTCCACATTTTACGGAGTTCGTGCTCCCTTCAAGGTAATATTGCCGCATTCCATCAGCCTAAAAGTGGTTCAGTGACGGGCAGTCACTGCCTCACTGAACACCAACCCATTACCTCGAAGGAGTATTCAGGCATGCCGTCTTTTGACATTGTTTCCGAAATCGAAATGCACGAAGTGTCCAATGCCGTGGACCAGGCCAAGCGTGAGCTGGGCAATCGCTGGGACTTCAAGAATGTCGAAGCGGACATTGAGCACGACGACAAGGGGATTACCCTCAGTGCCGAGCAGGATTTCCAGCTGGAGCAACTGCAGGACATCCTGCGCATGACCTTCGCCAAGCGGAATATTGACAGCCGCGCCCTGGCGGAAGATGGCGACAGCAAGGCCGGTAAACTGGTCAAGCAGCATTTCATCCTGCGCCAAGGCATCGAAACCGACATGGCCAAGAAAATCGTCAAGATGATCAAGGACGCCAAGCTCAAGGTGCAGGCCAGCATTCAAGGGGACAAGGTGCGAGTCACCGGTAAAAAGCGCGATGACCTGCAAACGGCCATTGCCCTGTTGAAAGAGGCGGACCTGGAGCTGCCGCTTCAGTACAACAACTTCCGGGACTGATTGGGGGCTCGCTATCCAACCACAAGCGCGTACGTCGGCGTTGCTGGCACTGATCCGTATCTACACCCGGTGGCAGGTCATTGCTTTGTTGTTCCTGGGGTTTTCTGCGGGCTTGCCGTTTCTGTTGGTCTTCTCAACGCTCAACGCCCGGCTGGCGGACGTGGGTGTGGATACCGCCACCATTGGTTTCTTCAGTTGGCTGGGTATTACTTATTCGATCAAGGTGCTGTGGGCGCCGGTGGTGGATCGGCTTCGATTGCCGGTACTCGACCGCTTGCTGGGTAAGCGGCGTAGCTGGATGCTGTTGGCGCAGGCCGGTATCGCAACCGGCCTGTACCTGATGGCCCAGGTCGACCCAGTGTCGGCGCCGCAAATGATGGCCCTGTGTGGGCTGATCGTCGCCTTCTCATCCGCCACCCAGGACGTCGCCATCGATGCCTATCGTATCGAGATCGCCGATGAGCGATTACAGGCGGCGCTGGCGGCTACCTATATTTTCGGCTACCGACTGGCGTTGCTGGTGGCCGGCGCCGGGGCGCTGTACCTGGCCGAGTACTGGACCTGGCAAGTGTCCTACCAGGTAATGGCGGCGTTGGTGGGTGTGGGCGTAGTGACGGTGCTGCTGGTTCGTGAGCCCGAAGTGAACCATTTCGCCGCCGCACAGGACATCGCCGACCGGGTAGCCCGAGAGGCTCGCAAACGCGCCCATCTGGGGCCCAGGCTGGCTCGGCTGGCGGGCTGGTTCTCCGCCGCGGTGGTTGGCCCGTTCCTGGATTTCTTCCGCCGTTATCGGCAGTTTGCCCTGCTGATTCTGCTTACCGTGGCGATGTATCGGATTTCCGACATCGCCATGGGCGTCATGGCCAATCCGTTTTACCTCGACTTCATGGGTTTCTCCAAGATCCAGGTGGCGGATGTGACCAAGATTTTCGGGTTTTTCATGACCATCGCCGGTTCCCTGGTGGGTGGCATCCTGGTGGTCCGCTACGGCGTTCGCAGGATACTGCTGCTGGGTGCGGCCATGACCGCTGCCACGAATCTGCTGTTCGTGTTGCTGGCCCAGTACCCGCCCAATATCTACACCCTGGCGGTGGTGGTCAGCGCCGATAACCTCAGTGGCGGTATCGCCAACGTGGCCTTGATCGCCTGGCTGTCCAGCATGACCAACGCCTCGTTTACCGCCACCCAGTACGCGCTGTTCAGTTCGTTGATGACCCTGCCGGGCAAGTTCATTGGTGGCTTCTCCGGTATGGTAGTGGCTGGATTCGGCTACGCGGAGTTCTTCCTGGTGGCAGGGCTGATGGGGATTCCGGCCATAGTGCTGGCGCTCTACATGATCCGCCATGGCGCGACACTGGATTCCTTGGCCCCGAAGAACCACAGTGATCACTCTGGTGAACTCAAAGGGCAGGGGGCTGCGTCCCAGGGAGCGGGTTAGTGTCCCTAACAGAAGTTCGTCTCAGGGTTCCCAGCGAAAACGGGCCATGGAGACCCTGCCGTTGGCGACCTCCACGCCGTCCTTTGTGAGCAGTTCCACTTGCCGCCGGAACGGCTCGGACCCCTCGGGAAAGGCGATCTGCCCATTGCTGCGGATCACCCGGAACCAGGGCAGGCCATGGTTCGACGGCAACATGCCCAGCGCCCGCCCGACAAAACGCGCCTGCCGCCCCAGCCCAGCCATGGCGGCCACCTGACCATAACTCACCACTTTGCCTGCCGGTATGGCACTAACCACTTGCCAGATACGTTGTTCGCGTGAGGGTTCCATCTGACCATCCCGAGAGATATCACCAAAGCTTGAGTGTGGCGAATAAGAGGGCTTCTGGAGCAGCGGCAAGGACGCCGCGGTGCCCGACCAGGTACAGGACGTACCTTGGAGGGCAGCGGAAGAAGCCCTCTTATTCGCCACTGGCTCTGAAATGGCAGGCTGCGTTCATAGCGGCCACTTCAGGCTGAACTATTAGAGCCGCAAAGCTCCATCCACCTCAATCATGCGCCCGGACAAGTAATCGTTCTCAACGATAAACGCCGCCGCAGAGGCAATGTCTTCCGGCTTACCCATCCGCTTGAGGGGAATGCCCGCCGTCATTTTTTCCAGTGCCTCAGGCTTCATGGACGCGGTCATTTCGGTTTCGATAAAGCCCGGTGCAATACCCATCACCCGGATGCCGTAACGAGCCAGCTCTTTCGCCCACACCGGCACCAGCGCCGCGACGCCAGCCTTGGCGGAAGAGTAGTTGCTCTGCCCCATGTTACCGGCACGGGAAATGGAGGAAATGTTGATGATCACGCCCTGATTACCGTTCTGGATCATCTGGGCGGCGGCCTCGCGCCCGCACAGGAATACGCCGGTCAGGTTGACGTCAATCACCGCCTGCCACTCCGCCAGACTCATGCGCTTGACGATGTCGCCATCCTTCACTTTGAGCATCAGCCCGTCCCGGAGTATGCCGGCGTTGTTAATCAACCCGTTGAGCTGGCCAAAGTCAGCGCTGATGGCGGTAAAGGTCTGCTCAACCTCGGCTTCCTTGGCCACGTTACAGACATAGGCCCGGGCATCCCCGCCAACCTGCTTGCAGGCCTCGACGGCTGCTTCTAGCTTTTCGGGAATCAAATCGATCAGCGCGAGACGGGCGCCCCGGGCCGCCAGATACTCGGCCATTGCGCGTCCCAGGCCCTGGCCGCCACCGGTAATTGCAATCACGGAATCTTGAAGTTTCATTATTTGCCCTAACTGTGTGAGTGAGGGAACCGCCGAATGAGCGTTCCTTGATGGAGCCCCTGAAGGCCAGAGTTGATCCGGAGTTATTCAGAGATCCTGAGCGTTTTCTATGATTGGGCGAGTATAACAGAGCCCCGATCTTCCCCAAGACCCCCTAATTCAAAGGCCGCTGCATGGGCATTTTTCTTCTGCTTTTCATCATCATGCCAATCGTGGAAATGACCATTCTCATCAAGGTGGGCACCCTTATCGGAGCCCTGAACACCATTGGGTTGGTACTGTTGACCGCGGTCATTGGGGCGGCGTTGTTGCGGCATCAGGGCTTTGCGACCCTGCTCAGGGCAAATGAACGGCTAAACAGCGGCGAATTGCCCGCCAGGGAAGTGGCCGAAGGGCTGATTCTGGCAGTCGGCGGCGCCCTGTTGCTAACGCCTGGCTTTGTTACCGACACCATCGGCTTCCTGTGTTTGTTGCCGGGTACTCGTCACTGGCTGGCGGCGCAGGCGCTGAAGAAGTTGGCGGCGAGCAGTCAGCATCAGGGCTTCCGCTTCACCATGGGAACCGGTGAGCCCTTCCAGCGTGGACAGGGCCCTCGCGGGAAGGACGACATCATCGAGGGGGAATACACCGACGAAACCAAGCGGGACCATGATCGCATCGAAAAACGATAATTTTTTTTCGTCGGGGTATTGAAAACCATCCCTGAGCACCCAAGATAAATTCCACAAGTTTGCTGAGGGTGAATAATCCTGCTGAAAACAGTTGGTTATTTTCCCCGGCTTTAACCGCAAATGTCATTGCCAAACACAACCTGACTATTGGAGATACCGAGCAATGAAAATTCGTCCGCTTCACGATCGTGTTGTCGTGCGCCGTAAGGAAGAAGAAGAGAAAACTGCGGGTGGCATCGTGCTGCCGGGTAACGCAAAAGAGAAGCCCTCCCAGGGCGAAGTGATCGCTGTGGGCAACGGCCGCGTTCTCGACAATGGCGAAACCCGTCCACTGGCCGTCAAGGTTGGTGACGTTGTGGTCTTTGGCCAGTACTCCGGCAATACCGTCAAGGTTGACGGTGAAGACCTGCTGATCATGAGCGAAAGCGACATTTTTGGCGTTCTCGAGTAATCGGGCCAAATCCTACCAACGACTCAATAGAACCAACATTGAGAGTTTAACGAACAGGAATTAAGAACTATGGCAGCTAAAGACGTTAAATTCGGTGACAGCGCCCGCAAGCGCATGGTAGCGGGTGTCAACATCCTGGCAGACGCAGTTAAGGTTACTTTGGGGCCCAAGGGTCGCAACGTTGTTCTGGACAAGTCCTTCGGCGCTCCGACCGTCACTAAAGACGGTGTTTCCGTGGCCAAGGAAATCGAACTGAAAGACAAGTTCGAAAACATGGGTGCCCAGATGGTCAAGGAAGTGGCTTCCCAGACCAACGACACCGCCGGCGACGGTACCACCACCGCCACCGTGCTTGCCCAGGCCATCGTTAACGAAGGCATCAAAGCGGTTACCGCTGGCATGAACCCCATGGATCTGAAACGTGGCATCGACAAGGCGACCCAGGTGGCCGTCCAGGCGATCCGCGACATGTCCCAGCCATGCGACGACAGCCGCAACATCGCTCAGGTTGGCACCATTTCCGCCAACGGTGACGAAACCATCGGCAAGATCATCGCCGACGCCATGGAGCGTGTTGGTAAAGAAGGCGTGATCACCGTCGAGGAAGGCCGTGGCCTGGAAGACGAGCTGGACGTGGTTGAGGGTATGCAGTTCGACCGCGGCTACCTGTCACCGTACTTCATCAACAACCAGGACAACATGTCTGCCGATCTGGAAGACCCGTTCATCCTGCTGGTTGACAAGAAAATCTCCAACATCCGCGAGCTGCTGCCGACCCTGGAAGCCGTTGCCAAAGCTGGCAAGCCGCTGATGATCATCGCCGAAGACATCGAAGGCGAGGCGTTGGCTACCCTGGTGGTCAACAACATGCGTGGCATCGTGAAAGTGGCCGCCGTCAAGGCGCCTGGTTTCGGCGACCGTCGTAAGGAAATGCTGCAGGACATCGCGATCCTGACCGGTGGTACCGTGATTTCCGAAGAAGTGGGCCTGACCCTGGAAAACACCACCCTGGATGATCTGGGCACCGCCAAGCGTGTCAACATCACCAAGGAAAACACCACCATCATCGACGGCGCTGGCGCCGAAGGTGACATCCAGGCCCGCGTTGAGCAGATTCGTCGTCAGATCGAGGAAAGCTCCTCCGATTACGACAAGGAGAAGCTGCAGGAGCGTGTTGCCAAGCTGGCCGGCGGTGTTGCCGTGATCAAAGTTGGCGCTGGCTCTGAAGTTGAAATGAAAGAGAAGAAAGCCCGCGTTGAAGACGCGCTGCACTCCACCCGCGCTGCCGTTGAAGAAGGTATTGTCGCTGGCGGTGGTGTCACTCTGGTGCGTGCGCTGGCGTCTCTGGACAACCTGGAAGTGGAAAACGAAGAGCAGGTCGCAGGTGTCAACATTCTGCGTCGCGCCATGGAAGCGCCTCTGCGTCAGATCGTGACCAACGCCGGTGGCGAGGCTTCCGTGGTTGTGGCCAAGATCCGCGAAGGCGAAGGTTCCTTCGGTTTCAACGCTGCCAAGGAAACCTACGGCGACATGCTGGAGATGGGTATCCTCGATCCGGCCAAGGTAACCCGTTCTGCACTGCAGGCGGCGGCCTCTGTTGCTGGCCTGATGATCACCACCGAAGCGATGGTGACTGACGAGCCAGAAGACGAAAAAGCCGGTGGCGGTATGCCTGACATGGGCGGCATGGGCGGAATGGGCGGCATGGGTGGCATGATGTAAATCGGCCTCCCGCAGGCCCTGTTTCGTGCAGGGCTTGGCGCCTTTATCAAAAACCCCGCATGACTGCGGGGTTTTTTGTTTTTTCGCCATGGACTTAATGGCTGTCTTTGTTAGACTCGGGACCTTCTCCCAGTGCCTTGATTAACCGGTATGACCGAACCCAGTCGATCCACCTTCCTCCGCCCAGGCAAACTCGTGCTGCTGTTCCTGGCAGGCTTGATCGTTTACCTGTGCACCGTGGTATGGCTGGTGCCGGCTGGTTGGCTGTGGCAGCAGGTGTCCGGGCAGGTGCGATTGCCGCCACAAGTGAAGGTGGTGGGCGTGAGCGGCCCCTGGTGGAACGGCGTCGCCGGCCTGCGCCTTCAGGGGCGGGACGTGCGGTTTGAATGGACGCTGGACTGGCCGTCCCTGTCTGAGCTGGAACTTCCCCTCAACTTTGGTGTGCAAACCGCCTCGTCCAGGCTAAACGGTCACGTGGCCCTGGGTTGGCCGGCCGAAGCCGCCTTGCAGGCGACGGGCCGAGTCCATGTGCCCGAATTCGAGGACCTGATTCGCCAGAGTAACGGCGCCCTGCTGGAAGGTGATGTCATGATCGACCAGCTCCAGCTGACGTGGGCGGAGAATCAATTGGCAGAAGCCCGGGGGCGTGGCCATTGGCCGGGCGGGCGAGTGACCTGGCCGGTGGGAGAGGGTGTGCAAAGCGCCCAGTTCCCCGCGATGTCCGCCAGCCTGGAACAGCTGAGCAATGGTGTCACGTTGACGATTGCCCAGCAGGACCAGCCGGATCCCGCTGCCGAGGCGGACATTCTGCGTAACGGCATGCTGGAGGTGCGGGTGTACAAGCGTCTGATCGACTTGGCGGGCCAGCCCTGGTCCGGCACCGCCAATCCCGGCGATGTGGTGTTTCGGGTGCAACAGCCCCTGCTTCCGGGAGCCCGGTTCTGATGTCCGTGCAGGCCTCTGGACGGTGGGAGCGGCTTGGTCGCCTGGCGGCCAACCTGATGCTGTTGGCCTTGGTGCTGTATCTGGCGGTTACGCTGGCCAGGGTGACCTGGATGGTGTTGTGGCAGGAGCGTCCGGCGCTGCAGGTGGCGGCGATGGCCTCCTCCGGAAATGCCGCAACCCGGCAGCTGCTGAATCAGCCCCTGGCTGGCTACGAGCTGTTTGGCAGGGGCGAGATCACCACCCATCAGGTCGCCGAGTCGGTGCGCCAGTCTGCTCCGGAAACCCGCCTTCGCCTGCGATTGGAAGGGGTTTTGGTGGCTGAGCGCCCGGAGAACTCTGGTGCTATAGTTTCTGGAACGGATGGACTGACGGAACACTATCGAGTGGGCGATACGCTGCCCGGCAACGCTGAACTGGTCGAAGTTGAATCAGGCCGCATACTGATCCAGCGAAACGGGCTGTATGAGACCCTGACATTCGAGGACGCCGTATCCGAGGAGTTGGTGGCGGAATCCGAGCCGGTGAATCTGACCTCGCCAGCGGCATTTGTCGACGATGTGCAGAATCGCCTGGACAGCGAGGGGGCCGCGGCATTGGTTGCATTTGGCTTGAGGCCAGTTCAGGATGGGAGCGCCTCGGGCTATGTCTACGATGGTTCCAATGCGATGTTACGAGCGGTGAACCTGAAAGCCGGGGATGTGATTACGGCCATTAACGGCCAGTCTTTGGGCGATATCGAACAGGATCGGGCCTTGTTGGAATCCTGGCGTTCCCAGTCCCAGCTCGATATTGAAATCGAGCGAAATGGCGCTCGCTTTTCGGTCAGCTACGCGTTGCCCGAAGAGTGGCGACAATAGCGCCGCACTCAAAGTCGTCAAGGAAATAACAATACCCGGCGAACGGGTTCTATCGATACAGGATGCGATCGTTGCATGAATAACCATAAAACCTCCTTCATCCGGGCGCTTACGCTGATTTTGCTGCTTCCGCTGATGTCAGTGGCCCATGGACAGGAAGGCACCTGGCGCCTCAATCTCAAGGATGCGGATATCCGGGCTTTCGTGACCCAGG
Source organism: Marinobacter sp. (assembly GCA_041594735.1). GTDB lineage: Bacteria > Pseudomonadota > Gammaproteobacteria > Pseudomonadales > Oleiphilaceae > Marinobacter. The sequence continues at coordinate 9,645 of JBFHLR010000025.1, forward strand.
TGGCGGACATCACCGGCTACAGCTTCGTGGTGGATCCCCGGGTCAAGGGCAAGGTCACGGTCCTCTCCAGCGCGCCCATGAACAAAGATGAAATCTACGACCTGTTCCTGGCGGTGCTGCATGTCCATGGCTTTACCGCGATTCCGGGTGAAGAGGTCATCAAGGTGGTCCAGCAGGTGGATGCCAAGCAGCTGGCGGAGAATCTTGAAGGGTTCGATGAGGTGCCGTCGGAACAGCTGGTGACTCAGGTGATTCAGGTGGACAACGCCAATGCCCTGGAACTGGTGCCGATCCTGCGGCCGCTCGTTGCCAAATACGGCCACCTGGCGGCCGTTGCCGCGGCCAATGCCCTGATCGTGAGCGACCATCAAGCCAACATCGAGCGTATTCAGCAGATTGTGCGGGAGCTGGATAGCCCCTCCAAGTACGAAGTGGAGGTGATCCAGCTTCAGGAGGCCTGGGTAGGGGATATGGTGACCCTGTTGCAGGAGCTGGCACCCCAGGAGCTGGGCAGTGCCGGTGGGCAGGACGCCGCCCGCAAGTACAGTGTTACCGCCGATGAGCGCAGCAATCGCCTGATCCTGCGGGGTGACGAATCCTTCCGGGACAAGATTCGCGGGCTGATTCGCCAGCTGGACCAGCCATCCGCCACCGGCGGAACCACCAAGGTGATTCGCCTTAATCACGCCGATGCCAAAACCCTGGTTGATATCCTCAAGGGCGTGATGGGCGACGTCGCCAGCGAAGCCCCCGGTGCTTCGGCGTCCGGCGGTGGCTCCGCAGGCCGTCAGACAAATTTCTCCATTTTTGCCGATGAAGGCCTCAATGCCCTGGTCATCCGCGGCGAACCGTCCCTCATGCAGGAGGCGGAGCTCATTGTTTCCCAGTTGGATGTCCGGCGCGCCCAGGTCTTGATCGAAGCGGCCATCGTTGAGATCAGCGACGAATTGGGTGAGGATCTGGGCATTCAGTTTGCGGTTGGCGATGAATCCGGCGAATCCACGCCACTGGCCGGCACAAACTTTAACAATGTCGGTCGCAGCCTTACCGATGTGCTCTCGGCCCTTGTCACCGATACCGTCATTGCCCCGGCCACTGGCGGCATCACCATTGGCGCCGGCCAGCGGGATCAGGACGGTATTACCTGGGGCGTGCTGTTGCAGGCGCTATCGACCTCTGCGGCCGCCAACCTGCTGTCAACACCAAGCATCATTACCCTGGACAACCAGGAATCCGAGATTATCGTCGGTCAGAATGTACCCTTCCGTACCGGCGAATCCACAGTGACCGGCGACGGCACCACCAATCCCTTCACCACCATTGAGCGACGGGACGTGGGCCTGACCCTGAAGGTAACGCCAACCATCAGCCGTGGCGGCCTGGTGCGACTGGTGGTTGAGCAGACCACGGAAAACATTGCCGACAGTATCGAGAATGCCTCCGATATCGTCACCAACAAGCGGGAAATCAAGACAACGGTGCTGGCGGATGACGGCGAGACCGTGGTGCTGGGCGGCCTGATCCGGGACGATTTAATGGTCAACGAGAGCAAGGTGCCATTCCTGGGTGACATTCCCTATTTGGGCCGACTGTTCTCCTCCCAATCCGAGCGTCGTGTGAAGCGAAACCTGCTGGTCTTCCTGCGGCCGACGATCATGTTGGACAAGGAGGAAGCCGTTGCGCTAACAGAGGACAAGTTCAACAGCCTGTGGGAAGTGGATCTGGGTATCCGCGAGAAGCTGGGGATGCCGGCGCCTGCAGACCCCGCAGACCGGCCACCTGTCGAATCGCTGTTTGATCCGGGCTTGCGACCTTAGTGTCCCGTCTGGTTGATTCGTTTACCTACTGCGCGCCCTTCGGGAGCCCTTGAGGGCCTCGATAGCCGCGTTGTGCTGGCTTGATTTGGAGCCACCAAACCTTCACCACCACGCCTTGCTCTCAAGGCCCTCAAGGGCTCAGTAGATCAACGAATTAACCAGACGGGACACTAGCCAGTTCGGTAAGCAGAAAAAAGCCGTGTCGTCCGACACGGCTTTTTTCGTTCTGTTGGTAGGATGTGGTGAGGCGTAGCCGAACCGCATCGTTCTCGTTGTTGGCCTGGAGTCGGTTTTGATGCGGTTCGCTTTGCTCACCGGCATCCTACGTGTCGTTGGTCAGTTTGGACGTTAGCTATCCACGGCGATGGGCGGCATGGGGCAGTCCAGCTGGTCGGCTACCAACCGCAGCATCTCGTACTCGGTCACGGTGACCCTGCCATCGTGGCTCACGCAGTGGCCACAGGCGTCGATGACCGCCGGTTTAAGCAGCGGTGACAGGCTGTTGAGCTGCACCAGGGCGTCCCGTAGTTCCGCCATGGACACCCTGTCCGCGGGTGGTTTTTGGTTGGTTGGGCTGGTAAAACCTGCCATGGCTTCGCCATACAGCTGGCTGGCGCCGTCAACGGACGAGCTGCCGGCGCGGGCCATCAGGCTGAACAGATGGTGCAGTGGGGTTTGTACCGTCTGATAACTGCGATGTTTCGTTTTCACCACCGCGCCGGCGTTGGCGCCCAGATGACGCTGCAGGAAGCTGATCATGGCAAACTCGAACAGCGACACCCGACCATCGGCTCGCACCAGCTGCTGGGTGTTATCGATCAAGAGCCGCCTTTCTTCCGGGTCCAGCTTGCGCAGGGCGGGCATGGCCAGCTCCAGTGCAGGAAAGCGGCTGGCGGCCCCCAGGCTTTTCAGGGTGGGTGTAAGCTTGCCAATCAGTGCAGATTGGGGGGCGAGCAGCGGGTGGTCCTCCAGCAATGACAACACCCGTTCCTGGCCGGTTGCATCCAGCTGGTCCGTGAGCAGGGCATAGCAGAGCTGTACGGCACCTGAGCGGGTATAGAGCAGTTCCAGAAAGGTGGCGGGTAACTGCTCCAATAGATTCTTGGCGTAGTCTTCGCTGCGGGCTGTCACCTGGCCAACCGAACTGGATAACCGATCGGCCGGGGTGTAGGTGATCGGTGGTAATTCCTGGCTCGGTGCCGGAGCGCTGGTGCCGGCAAAACCTGCGGCCGCCTCCGGTACAGTTTTTCCGCTACGGATCTGAGTGGCCGGCCGGGTGTCTCGCTGTCGGCTTTGCAGGCGTGCCAGCAGACCGGGCTGGATGGCGTTGATACGGGCATCGATGGGCGGGTGAGAGGCCAGTAACTGTGAGAACTTCATGGCGGTGCTTTCGCCGAAGCACATGTGGTTCATGTCCGAGGCGTGACTGGTGGACGTCAGCAATCCGCCCTGGAAGCCGATCTTGTACAGCGCCGAACCGATCCCTTCGGGATTGCGGGTGAACTGCACGGAGGAGGCATCGGCCAACAGTTCCCGTTGCCGGGACACCGCAGCCTGGATCAGGCGACCGAAAAACAATCCCACGTAGCCGATCACCATCAAGGCCAGACCAAGGATCACCGCTGCACCCTGTTCTTTATTGCGGCGGGAGGAATAGCTGCTGGGACTGGTGCTGTGCAGCAGGAAACTGCCGATCTGGCCAATCATCAGGATGCCGGCGAGTACGGCAATCAGCCGTACATTAATGCGCATGTCACCATTGAGGATGTGGCTGAATTCGTGCCCCACGACACCTTGTAACTCGTCCCGATTGAGTTGCGTAAGCGCGCCGTGGGTCACCACCATCACCGCTTCACTGGGGCTGTAGCCTGCAACAAAGGCATTGATGCTGGTTTCCCGGTCCATGACATACAGTTGCGGGACCGAAACGCCGCTGGCGATGGCCATTTCCTCGACGATATTGCGGAGTTTTCGCTCATCTGCATCCCGGGTGGACGGGTCAATCAGTCTCGCTCCCACCATGCGCGCTACCCGCTCGCCGCCTCCCGCCAGATCAATCCAGCGGACCAGGGAGCCGACAACAATCAGGCAGACCACCGCGCCGGCGGTCATCAGCCCGTGGCTGCTGATCAGCCAGTCCACAAAATCCAGCGAAGTGGTTTCGCTGCGGGTGACCAGGTAGCCCACCAGGCAAACCGCCAGGCTAATGATGGCTACCGCGAGCAGGAACAGCGCAATCAGCAATACGGTGTTGCGCCGGGCATTGGCCTGGCGCTGAAAGAATCCCGGATTTGCCATGACGGTAATGGTCAGAACGCGACTTTCGGGGCTTGGCGGGCTTCTGGGGATTCCAGCTCAAGCTGGGCGGTTTGCTTGAAGGCGAACAGGCCCGCAATGACGTTATTGGGGAACTGTTCGCGGAAGATGTTGTAGCTCATGACGCCGTCGTTATAGGCCTGGCGGGCAAAGGAAACCCGATTTTCGGTGCTGGACAGCTCTTCCATGACTTGCTGAATGGTTTCGTTGGCCTTGAGCTCCGGGTAGTTTTCCGCCACGGCGTAAAAGTTGGCCAGTGCCTTGGTCAGCAGGTTTTCGGCGGCGCCGAGTTTTTGAATTTTGCTGACATCTGAGGGGTCCCGGGCCGCGTTTTTCTGGGCGGTAACGGCGCCGCTGCGAGCTTCCATGACCTGGGTCAAGGTGGATTTTTCGTGGCTCAGGTAGGCTTTCGCGGATTCCACCAGGTTGGGGATCAGGTCGTGGCGACGTTGCAGTTGAACGTCAATCTGGGCAAAGCCGTTCTTGAACTGGTTGCGCAGTGACACCAGTCGGTTGTAGATGATAACCAGGTACAGTACCGCAACGGCGACGACGCCGAGTCCGATCAGGGTGGTGGTCATGGAAGCTCCCTAGACGTTGTTTTCCGCCATCTTACCGTGAAACTCCTCGACAAACGACACAAACTCCTTCGCAGGCAAAGGCTTGGAGAAATGATAGCCCTGCGCGAGCTGGCAACCCCGTTGCCGCAGGTAGAACTCCTGTTCGGCCGTTTCTACGCCCTCGGCGATCACTGACAGGTTCAAACTCTTGCCCAGGTCAATGATGGTGTTGGCAATTCGGGTGTCGTCTTCATTGACCAGCAGATCCTGGACAAACTGTTTGTCGATTTTCAGGTGTTGAACCGGCATCCGCTTGAGGTAGGTCAGGGAAGAGTAGCCGGTGCCGAAGTCGTCGACGGCAATCTGAATGCCTTCCCGCTTCATGAGCTGGAGCTTGCCGATGGCGTCCTCAAGGTTGGTCATGACGCTGGTTTCCGTGACTTCCAGTTCAAGGCCGCCCGGTGGAATCCGGTGTCTGGACAGGGTGTCGAGTACGGTGGCCAGGATGTTGTCCTGTCGCAGCTGGACCGCAGACAGGTTGACGGCGATGCGCAGCGGCAGGCCCCTGGCAGCCCATATCGCGGCCTGGCGGCAAGCTTCGTCCAGAACCCAGGCGCCGATCTCGACGATTTGACCATTCAATTCCGCCAGGGGAATGAAGTCGTCGGGAGGTATGAGGCCCCGCTCGGGATGTTGCCAGCGAATCAGCGCTTCGGCACCGATGACACGGCCGGTGTCCAGGCTGACCTGGGGTTGGTAGAGCAGGTGGAACTCGTCTTGGTCGAGCGCCCGGGCCATGTCTTTCTCAAGCTGTTTGCGTTTTCGCATGTCCTGATCGACGCTGGCCACGTAGAACTGGTAACTGTTTTGGCCACCGCTCTTTGCCAGGGTCATGGTTTGCTCGGCGTACTGGAGCAGACGATCGAGCTGGTCGGCGTCGTTCGGAAACAGGGCGACACCGATGGTGGCGGAGAGTGAAATCGAATGGGGCTGTGCGGAGATCGGTTTGCTGAATAGTCCCAGTAATTTCTCGGCGGTGATGGCGGCCTGATACCCTTCCGCCAACTGTTTCTCCACCACGACAAACTGGTCACTGCCGAGTCTGGCTTTGAGGTAGTCGCGGTCATTAAAGTTGGCGTCCAGACGATCAGCGATCCGCTGCAGAATGAAGTCGCCGTTCTCATAGCCAAACTGATCATTGATGCCTTTGAAATCGTCGATGCCGCAGCAAAACACGGCCATGACCTTGTGCTGTTTTTGAGCATCATCCATGGCGCTTTTTAGCAGGCCGAGCAGATGTTCCCGGCTTGGCAGTCCGGTGAGTTTGTCGAAGCGGGACAGTCGGGTCACTCGCTCTTCCGCTTCTCTTTGCTTTTTCTGGCTGTCGGAGATGGCGACCAGCAAGTTGTTGGTGGCATTTACCCACAGTCCCAGCTCATCCCGTGTGTGGCCCTTGATCGTGGTGATCAATCGGGTGTCCGGGTGGTCCGGATCAACCTGGGCCAGGGAGGCGATGATTTTCAGGAGCGGCTTGGTGAGCAACAAGTGATACACCATGAACAGCACCAGGGCGAGAATCATGGCCCGGGCCAGGCCGGAGCCAAAGGTGAGCGTGGCTCGTTCCAACCAGCTCTCCGCTGTGGGGCCGGTATCGTAATGGATCTCCAGGTAGCCGTACACCGTGCCTTGGTTCTGGTGGCGGGACAGCTCGATTCGGTAGCTTCGCTCGGCCTGAAAAATGGTATCGGTCAACGGACGATAGGGCGCCTCCCGAAGGGGGCGGGTGCGCCCGCCAAGGGGCTGGCCGTCGGGGTGGGTAATGCGCGCCAGCCGGACAGTCTGTTGCTCAAACAGACCGTCCACAACTTGCTGTGCCAGTTCCTCGTCAATGCTGAACACGGCCTGGGTGGCGGCCTCCCGGACCAGGGCCATGGTTTGGTAGGCCTGTCGGTCCAGATCGGTGGAGACCCGTTTACCGTCAATAACGATCTGGCTCGCGCTGAGCACGATGCCGGAAACCAGGGCAATCGACAGGACCCAGCGTAATATCCGGTATCCCAGCCTGTGTTCTATCTTGAATGACGTCTTCATTGATGGCCGAGTGTTGTTGTTATGGTTGCTTTTGCGCCGACAGCCGATACAGGCCGCCAGATTCCGAGGCGCCCAAGACATCTATTCTTATCAATTCTGACGCCGAAGCCTATGCCGAATTGTAAGATATCAAAAAAAACGCCCGCAAAGGCGGGCGTCTTCAAGACCGGCAAGTCAAGCCTGCCGCGGAAGTCCGGTTGGCTTAGGCCAGGTTTTCGTTGACGAAATCCCAGTTCACCAGCTTCCAGAAAGCTTCCAGGTAGTTCGGGCGGGAATTGCGGTAGTCGATGTAGTAGGCGTGCTCCCACACATCGCAGGTCAGTACCGGCTTGTCCGCGGAGGTCAGCGGGGTTTCGGCGTTGCTGGTGTTAACGATGGCAACGCTGCCGTCTGCCTTCTTGACCAGCCAGGTCCAGCCGGAACCGAAGTTGTTGGCGGCCTTGTCGTTGAACTCCTTCTGGAAGTTTTCGAACGAACCGAAGGCGGCGTTGATGGCATCAGCCGCTGCGCCAGTCGGAGCGCCACCGCCGGTGGGGCTCAGGCAGTGCCAGTAGAAGGTGTGGTTCCAGATCTGGGCGGCGTTGTTGAACAGTGGGCCGCTGGAGTTCTTGATGATGTCTTCCAGAGACTTGTTGGCATCGTCGGTGCCTTCCACCAGCCCATTCAGCTTGGTGACGTAGGTCGCATGGTGCTTGCCGTAATGGTATTCCAGCGTTTCTTCGGAAATGTGCGGTTCCAGTGCATTCTTTGCGTAAGGCAGTGCGGGAAGTTCAAATGCCATGAGGTCGTTCTCCCTGGTTTCTCTCAGTTTAGCAATGGGCGGAGGGCGCCCATTGAAGTGTATCCTATTTGCCGAACTTTACCGTCGGCGGCTGTCAAATGGCATCGCCCACCTGGGAATGCCATGCAACCATTTACTATCGGGGCCGCTCGGGGCAGTTTCAAGCCCTCCCGTGGCGGCCGGTCTGGGTCAGGTCAAGGAGCAGTCAAACTCCGGAGCCCCTGGCAAAAACTCCACGCAGTTACGGACCCGCCAGACCAGCTCTTCATAGCTGTCCGCCAGCACGTTGATATGGCCCAGTTTGCGCCCTGGCCGTTCACCCTTGTCATAGAGATGCACGTGGGCATAGGGCAGTTTGAGGATGCTGTCGATGTCGCCATGCTCGCCAATGATATTGATCATGCAGCTGACACCGCGGGGGGAGGTGTCGCCCAGGGCGTGTCCGCTCACCGCGCGAATGTGATTTTCGAACTGGCTCGTCACGGCACCCTCGATGGTCCAGTGCCCGGAATTGTGAACCCGGGGAGCCATTTCGTTGGCGACCAGGCCCGTGGCCGTCTCGAACAGTTCCAGTGTCAGCACGCCGACGTAGTCCAGTTCGCTCAGCAGCGCCCGGATATAGCGTTCCGCCTCGGTCCGGGTTTCTTCCGACAGCTTCGGTGCCGGGGCGATGGAGTAGCGCAGGATGCCTTCGTGATGGGTATTCTCCGCCATCGGGTAGAAACTGATTGCGCCATCTTCGGCGCGGGCGGCAATGATCGACACTTCCCGGGAAAACTCAACAAACTTCTCGACGATCAGACGCGGGTGGCCGATCGCCTGCCAGGCCGCTTCGGCGTCGTCGGGCGAACGCAGTACCGATTGCCCTTTGCCGTCGTAGCCTTCGGTATTGGATTTGGCCACCACCGGACAGCCCAGGGCTTCCGCAGCCTGCTTCAGGCTTTCAGCGCTGTCGGCAATCTGCCACTGGGGCGTGGGAATGCCCAGTTCGCCGAACAGGGTTTTCTCAGCTTCCCGGTTCTGGCACACCTGCAGCGCGCGGGGTGAGGGGAACACCGGCTTTTCGGCGGCAATGCGTTCGGCAATCGGGACGGGAAGATGTTCGAACTCGTAGGTGACTCGGTCGACCCGGCTCAGGAAGTCCTCAATATATTGGCCCTCCCGGTCGACGATGACCTCACCGAGGCCAACGCTGGGGCTGCCGGACATGTCGTAAAAAACGAATTTTTTCGCCAGTGGGTAGCCGGCAAGGGCCAGCATCCTGCCCAACTGTCCGGCGCCTAACACACCAATTCGCATGGGAATCTCCCGAAGTTCCAAAGGTGGCAACACTGTGGTGCTAAAACTGTGGTGCTAAAACTGGCCCGAGGGCGTTAGGACTCTTTCGGGTCCGGATTGTCCAGCACGGTCTGGGTCTGGGTGGCGCGGAACGTATCCACCGACTGTCGGACCTGATCATCGAAGGTGCCGATGATCTGAGCCGCCAACAGGCCGGCGTTAGTCGCGCCTGCTTTACCAATCGCCAGCGTGCCTACCGCAATGCCCCCCGGCATCTGTACGATGGACAGCAGGGAGTCGAGACCGTTCAATGCCTTGGACTGCACCGGCACGCCAAGCACCGGCAAGGACGTCTGGGAAGCCACCATGCCAGGCAGGTGGGCTGCGCCACCGGCACCTGCAATGATGACCTTCAGGCCCCGCTCAGAGGCGGTCTTGGCGTAGTCAAAAAGCAGGTCAGGTGTTCGATGAGCGGAAACCACGCGGGTTTCGTACGCTACACCCAGTTTATCCAGCATATCAGCGGCGTGTTCCATCGTCGGCCAGTCCGACTTGGAGCCCATGATGAGTCCTACCAGCGGTTGCATAAGAAGCAGTCCCGAAGAGTGTCAAGAAAGCCGGCCATTGTATGTACTGCCGGGGGCGCATGCAAATAACGTCCTGGGCCTATTGGGTCGGATGCCTGCAGGGCGGTATTATCAATGCCTTATTTTACGAACGCCAATTGGTGAACTGAGGTCAGTATGGAACCGATTCGTCCCGATGACGATGAACTGCGAGGCATGCGCCCCAAAAAATCCGCAGAAACAAAAGCCGGCAATGGGACCCGGCGAAAGGCCGATACTGCGGCCAGTGGCGTCAATAAACCCGGTAAGTCTGTTAAGACTGACAAGCCTGCTGTTCATGGTCGCGGCGGTTCTGGTGCTGCGGTTTGGCTGCTGGTGTTGCTGCTGGTGGGGGGCTTTGCGCTTGGCGGACTGGCCTGGTTCGATCAGCAACAGCGGATCGCCGTGTTGGAGTCGCAGCTTGAGGAAGCCGACTATTGGGCGCGGCAAAGCAAGTTGGCTCTGGCACGGTTCGAAGGCGAGCTGAGTGAGACCGGCGAAAGTCTGGAAGAGACCGGCGCGTCCATGGCCGAACGTTTGCAGGCGCACTCCGGGCGACTGGATACCGTGGACGAGGAAATCGGCAAGCTGTGGGTGCTGGCCAATGAGCGAAATCGCAAGCAGTTGGCCGAACAGCAGACCCGAATCGGGGCCCTCGGCACCGCCATGGCTGGACAGCAGGAATCGGTAACGGCCATCCAGGCCGACATCGCCGCCCTTGGGGGCCGGCTCGATGCCGCCTTGGCAAAGACCAATGAGCGCATGGGCGAACAGGGCGACCAATTGTCCGAGCGACTGCAAGCACTCAGCGGGCAACTCACCACGGTTGGTGACCAGGTGGAGCAGCGACTGCAGCGGTTTGTTCAGGAGCGCAGCCTGGCGGAGCAAGAAGTCCGTACCCGGTTGCAGGCGCTGGAGCGGCGGACTGGCCAGCAGGCAGAGGCCGGAGCGCTCGCCCAGGCCGAGGCCCGTCTGACGCAATTGGAGCAGACGGTCAGATCCATCGACTCCTCCCGTTCGCAACTGACTGCCCGGTTGGTCCGGTTATCGGATGAGATTGCGACGTTGCGGCAACAGATGGCCGCTCAATAAAGGCGCGAACAGCGCTTGTCTGTAACGGTTTGTAGTCATCTCTTGAGGCAGCTCTCAGTTCGGCGGAGCCGTGGCTGCTAGAATCGAGCGTCCATAATGGCCCAAGAGATCGATAACAATGACCACGCCGTTGCTGTTAAGAACCGCTTTGGCGCTTACCCTGGCGCTCTTGTCTGGTTGTCATGTCTACCAGTCCATTGGCAAGAGCACGGGGGCCTTCCTGCACCCCGTTTCGGGGCATGACTTTGTCCACATAGCTAACGACGAGTGGAATCAGCGCCATGCCCTGATCTACTTCTATCGCACCCACTCCCAGTGGGCGGCGGATGAAATCGAAGCGCCAAGTGTCTATGTGGATGACAAGCACTACTTCAATATCCGCAACAACAGTTTTACCTGGCTGGAAGTGAGTCCCGGAGAGCGGCAGATCGAGATGCGCCGGCCCCTGATGGGCCTGGAAGGGCTGAACGGCTTCAGCGTGAGTCTGATCGTCGACGCGACCTTGATGGTGGAGCCGGGAAAAATCTACTACCTGCGCTACAACGAACTCAGCGCACCGGAAGTTGTGCATCCCGGTTTGGACCCCGAGCACCCACTGGCGACCAGCGATCTGCGGCTGGTGACCCGGGACGAAGCCATGAAAGCAGAGGAGCTGGTCTCTACCCAGTTCCTCAACAGCGATCTCCTGGCGCCCAACCATGCCGCCACCTCCATTGCCCGTGACAACGAAGATGCTGCCTACGAGCGGGATATGGCGAGGCTGGAGGAGGAGCGCGAAGCGGAAGTTACCGCTCTGGTGGCGCAGGGGCTGTACGACGAACCGGCCTGGTACTGGCCCTTTGGCGGCGGTGCCCGGGTTCCATTGCAGGCGGAGCGAAAAATCCGCGAGCGTGAGAACGCCTATGCCCTGTTGCAGCGTGAGCGTGAACGGGAAGACGAGCAGGCAGCGAGTGGCTGGCGGATCTTTTGAATGCCGGTAGTGTGAAGCCTGTCTCGGAAAATTTGACCAAAATAACATTGTGTTTTGTTTTGCGTGCAATTGTTCCAGGCCGACATCATTACTAGACTGAGGGAACAGTTTATTGTCGAGGAAAGGGAGTATGTCTTTAAAGGAAACGGTCTTGGGGAATGTTCGGCGCTTATCTGAGGAGGTGGTCCCCGGTATTCTGACCGCAGTGGATGAGCGAGTGGGGCAGTTGAAAGAGCGCATCGACGAAATCAACTGCTCGCTGGCCAGCCGGGCATTGCCGGCGGCACGAAGAGAGCGGGTCAAGACGCTGTTGCTGGAGCAGAAGGCGGCGGTGGCCAGCCAGAAGCGGAAAGCGATGAAGGTAGTCCGGGCATCGCGACAATCGATCACGCGGGGCCGGGCTTCTTAAGTGTTGGAGCCGTATGAAATTTGTGCGGCTTTGGGTGGTCTGGAATTTTTTAAAGAAAATTGTCGGAAAAGGTTTGACAGCGCCAGAGAAATGCTTAAAATGCGCGTCTCAATTGGTTGAGACAGCAACGCTGGCTTGGCCAATGCTGGAAAGTGGGTGGTTAGCTCAGCTGGGAGAGCATCGCCCTTACAAGGCGAGGGTCACTGGTTCGATCCCAGTACCACCCACCATTTTTCAGCTTGACCGGATTAATTCATCCGGTCATCGATTCTGAATCGATAGCGATTCGAGAGTCACTGCGGAGCGGTAGTTCAGTTGGTTAGAATACCGGCCTGTCACGCCGGGGGTCGCGGGTTCGAGTCCCGTCCGCTCCGCCACTTCTTTTCCTGGGTGGTTAGCTCAGCTGGGAGAGCATCGCCCTTACAAGGCGAGGGTCACTGGTTCGATCCCAGTACCACCCACCATTTTTCCCGCACGATCATAAATTAACCGTCTTCTGGTCAGATAACCGGATGGATGGTTTTTTGCGTCTGTGTTTTTTGTCCGTTGCTGCCTGTGAAGGTCGTTGTGATTCGCGGCGTCAGGTTTGAAGGCGGGCGGGGTAGCGAGTGGCTGGAAGTCCGGGGGGGTAAGCCCGGGGACGGCTCTGAGACCTGCCCCCGGGCTTCGGGCTTGTTGCGTTACTTACCGATCAGCGACTGGCCGCACACTCGTACTACGTTGCCGTTGACGCCGACGGAGGCCGGGTTGCAGTACCAGCCAATGGCCTCTGCAACGTCAACCGGCTGCCCACCCTGCGACAGGCTGTTCATGCGTCGTCCGGCTTCGCGGATGGTGAGCGGCATGGCGGCGGTCATCTGGGTTTCGATAAAACCGGGGGCGACGGCGTTGATGGTGATGCCGTTCTTCAGTTGTTTGGCCATCGCTTCCACGTAACCTATGACGCCTGACTTGGCGCAAGAGTAGTTGGTCTGGCCGAAGTTGCCGGCGATGCCGCTGATGGACGACACGCAGACAATGCGCCCGTTTTCCCGCAGCAGTTCCCGGTTCAGCAACTCTTCATCGATCAGTTCCTCGGCGGTCAGGTTGACCGCGATAGCCATGTCCCAGAAATGCTCGGGCATGTTGCCCAGGGTCTTGTCCCGGGTAATGCCGGCATTGTGAATCACCAAGTCGATGCCGTCGAAATGCTCGCTCACGAAATCGGCGATCAGTTTGGGGGCCTCGCTGTCTGTGATGTCGCAGGCCAGGGCTTTGCCCTTGATCCGGCCGGTAACCTTCTGCAGGTCATCCATGGCGGGCGGGATGTCCAGGCCGATGACGGTGGCGCCGTCGCGGGCCAGGGTTTCCGCGATGGACTCACCAATGCCGCGGGAGGCGCCAGTCACCAGGGCGACCTTGCCGGCCAGCGGTGCTACCGGGTTTGTGGCCGCCGGAGTCTGAGCGGACTTGGCGATACGGGCAACCTGGCCGGAAACGTAAGCGGAACGCGGAGACAGGAAGAAGCGGAGGCTGGACTCAATCTGCTTCTCTGCTCCGGGCGCTGCCAGCAACAGGTTGGCGGTGGCGCCTTTTTTGCCAATTTCCTTGCCAATGCTCCGGGTGAACCCTTCCAGGGCGCGTTGAGCCGCGGCCTGAGCCGGCTTTTTGCTGTTGCTGGGGTCCTGGCCGATGATCAGCACGCGGCCGTTGCGGGCCAGGCTGCGAATGGTGGGATGGAAGAAATCGTACAGGGCGCGAAGCTCGGCTGGGCCGGACAGGCCGGTGGCGTCGAACACCAGGGCCGCGAACTTGCGGTCAATGTCAGAGTTCAGGTCCAGGGCTGTGGCCTTGTTGCCGGCCTTGGCCGAGTCCGCAATGGTGTCTGCGCCGGTGGCGTGAAAAACCTCAGCCGGGCTCGCGCCCAGAATGCTGCCAATGGTGGCAATGGCCTTGCCGCCCTGAGCTGCACCCACCAGAACTTCGCCTTCAACGAAGGGTTGATCGGCGCGTTTCCAGCGATTGAGGGGGACGGGTGCGGGCAGGCCCAAAGACTGGGCGGCGGATTTGCCTACCGGTGTATTGACGAATCTCAGGTACAGGTCTGACATGGAGGGTTCCTTTTCTTCGGCGCTGGCGGCGCCGGTCTTGTGTTTCTGTGTGGGTGCAATCGTATTCAAAGGTCCCAAGGTTAAGGGATCGACAGCTATTTGAATTGACTTAACGCGAATACCCTGTTGTCAGGCCTGCCAATGAGCGGGGGGTGCTTGGCGTTAGACTGCAAAGCAATCCAACGTTAGGGAGCCGCTGAATAACTCCCTTAAAAGAACCACGCTGACACTAGGAAAAGACTATGGCACAGAGTAAAGGCGCCGCTCAGGCAAAAGGCAAGAGCAGTGGAAGTCAGACCGGGCAGATTCGCCGGGTTGCAGTACTTGGTGGCAACCGGATTCCCTTCGCACGTTCCAACACTGCCTACAGCAAGGTCAGCAACCAGGAGCTGCTGACGGCTGCACTGCGTGGCCTGGTGGATCGCTACAATCTCCAGGGTAAGCAC